>CAVURW010000014.1:0-184925 GCA_963743595.1 uncultured Verrucomicrobiae bacterium
CTACTCCTTCCTCGGTGCCGTACTGGAGCGTTTGAGTTCCTAGAGAAGGAGTCCCGCGCCGACAAGCTACATCGCGCCAGTCGGTCGACATGCCGACGCATCGTTGGTTGGGCGTACGCAACACTTCCCTCAAGTCGGGTTCCGCCACGTTCACCCCAAATGACGTTAAGATCGACCGATTGGTTTGGCGATGGCAGTCAGCGCGCGAGCAGGTAAAAAGCCGCCGGCAAGAATTCAGATCGCTCGATTGGTTCGCTAAATGCGCTATACTGTTCGCCGTCGCCAAGCATAGGCGGCCACAGGCAACAGCACCCATGCCCAACAAGACAATTGTTGAGGGCTCGGGGACGGAGCGAACCCCCATTCTCGTAGAGGCGAGGACGACTGGCCTGTGACGACGGAATCGAGAGTGACATCGCCTGTCGCGTACAATTGGGACGTGTCCCAGTCGTATCCGGTGGGCAGATCACTCACCACGTTAAACGTGCCACGGGGGCGACACCGGTCCAATCGAACAACTGGAATGGGTCGCCCGCCAGGCTATTGAGATTCATGTTGGGCGTTACAATCAAGTCCAAGGAACCGGCCAGCGCAGCGAAGTGTGCCGGATCGAATGAGATCGTCGAGCCCCAGGAATTGCCGTCGAAGGTCATCTGGAGCGTTGCGGCGGGATTAATCCTGGGCGTCCCGGTAACGCCTGGATGGCGACGTTGGAGTTTCCCGCACGTTCAGCGTTTCGCCAGCGTCCAGCGTCAGCCCGTTGATCGTCCCGTTGGGCAGGATGGTGTTATGCGTAGTGGCTGAACCGAGAGTCCCCCGGTCGCACCCCGCAGATCGCTATCGTTTAGATTCGCTCCGGCGAATTTCGCCGACGAAAGTACGGGTATTGCCAAGTTGCTCACGGAAAGGTTCTGTCCGGTAAAGTTCCACCGGTCAAAGTACTCCGGCTGAGTCCGATTCCATCCAGGTCTTCGCCTTGTAGCTGGCGGTGCTGCTAAGCTGGGAAGCGGTGAGATTCGAGCCGTCAAATCCGCTCCCGGTGAACGTCGCGCCTTTAAGGTTGGTCTTCGTTAAGTTCGCTCGAGGAAAGGTCTGGCATCGTTTAGGTTTGCATTGCTAAGGTTGCATGGTGAGGTTCTGTCGGGCGAAGTTCCAACCGGACAAGGTGCTCTGAACTCAGCCCGATCCCGATAGGTTCCTTGCCTCGTAACTGCCCGTATCGTAAAGTTGTTGGGCGGTAGATTTCAGCCCGTAAAATTCGCGTTCGTGACCGTTGACCTGGCAAAATCTGTCCCTGAGAGACTTGTGCTCGAAAGGTTGGCTTTGTTGAGGTTCGCGTTGCTGAGGTCCGCGTTGCTGAGGTTCTGCCCGGCAAAGCTTCCAACTCGTCAGAGTTGTTGCCGCTGAGTCCGATTCCATCCAGGTTCTTCGCCGTGTAGCTGGCGGTACTGTCAAGCTGCGAAGCAGTGAGGTTCGAGCCGTCAAAATCCGCTCCAGTGACCGTCGCACCTTTAAGATTGGCCTTCGTCGAGGTGCGTGACGAAAGATCGGCGTTGCTGAGGTTCGCATTGCCGAGGTTTAAACCGCTGGTAAGGTTCTGTCAGGCGAAGTTCCAACCGGAGGCTCTTACGGCAAGGTCAACCCGGTCAGGTTGCCGGGCTTGGTAACTAGACGTAACATAAAGCTGCTGAGCGACAAGGTCTGAACCGGAAAAGTTCGTCCCTGTCACTGCAGCGCCGGTAAGAGTCGCCCCAGCCAGGCTGGTGGTCGACAAATTGGCGTTCGACAAGATTGCACTGCTCAGGTTGGCGCTGACCGATGGACGCCGTTGAAGTTGGCGTTGGTCAGCGTGCCGTAACTCAGATTGGCGTCAGTAAGGTCCTTCCCGGCAAAGTTCCACTTTGCCATATTGTTGCCGCTATTAACCCGATCCCTGCCAAACTCCCACTTTGGTAATCAGCCGTGCTGTAAAGCTGCTTCGCCGTAAATCCCGTCGTGTAGCTGAGGTTTGCTCCGGCAACCGTTCCATCGTCCGTGCCGGCAATGTAGGCACCGGTGAAGTCCACGCCGGTCCACCATCCCCGTATGATCCATCCTGGCGCTGACAAGAGTGGCACCATTGAAGATCGCGCTGGTCAGCGTGCTGGAACTCAGATTTGGCATTAGTAAGGTCCTTCCCGGCAAAGTTCCATTTTGTCATATTGTTGCCACTTAACCCGATCCCTGCCAAACTCCCACTTTGGTAATCAGCCGTGCTGTAAAGCTGCGACGCCGTAAATCCCGTCGTGTAGCTGAGGTTTGCTCCGGCAACCGTTCCATCGTCCGTGCCGGCAATGTAGGCACCGGTGAAGTCCACGCCGGTCACCGTCCCGTGTGATAGGTTGGCGCTGACAGAGTGGCAGCATTGAGACTCGCGCTGGTCAGCGTGCCGTAACTCAAGTTGGCATTAGTAAGGTCCTTCCCGGCAAAGTTCCAACTCGACATATTGTTGCCGCTTTAGCCCGATGCCTGCCAAACTCCCACTTTGGTAATCAGCCGTGCTGTAAAGCTGCGACGCCGTAAATCCCGTCGTGTAGCTGAGGTTTGCTCCGGCAACCGTTCCATCGTCCGTGCCGGCAATGTAGGCACCGGTGAAGTCCACGCCCGCGTCACCGTCCCGTGTGATAGGTTGGCGCTCGACAAGAGTGGCACCATTGAAGCTCGCGCTCGTCAGCGTGCTGGAACTCAGATTGGCATTGCATAAGGTAGCCCCAGCGGAGACCCAACTAGACAGGTTGTTGCCGCTTAGCCCGATCCCCGCCAAACTCCCACTTTGGTAATCAGCCGTGCTGTAAAGCTGCGACGCCGTAAATCCCGTCGTGTAGCTGAGGTTTGCTCCGGCAACCGTTCCATCGTCCGTGCCGGCAATGTAGGCACCGGTGAAGTCCACGCCCGTCACCGTCCCGTGCGATAGCGGCGCTGACAAGAGTGGCACTGTTGAAGCTGGCGTTGGCCAGGTTCTGTCCGGCGAGGTTCCAGCCCGTCAGATCGTTGTTAGATAACCAGATGCCCGCTGAGGTTCTTTGACCTGATTGTTCGCTGTGTTATAAAGCTGCGACGCCGTAAAACCATTACCGGTGGTAGAGCCAAAATCGGCTCCACTAACCGTGGCCCCCGTAAAATTGACGCTGCTGAGAGTGGCCGCGGTTGAAGCTCACCGTCAGGCGCAGCTCGTAGCTCATCGCGCCGGTTAGGTTCTGATTCAAGAAGCTCCAGCCCGCCATATTGTTTCCGCTCAAGGCGATGCCCGCCAGGCTCCCGGCTTGGTAGTCAGCCGTGCTGTAGAGTTATCTGGCCCGTGAATCCCGTGCAGTAACTGAAGTTCCCGCCGGCGACCGCGGCCCCCGTAAAGTCCACGCCGAGACCGTGCCGTACGACAGGTTGGCCCCATTGAGCGTGGCGCCGTTGAAGCTGGCGTTGGCCAGGTTCTGTCCGGCGAAGTTCCACCCGTCGAATCGTTGTTGGATAACCCGATGCCGCTGAGGTTCTTTGACCTGGTAGCTCGCCGTGCTGTAAAGCTGTTGTGCCGTAAATCCATTGCCTGAGGCGGTCGAACCGAACCCCGCTCCAGTGACCGTCGCCCCGGTAAGGTCCGCGCCCGTAAGCGTGGGGCACTGTTGAAGCTGGCGTTGGCCAGGTTCTGCCCGGCGAAGTTCCACCCCGTCAGATCGTTGTTCAGATAACCCGATGCCCGCTGAGATTCTTGACCTGGTAGCTCGCCGTGCTGTAAAGCTGTTGTGCCGTAAATTCCATTGCCGGTGGTCGAGCCGAAGTCCGCTCCAGTGACCGTCGCCCCCGGTAAGGTCCGCACCGTGAGCGTGGCACTGTTGAAGCTGGCGTTGGCCGCAGCGGACTTCGGCTTGGCGCCGGTAAAGTCCTGCCCCGCAAAGCTCCAGCCCGCCATATTGTTTCCGCTCAAGGCGATGCCCGCCAGGCTCCCGGCTTGGTAGTCAGCCGTGCTGTAGAGTTGCTGCGCATGGAATCCCGTGCAGTAGCTGAAGTTCCCGCCGGCGACCGCGGCCCCGGTAAAGTCCGCCCGAGACCGTGCCGTACGACAGGTTGGCCCCATTGAGCGTGGCGCCGTTGAAGCTCAGGCCTTCGTCAACGCAGCAGAAGTCCAGATCGCACCTTTAGGGTTAGGGTTAGGGTTAGGGTTAGGGTTAAGTCCCTCCCGTTAGTTCCCGTTCCCTCCCTCCCTCCCTCCCGTTACCCTACCGTTACCTCCCTCCCGACCCATCCTCCCGTTAGGGTTAGGGTTAGGGTTAGGTTAGGGTTAGGGTTAGGGTTAGGTTAGGGTTAGGTTAGGGTTAGGGTTAGGGTTAGGGTTAGGTTAGGGTTAGGGTTAGGTTAGGGTTAGGGTTTAGGTTAGGGTTAGGGTTAGGGTTAGGGTTAGGGTTAGGGTTAGGGTTAGGGTTAGGGTTAGGGTTAGGGTTAGGGTTAGGGTTAGGTTAGGGTTAGGGTTTAGGTTAGGGTTAGGTTAGGGTTAGGGTTAGGGTTAGGGTTAGGGTTAGGGTTAGGGTTAGGGTTAGGGTTAGGGTTAGGGTTAGGGTTAGGGTTAGGGTTAGGGTTAGGGTTAGGGTTAGGGTTAGGGTTAGGGTTAGGGTTAGGGTTAGGGTTAGGGTTAGGGTTAGGGTTAGGGTTAGGGTTAGGGTTAGGGTTAGGGTTAGGGTTAGGGTTAGGGTTAGGGTTAGGGTTAGGGTTAGGGTTAGGGTTATCTATTCTGCGAGTTGTGGGCAGATGACCGCTTTCGGTGAGAACTGGAAGAGGAAAGTCCGAACACCATAAGGCAGCACGCCGCAGAAAAGCTGCGGGGTGTCGCTTCGAAAGGAGCGGCGCACGGAGAGTGTCACAGAGAATATACCGCCGGATTTGTGTCTGTACGAGCAGATCAGGTAAGGGTGAAAAGGCGAGGTAAGAGCTCACCGCCCGACGGGTAACCGAAGGGGCACGAAAAACCCCGTGTGGTGCAAGGCTAAACAGAGGTGCTGGACCGCCTGTCCGGCCTTTTCTGGGCGAGAGCTCAGGGAGGTCCACCTCGGGTATCGGTCGCATGCGCAGTGGAGTCACAACCCCCTGCCGCAGGAGTCGAAAGACTCTTGAGATGAATGGTCATCGCCGGTCTGCCTTAAGCAAGCAAGCTGGTACAGAATTCGGCTTACGCCCACAAATACAAAGAGGGGCCGCTCGATAAAACGGGTGGCCCCTCGCTCTTGTATGTGTGACAGCCCGAGGCAACTGGAATAGTCGCATCTAGCGGAAGCACCCGCATACCCCGGATAAGCCGGTCTAAACCGTGATCCGATTCGTGGAACTTCTGCTGAGCTGCGGCACGTTGTCCGTGGAATCTTTTGGATTGTAGTAGACCGGCAATTCCTCGCCGACTCTCTCCTCCCAAAACTTCTCTTCAGCCAAGCCCAGCGTGCGACTCCGCCCGGTCTGCTGAACACCGATTGCGTCCGTGAAGCTGTAGACCAGCAGCTTGGGAATTCGATCCTCATCCGAAGCGCTTTTATCTTCTTCCAACCGTACAACGGTTCCCCTGGCGAGAGTGCCCTTTCTGGAAAGCCGATACAGTTTCAGTTCATAGACGAGAGGGGCCCATGCGATAAAGCCTCCGATTCCTCCGAAAATGATACCAAAAACGATCGCTTCCAAGCCCTGGACCTTCGCCGAGATCGCTCCGCGCATTCGACACCACCCGGGATTGCTCGGTAAATATTCCACGGGAACATGCTCGTCCACCGCGAGCGTTCCGTAGGTAGTGGAGCTGACCTCAGCCGTTGCTTTTTGGAGATGGTCAGTGGAATCAGCGAACCGGTAATCCACATAGCTGGAGGTATTATCGTCGGACTCTTTCTGGTAGAGTTGGAGAACCGTTCCCTGGGCCGATTTCCCCAATAGATCGAGCCAAATATCGTGATCGATATAATAGAATCCCATACCTACGACAAATGCTCCTATTCCAGCGAAGAGCAGTCCGAAATACATTTGCACCTTCATGATTCAATCATGCACAGGTACGTCCGAGAGAAAAGCGCTACTCTGTGAAGCCGATGGTTGAGAGCGCACCTGCAAGCGACGTCAATTCCAGCGGATCGGTGTGATTGCTTGCTCCCAAGATCAGGTAAAACACGTAGCCTCCATGGATGAAAACGTAGGCGCGAACGGCGGTGCGTCCCACTGTCTCAGGCTTATGGATGAGCATTTCCACATCAGGCACACTCACTCGTCCGGAAATTTTGCTGTCCAAGATGCGAATGTTATCGCCGAAATAGACTTTCATCTCTTTCTCCATCGCCTTCTGGAAAGTCGCATCCACGATCTTTTCGCCAGGTTGCAATTCCCGGTCCCGCATCCAGATGAAGGTCTTTTCGTTTCCGTTGTTATAGACCTTGAACCCCTTGTATTCGGGGGAGTCGCTGAAGCCGTACTGGATCTGAATCGTCGCCTTATGAAGGGTCACCAGATTACAAAACCCGGTAGAGATCGAACAAAAAAGTGCGAAGAGAAGACAGAGAAGTTTCATAGGCCAATTGATTCCAACAGGTTCTGATTAGCTTACAAGCCATTTATAACAGGAGACGCCTGCAGCTACTCATCCGCGACTTCAAGCCATGCTCGCCGTATGCTGTTCGTGCTCAGCACCTTGGCTCACACCTCTTTGGTGTGTTTCCAAGCTCGCCATAAGCCCCACCCTGCCCTGAATTCCCTCGGTGGCGGTCTGCTGGGCATCTCGTACAGCGGCAGTTGCCATGGTATGGACATGGTCTTCTGGCAAGCCCAGTTCATGCCCATCTGCCCTCAACTGCCCCGCAGCGGCCAACTGCTCGTGGTAATTCGCAGCCACATCTCCTAAGGCTGGCTGAGTGCGAAATTGCTCCGCTAACTCCGCATGTTTTTGCTCCAGATCTGTCCCGGTAGCGGATGCCAACTGTGTGTGTCCCTCATGCGTCTGATCCCACGACTGGTGGCCATGTGCGGCCTCATATTTCGTTAGCTGCTCTTGCATTGTTCCAAACACGCGGCCAGCTCCAATAAAGAATGGCTTTTGAGCAACGCCAACCGACAAGCCATGGTGGCCATCGAAATCGACTGACCCTGAAATGCCATGCGCCGGGTCATTAAATTCCCCATGATTTCCGCTCGGCACAGTGACGCCTCTGGCCTCCAACATCCGTTTAAGGTTGTCAAATTCCTGTTGTCCCCCCGAGAGATTAAACGTCTGTGTATCCATGGACCGGAACTGGACCCTAGAATACCAATGTCAGCCGTTTGTTGTCGATTCTTAAATCTCAGTCGACATAAAGCGGACCTGTCTTAGCACGTGGCCTACGGGCGCAGTCAACAGCCGGAGGCAGGGCGAGCAGCGCTTCCAACGCCGTTTGATGGCGGCGGGTGGGGTCTTTATGGATGAAATCGTTAACCCAGGTCTCGAGCTTCGGAGCAATATCGGGACGCAGTGTACTGATCAGGTAGGGGTAGACACGCAGATGCGCATCGATCAATTGACTCACGGTTTCACCCTCGAATGCCGCGTGCCCCGTCACCATCTCATAATAGATGCAACCCATGGAGTAGAGATCGGTCCGGCAATCGATCGGTTTGCGCTGAAACTGTTCCGGAGCCATGTAATGCACGGAGCCCATGAGTGAATTCAGGTGATCAAGCGATTGCGGACGCGGCCGATCCAGATACTTGGCCAACCCGAAATCCAGAATCTTCACGTGAAACCGGTGGGACGTGGAGTGGGTGAGCATAAAATTGCCCGGCTTCAGGTCTCGATGGACCAGCCCGCTGGTATGCGCGGCCACGAGCGCTTCTAATGATTGTTGGGCGAACCGGTGGAAGTCCTCAAACTGCAGCGGGCCGCGCCCAAGAATGGTCTCGAGCGTCTCGCCTTCGATCAACTCCATGATAACGTACGCCCCGTGTTTATCGATTCCGTAATCGAAGATCGTCACGATATTCGGGTGCTGGAGACACGCAGTCGTCATCGCTTCCCGCCACATCTGTTCCACCACGCGGCGCTCGTCTTCACCCAGCTCACCGCGCATCCGTTTGACGGCCACGCTGCGGTTTAAATGGTGATCCCAAGCCATGTAGACGTCACCGACACCGCCACTGCCAATGAGATCTTTCACCTCAAAACGACTATCGATCCATGTTCCTGTACCACCTGCTGCCGGGGGCGCTTTCGCGGGTTCTTCTGTGGACTCGCTCATAACGGGGGCAAGTGAGGTGATTACTGGGAATGGTCGCTGGTCGGAAGCGATGGCGGGACAGCGGGAGAATTCTCCGTCGCCTGATACGAATCGAACCGGAATACTGTTTCGTAGGGCTTCCCGAAGTTCAATTGGTCACGGGCCACCCTCTCAACGAATGCCGGGTCCGACTTCATTTCCTGGATCTCGCTGGTCAATTCCCGATTCCGCTCCCGCTCCAAGTTGATCTTCCGCTGAAGCTGCGCATTTTGGTCCTTCTGATTGATTCCCGTATCGATGACGGGCAGGAACAAAATCAAAAGACAAATCACGCCGATAAAGAAAATGGCCAGCTGCGTTACTCCCACGAGTAACGCCCAGATATTTCCTTCACCCCGTTCTTTTAGAGGAATCGCAGTTGGATCAAGCAATCGAGCAGACATAGTTTTTGTTGTGAATCGCTTATCCGGAGCAAGACTACTTGAGCGTTCCACCGAATACGGCCGCTTCGCCAAGTTCCTCTTCGATTCTTAGAAGCTGGTTATACTTGGCTGTGCGATCCGTACGTGAGAACGAACCTGTCTTGATTTGCCCAACATTCAGCGCCACAGCGATATCCGCAATGGTCGTGTCTTCGCTTTCCCCGGAACGATGACTCAGAATCGAAGTGTAGCCGTTTCTTTTTGCTAATTCAACTGCATCGAACGTTTCAGTTAAAGATCCAATCTGATTTACCTTTACCAGAATCGAATTTCCCACGCCTTCCGTGATGCCTTTTTGGAGGAACTCCACGTTCGTTACGAAGAGATCGTCGCCCACGAGCTGAGTCGTTTTGCCAAGTTTGTTTGTCAGCGCTTTCCAACCGACCCAATCATTCTCGGCCATGCCATCTTCGATCGAGATAATCGGGTAACGTTTGGCCAAATCCTCATATACAGCCACCAGCTCTTCTGCGGTCTTTTTGCTGCCATCCGACTTCTTAAACACGTACATGCCCGTCTCCTTATCGAAAAACTCGCTGCTCGCCACATCCAGAGCCAGGAAAATGTCTTCACCCAGTTTGTAACCAGCGTTTTTGACCGCTTGTGCAATGACTTCCAGCGCGTGCTCGTTCGACTTCAGGGCCGGTGCGAATCCGCCTTCGTCACCTACAGCGGTTCCCAGCTTGAGATCGTGGAGAACCTTCTTGAGAGCATGAAACACCTCGGCTCCGTAGCGAATCGCTTCACTAAAGCTCGGCGCGCCTTTCGGGACGATCATGTATTCTTGGAAATCGATCGGAGCGTCAGAGTGCGCACCTCCATTAATCACGTTTGCCAGGGGAACCGGCAGTGTCTTGGCGTTCGGCCCACCCAAGTACTTGTAGAGGGGCACGCGGAGGGACTGCGCCGCCGCACGGGCATTGGCCAAGGAGACGCCAAGGATCGCATTTGCGCCTAGCACCTTTTTAGAAGGCGTTCCGTCCATCTTCAACATCATTCGATCGAGACCCAGTTGGTCTTGCGCATCGTAACCGATCAACGCTTCAGCGATTACCGTTTGCACATGCTTCACGGCCTTGAGAACGCCCTTGCCTAAGAACTTAGTCTTATCGCCATCACGCAGCTCCAGGGCTTCGTGTTCGCCGGTGCTTGCTCCGGAGGGAACAATCGCCCGCCCGCGCGTTCCGTCGACCAGAGTAACCTCTGCTTCGAGAGTGGGATTGCCGCGGGAATCTAATACTTGTCGTGCCGTTATGTTGGTGATGCTAGTTGCGCTCATAAGTTCTGGATTAAAGCAGGTTAGTTGGGGACGGAAAGATCAATTCCGTGTGGCTCGATTTTTTCAATCACCACCGACTTAAAAGACCCGTCGTCTGTCTTTAAGTCCACTTGATCTCCGATCTTACGGCTGAGCAATGCTTGGGCCACCGCAGTCTCATAGGAAATAATTCCTGCCGTCGTGTCACTGTCCCAAGCGCCGAGAATGACATAGACCAGAATCACACCGGTCGTCGCGTCTTTGATCGTAACCTTCGTTCCCAGAGAGACTTGCTTCGTATCGGCACCAGCGAAATCGGTCGCTTCCGCCCGGGTTAACATCCGTTCGTACTCGTCCCGACGGCGATTCAATACTGTTTGCATCTCCTTGGCTGACTTGAATTCGTGATTCTCTTTCAAGTCGCCGTAGCCGCGGGCGATTTGGATATCTTGCGTGTTTTGCGGAATCTGGCGGTTGATAAGATCGTCCAGCTCGGCTTTGCGCTTTTGCAAACTCGGCCAGGAAACGATCAATTTCGCTTCTTGCGCAGATTTATTGTCGCCCACCACCATCGCCTGCACCTCAGGGTAGAGCTTGATGATCGTCGCCAAAAGCGAGCGTTTATCGAGTTCCTCAAAGACGGGGCTGAGGAGAATCGCGCGGGTGATGTCGCGCACGTCCGCCAGCGGTGCGCCCTTAAGAATCACCGCCATCAGCGGCTTATCGGCCAAAACGAGCTCATACAGCTTGGTGCCTTTCTTGATCTCAGAGAACTGGTCTTTCTCCAGCACCGAAAGGATCGCCATGAACAAATTCGGCTCAATGAGCGTACTGTAAATCTCTGGCCGATTTTTACACAGCCAGAACAAAAAATCACAGGTCACATTACGCTCGCGCAGAAGCCGATCCACAGCGGAGACGACGACGCTCGATTGGTCGGCCTCCACAAAAGCATCGGTGATGGTCTCAGCAACGCGGCCATTCGCTTTCGGTAACAATCCCTGGAACAGAGACGGCCATTCGTCCGGCATTCCTTTACGCAAAGATTCCAGCAACTTCGGTTGCTTGGCACCCGGCAGAGAATCGAGCACGGGGCTCAGCGAAACCGCTGTTTGCGGAGAGAGTGACACGACAGAGAGCGCTCCCGTTTCCGGTTCCAGCGCCGCTTCGACCATAAATTCATCCCGAGACAGCGCCAATTCTAGCTGAATGGGCAATTGCGATTTGGGGATCTTGGCCAAATTCGCGTTGAGCAGTTCCACGATCTCGCGGGCCAGCGTCTCATTCTTTACTTCTTGCCAGTGTCGAATCACCGCAGGCAGAGCGAGCAAAATCGCCTTGGTTCCATTGGCCACTCGCAGGTCTGCCACAGCCGATTCTCCCAGAGCTCCGGCCGCCTCCAAAACGCGAAGTGCTTCCGTTTTCTTGCTCGGAACAAAGAACAGCCCATCTTTCTTCAGCGTACGTTTTGTTCCTTCCCACCATTTCTTGTAGCCCGGTTCAGCGACAACATCGGGGCAAAGAACGGCCATGATTCCATCGGCAGTTGCGCCCTTGCCCAGGCTCTCGATACAGAGGCGAATGAGCGTCGCTGGTTCCGTTTGCGCCTGTTGTTTGAGCCTTTCTAAATCGATCTGGATCTGGGCGAGAACGTGCTCTGTCGGGATCGGGACTAGCGTGTCGGCCGCGTACCCGAATTGCATGGCGTGCGCCGACTTCCCTTTGAAGTCGATAATGAGCGCATCTCCATCCGAATCCCATGACCGTATTTGACCAAATCCCCAACTCCGGGAGCTGCAATAGGCCCCGGGTTGAAGTTTTTTTAGTTTTTCGGCCTGAGCCGCGTTTACATTGCTGGGAAGCTTCTGACCACTGTCGTCGTTTGCCATATAGATAGCTCTAATTTGAGGTAGGTCCCAGTGGAATGCAATGGATTTCATGCCAACTTTCCCAGTAGCTGACTAAGATTAACTCCGTTGCCGTGCCGGACTTTCGAAAAAATCTGCGTTGTTTCCTCCCACATTCCTCATATAACCATCCGACACCTATGCCCAAACGCACTGACATCCAATCGGTCCTCCTCATCGGCTCGGGCCCCATCATCATCGGCCAAGCCTGCGAATTTGATTACTCCGGCGTCCAGGCCTGCAAGGCTCTCAAAGAAGAGGGCTACCGCGTTATCCTGATCAACTCCAACCCCGCGACGATCATGACCGATCCCGAATTCGCGGATCGCACCTACATCGAACCCATCACGCCGGAAGTGGTCGAAAAGATCATAGAGCGCGAAAAACCGGACGCTCTCCTTCCCACGCTAGGTGGTCAAACGGCGCTGAACACCGCCATGAAACTCCATGAGCGCGGCATTCTGGCCAAGCACAACGTGCAGATGATCGGAGCCAATGCCGAGGCAATTAAAAAGGGCGAAGATCGCCAGCTGTTCAAAGACGCGATGATCAAGATCGGCCTGGACGTTCCGCTCTCCGGAACAGCCCACACCATCGAAGAGGCTCGCGAGATCGCGACGCGAATCGGCACCTTCCCGCTCATCATCCGACCCGCTTTTACCATGGGCGGCACGGGCGGCGGCATTGGCTATAACAAGGAAGAATTTGAAGAAATCGTTAAGCGTGGCATTGAACTCTCCCCGGTAAACGAGGTGCTCATCGAAGAGTCGCTTCTCGGTTGGAAAGAGTACGAGATGGAGGTGATGCGAGATCGCAAGGACAATTGCGTGATCATCTGCTCGATCGAGAATTTCGATCCAATGGGCATTCACACCGGTGATTCGATCACCGTCGCGCCTGCGCAGACGCTCACGGACAAAGAATATCAAGTGATGCGCGACGCCTCCTTCGCGGTTATTCGTGAGATCGGCGTCGAGACGGGCGGCTCGAACATCCAGTTCTCGGTCGACCCGAAAACCGGACGCATGATCGTAATCGAAATGAACCCCCGCGTCTCGCGCTCCTCAGCACTGGCGAGCAAGGCGACCGGGTTTCCGATTGCAAAGATCGCGGCCAAGCTCGCGATTGGTTACACGCTGGATGAGCTGAAGAACGACATCACCCGGGAAACCCCTGCCAGTTTCGAGCCGGTGATCGATTACGTCGTCACAAAAATCCCCCGGTTTACCTTTGAGAAATTCCCGCAGACCGACACCACGCTCACCACGCAGATGAAGAGCGTCGGCGAGGCGATGGCGATCGGACGCACGTTTAAGGAATCGTTCCAAAAAGCGCTCCGTTCTCTTGAAGTGGGCGCGTTCGGTTTCGGCGGTGGTAAACATGGCGGCAACGAAGCGATTGGACGAGACGTTATCCAACAGAAGCTGGTGACGCCGAATGCCGAGCGGGTGTTCTACATTCGCCACGCGTTTCGAGCCGGTTTCACCGAAGATGAGATTCACGATTTAACGAAAATCGATCCGTGGTTTCTGCGTCAACTTCGCGAGATTTACGACCACGAAATCACCTTGGCGACGATCGGTGAGCTGACCCCGCATAATATGGAGGGCAACCTCATCCTCAAGACCGTGGAAGAATACACCGATGCCGCTTCCCTACTCTGGCGTAGCAAGCAACTCGGCTTTTCTGATCGGCAGATTGCCACGGCTCTCAAAACCACGGAGCACAGTGTGCGCACCTGGCGTAATTCGTTGGGAATCAAACCGACCTACGGCCTCGTCGATACTTGCGCGGCGGAATTCGCGGCCTTCACGCCCTATTTCTATTCTACCTATAACTACGATCCGGTTAACGGCGCTTCGGAAAACAAGCCGTCGGACAAAAAGAAGATCGTTATTCTCGGCGGGGGGCCGAACCGCATCGGCCAGGGAATCGAGTTCGACTATTGCTGTGTGCACGCGGCGTTCGCGCTGAAAGAGATCGGCTATGAAACGATCATGGTCAATTCCAATCCGGAAACCGTCTCCACGGATTACGATACCAGCGACAAACTCTATTTTGAACCGCTAACCACGGAAGACGTGCTGCACATATGCGCTCAGGAAAATCCTTACGGGGTCATTGTGCAATTCGGCGGACAAACGCCGCTGAATCTCGCCGCCAGTTTGCAGGAGGCGGGCGTGCCTGTGATCGGAACCGACGTTACCTCAATTGAACGCGCGGAAGATCGTAAGCTCTTCCAAGAAATGGTCGTTAAACTTGGGCTGAACCAACCGCCGAATGGCACCGCCACCAACGAACAAGAAGCGCTCGATGCCGCCGCGAAAGTCGGTTATCCGGTGCTTGTTCGACCGAGCTTTGTGCTGGGCGGTCGCGCGATGCAGATCGTCTATAACGACGAAGAACTGCGCCATTACATGCGTTATGCCGTTGCCGCCTCGCCAGAGCGTCCGGTGCTTGTGGACCGATTCCTCGATGACGCTACCGAAGTCGATGTCGATTGCATCTGCGACCGCGAGACGGCGGTGATCGGTGCGATCATGGAGCATATCGAACAGGCCGGTGTTCATTCCGGCGATTCCGCCTGTGTGATTCCCGCGCCGAAGCTCTCCGAGACGGTCGAAGAAGAGATTCGCGATGCGACCGTGAAGATGGCCATGGAACTCCAGGTCTGCGGTCTCATGAACGTGCAATTTGCCGTTAAAGATGAGGTCGTTTATGTGCTTGAGGTGAACCCGCGCGCCTCGAGAACCATTCCCTTCGTGAGCAAGACAATCGGGCAACCGCTCGCGAAGCTTGCGGCCAAGGTGATGGTCGGTCTGAAGCTTACCGAACTGGGATTCATCGATGAGATCATCCCGCCTTTCTACTCCGTAAAAGAAGCTGTGTTCCCGTTCTCGAAATTCCGGGGCACCGACATTCTGCTTGGGCCCGAAATGAAATCGACGGGCGAAGTGATGGGCGTGGACGAAGACTTCGGAATGGCCTACGCCAAAGCGCAAATGGCCGCCATGCCGCCCCTCCCCACGAAAGGAAATGTGTTCATCTCCGTACGGACGGAAGATAAGCCCGAGACGATAGAGGTGGCGCGGGGTCTTCACAACCTCGGCTTTGTGATCTACGCGACGTTTGGGACAGCCAGCGCTCTTGAGCAAGCCAAGGTGCCCGTTCGCCGACTCTTCAAACTCTCTGAGGGTCGACCCAACGTGCTCGACATGCTCAAGAATGGCCAGGTGAATTTGATCATCAACACGCCCGCCGGACCCGTGGCCCGACAGGATGAGGTGAAAATCCGCACGACGGCGCTGGATCAACGGGTGCCAGTCATGACGACGATTGCGGCGGCACAAGCCTCGCTCTCGGCCATCGAGTCGTTGCAGGAACAACCGCTTACGGTCAAATCGCTGCAGGAACATCACGCAGCTATCTCGATTCTATCGTAAACCTATGCTGAAAAGCGTGCTCACCGTCGCGCTCCTGGCGAATGGGCTGAACCTGCTTTCGGCTGAGCCCAAACCGGCACCGACGGCGTCTGCCCCGTCGGCGCTTCCGGCGTTGCCCATCGGAAATATCGATAAGCCAGATGCGTCGGAAAACGAGCCCCACGAATTGATTCCCAAGGTGCTGGAGATTCTTCGCAAGAATTACCTGTTTCCTGATCAAGTCCATTACCACCCAGGCGAGCACCTCCACCACATCTTGGATCGATTGCACGGTGGGGCCTCTCTCGTCTCGAGTACGCTCCCGGTCACGCCGCCCCTGGCGCAAGTGCTTCCGAACAAGATCCTCTACTTGCGGCTCTCCTGGCAATCTAGCGACGTCGATTGGCTCAGGACTCAGGCGAACTTGGCCGAGACGCAAAAACTCGTGGGAATTATCCTCGATCTGCGCGACGCCACTTCCGACGACCTTCAGCTCACTGCATCGCTCGCGACTCTCTTTCTCCCCCAGCGTACCGCCCTCTATTCCTTAGCAGCCTCCGCCCAAGATACGCGGGGCGAGCCTTACTACACGAATCTGGGAGCGCACGTGACCTTCAAACCGGCGATTGCGGTGCTCATGGACGCGAATACCGGGAGCGCGGCGGAACTTTTGGCCGCAATTCTTAGAAGCCACGGGGCGCTACTGGTCGGCGGTAAGTCGGCGGGAACAATTGGTGTCTTTGCCACGTCGCCGCTGAATTCACACTCGTCCCTCCGCTACCTAGCCGCGACCGTACTTCTTACCGACGGCCAGAATCCTTACGGCAAACCGCTCCTTCCCGACATCCCCGTTACAGTCGATTCCACAACAGATCAAAAGGTGCTCGCCCAGATTCAAAATGGGCAACTGGCGGGTCTCATCGCCGATCCACCGCATCACCTGAAGATGTCGGAAGCAGCGCTTGTTCGCGGCGAAAATCCGTCGTTACTCCCCGTGCCCCCTGCCCTCGCCGATTCTCTTCACGACGACGCGCTTTTGGCTGCGATTGCCGGTCTGCAAACGGAGTTTGCGCTGCATCGGAGTCGGTAGCGTGTTTTAGCCGATTAGGTAGCCGTTTTAGAGCTTCTGCCCCGTTAGGGGCGGCAGGACCATAGCCCCAGGCAACGCCTGGGGTAGGATCAAAAAAAGATCGCGCGTGCCTTTATGGTACGAGCACGATGCTACTGGCTACTGGCTCCAATTCCACGATTCCTGCTTAAACATATTCCTACGATCATTCTGCGCGTACCATAAAGGCACGCGCGATGCAGGGGCGGGATACCCCCGGGTTTCACCCGGCCTACCGGGGCTTAAGACTGCCAGCAAATCATCCAACTTTACGACACAAGCGTAGGGTCCACACCCTTGCGATCTCTATTTGACACCCAATGTCTAGCCCTCTCTTGCCCACCTCAAGTTGGAAGTACATAAGAGGTAAGCGGAAATCGATTACAGCGTTTCTGAAAACGCTTTATAAATTAAAACCGGACTACGGGGCAAAAACACTGTCCCTAAAAAGCATGAACCCCGCTGAGCTTTCGCATAGCGGGGTTCAATATACTGGCAACGACCTACTCTCGCACAACCTATAGATGCACTACCATCGGCGATCGCTCGTTTCACTTCCGTGTTCGGTATGGGAACGGGTGGGGCCAAGCCTCTCTGGTCACCAGAGTCCTACCGGACGGTTTCAACTTTTGGGGCTGAAGGTTCCGGCAGATTCTGAAGACTAGCACTGTCAAATAGCTTCTTCTGAAACAGGTTCTCTGAAGACTATAGGTAAAGTGGCCGTTTTTATGAAACGACTCAGAAAACAACATTAATGAGACTTACAATCTTGTATTTACCCCTCCCAGACCCTACCTCATGGAGCCCTTTAGGGAGCTCCTTGAAGCACGGTATGGGAGGGACAAGATCAAGCCGATCAGGTAATTAGTAACGCTCAGCTCACATGTTACCACGTTTACACTTGCGTCCTATCAACCAGGTGGTCTACCTGGACCTTAATTGGGAGATCTCATCTTGGGATAGGCTTGGCGCTTAGATGCTTTCAGCGCTTATCCTTTCCGAACATAGCTACCCGGCGCTGCCGTTGACACGACAACCGGAACACCAGAGGTTCGTCACTCTCGGTCCTCTCGTACTAAAGAGTGAACCCCTCAAATCTCCTGCGCCCACAGCGGATAAGGACCGAACTGTCTCACGACGTTCTGAACCCAGCTCGCGTACCGCTTTAACCGGCGAACAGCCGGACCCTTGGGACCTTCTCCAGCCCCAGGATGCGATGAGCCGACATCGAGGTGCCAAACCGCTTCGTCGATATGAACTCTTGGAAGCGATAAGCCTGTTATCCCCGGCGTACCTTTTGTCCGTTGAGCGATGGCAATTCCACTTTCTACCACCGGATCACTTGGTCCTGCTTTCGCATCTGTTCGACGTGTGTGTCTCACAGTTAAGCTCCCATCTATCCATATACTCGACGCCTGATTGCCAACCAGGCTGAGGGAACCTTAGAACTCCTCCGTTACTCTTTGGGAGGAAACCGCCCCAGTCAAACTGACCCGCTGCCATTGTCCCCCTGCCCGCTTCAGGGCGAGGGGTTAGAATCTTCACGCAGAAAAAGTGGTGTTTCATCGACGACTCTGTGTGAACCGAGATCCACACTTCAAAGTCTCCCACTTACGCTAAGTATCCCGAGTAAAAATCCAGTAACAGCATACAGTAAAGGTGCACGGGGTCTTTCCGTCCTGCTGCGGGTAGGCGGCATCTTCACCGCCACTACAACTTCGCTGAGCTTCTCTTGGAGACAGCAGTCAACTCGTTACACGATTCGTGCAGGTCGGAACTTACCCGACAAGGAATTTCGCTACCTTAGGACCGTTATAGTTACGGCCGACATTCACGGGGACTTGGGCTCAGAGCTTCGCTTGCGCTAACCCCTTACCGTAATCTTTCCGCATTGGTCACGTGTCACTCCGTATACGTCGTCTTGCGACTTGGCACAGAGCTGTGTTTTTGTTAAACAGTCGGTTGACTCATTTCACTGCGACCCATTTCTGGGTGCCCCTTCTTCCGAAGTTACGGGGCTAACTTGCCGAGTTCCTTCAAGAGTTTTAACTCACGCGCCTTAGTATATTCTACTCACCCACCTGTGTCGGTTTACGGTACGGGCACCTTAGTATATGCTGGAACTTTTCTCGACAGCTCTGTCAATGGAACCGACAGAGATCGCTCCCTGCCGTCGGCACTATCACCCGCCCTTCCATCTCTATCGCTGTGTCATTCCAGGTTAAATGTCGGTGGTGCAGGAATATTGAACCTGCTGGTCATCGCCTACGCCATACGGCCTCAGCTTAGATCCCGACTAACCCTGAGAGGACGAACCTTGCCCAGGAAACCTTGGGTTTACGGCGGAGAGGAGTTTAACCTCTCTTATCGCTACTCATGTCTGCATTCTCACTTCCGGGCGCTCCACGGATGGTTTCCCTACCGCTTCTCAGCACCAAGAACGCTCTCCTACCATGCACAAAGATCGAAATCGATGTGTATTCGTAGCTTCGGTATACCGCTTGATCGCCAATCATTTTCGGCGCGAAGTTTCTCGATGAGTCAGCTATTACGCACTGTTTAAATGATGGCTGCCTCTAAGCCAACATCCTCACTGTTATCGAAACCTCACATCCTTTCCACTGAGCGGTATTTTGGCACCTTAGCTGACGATCTGGATTGTTTTCCTTTCGACGATGAAGCTTATCCCCCACCGTCTGACTCCCGTACTTCTCCCTGTGGCATTCAGAGTTTGATTGGATTCAGTACCCCGTTAGGGGCCATAGTCCATCCAGTGCTTTACCTCCACAAGTCAGCGTACGAGGCTAGCCCTCAAGCTATTTCGGAGAGAACCAGCTATCACGGGGTTTGATTAGTCTTTCGCTCCTACTCACAGTTCATCCGAGAATTTTTCAACATTCACCGGTTCGGCCCTCCAATTGCGGTTAAGCAACCTTCAGCCTGACCATGAGTAGATCACCTCCGCTTCGGGTCTACTGCCAGCGGCTTAGCGCCCACTTCGGACTCGCTTTCGCTACGCCTCCACCCCATAAGGGCTTAGACTTGCCACGGACAATAACTCGCAGACTCATTAAGCAAAAGGCACGCCATCACCCTTGCGGGCTTTGACACCTTGTAAGCGTATCATTGCAGGTACTATTTCACTCCGCTCACAGCGGTTCTTTTCACCTTTCCCTCGCGGTACTTGTTCACTATCGGTCACTTGGGAGTATTTAGCCTTACACCGTGGTCGGTGTCACTTCACGCGAAGTTTCACGTGCGTCGCGTTACTCAGGGTACCGCTAGAGCTGCTCGGATTTTCGGGTACAGGCCTCTCACCTTCTATGGTGCGACTTTCCATCCGCTTCCCCTAATCGTTGCAGTCTCACATCGCGGCCCTACAACCCCAGAAAGCAAGCTTTCTGGTTTGGGCTTTTCCGCTTTCGCTCGCCACTACTTACGGAATCGATTCTCTTTCTTTTCCTCCGCTTACTGAGATGTTTCACTTCAGCGGGTATTGCTCTATCCGTGCTATGTATTCACACGGCAGTTATACGAGATTAATCGTATAGGATTACTCCATTCGGAAATCCCGGGATCGTAGCGTGCTTACCGCTCCCCCAGGCTTATCGCAGTTTCCCACGTCCTTCATCGCCTCCAAGTGCCAAGGCATTCGTGATACGCTCTTTGTAGCTTGATCATGATTCTTTTGTTCTAACCAACCTATTGCTAGGTCTCTAGACGCCTCAACTATTGTTGTATCTACCCGAGCTTGACATACCCGACTACTTGCGCAGCCGAGCTGTAAAGACTCGTATTTAATTTAACTTTACCTATAGTTTTCAAAGAACACCGTTCAGACAAGCTGAACTGGATGTCTAAACCGCTGCGTGGTTAGCACCGGAGAAGACGAAAATCGGTCGTTCTATCTTTTTTTGGAAGTGTCACCCAAGCTGTCGTTAGCTGCCGTATTAACCGCTGCTTGCCTGGTGGGCCTGACTGGACTCGAACCAGTGACCCTGCGCTTATCAAGCGCATGCTCTAACCAACTGAGCTACAGGCCCCTGGGTCATGTGGAGACATGGGGATTCGAACCCCAGACCTATAGCTTGCAAAGCTACCGCTCTACCAACTGAGCTATGTCCCCGTAAGTTTGCGTTTTGAAGGCAACCCTGAGGCTAGAGCACAGAGTGTAGAACACGAGGAAAATCGAATCCAACTTCCAAAAAATGTTTTAAAAGAACGAAAAACACTGGAGCTTCAAATTACCGACGATGGGTCGGGAATTCGAAGCGGAGACAAAAAATACTTAGAGTCTTAGACAGACTGAATTGTGCGTAACGTTGAGACCCTCAAACCCTTTCGGATAGGAAGGCATTTACCGCATGCTCTTTGCCGAAGCAGAGAGTTTAGCAGTCGACCTTGCGCTCAAGCAGCATCATAGACCTATAAATAGGCTGTGAGTGCGAGCACATCTCCTTAGAAAGGAGGTGATCCAGCCGCAGGTTCCCCTACGGCTACCTTGTTACGACTTCATCCCAATCACCGGCCATACCTTAGGGACACGAGGCCACTTCGGGTACAACAGGCTTTCATGATGTGACGGGCGGTGTGTACAAGGCCCGGGAACGTATTCACGGCGCCGTAGCTGATGCGCCATTACTAGCGATTCCAACTTCATGGAGGCGAGTTGCAGCCTCCAATCCGAACTGGGCTCAGTTTTTTCGATTTCCTCCACCTCGCGGTCTCGGTTCATTCTGTACTGAGCATTGTAGTACGTGTGCAGCCCTGGCCGTAAGGGCCATCCTGACTTGACGTCGTCCCCACCTTCCTCCCCGTTTCACAGGGCAGTCTGACTAGAGTCCCTTTCGGCAACTAATCATAGGGGTTGCGCTCGTTGCGGGACTTAACCCAACATCTCACGACACGAGCTGACGACAGCCATGCAGCACCTGTGTATCCTGGTATTGCTACCTCGTCCCGGTTTCTCGGTTCTACTAGATACATGTCAAGGCCAGGTAAGGTTCTTCGCGTTGCATCGAATTAAGCCACATACTCCACCGCTTGTGCGGGCCCCCGTCAATTTCTTTGAGTTTTAATCTTGCGACCGTACTTCCCAGGCGGTGCATTTAACGAGTTATCTACGGCACGAACGGGGTCGAATCCGCTCACACCCAATGCACACCGTTTACGGCTAGGACTACCGGGGTATCTAATCCCGTTTGCTCCCCTAGCTTTCGTGTTTCAGAGTCAGGAATCTTCCAGGTACCCGCCTTCGCCACCGGTGTTCCATATGATATCTACGCATTTCACTGCTACACCATATATTCCAGTACCCCCTCTGATCCTCTAGCCAAGCAGTATCAAGCGCAGTTTCAGAGTTAAGCTCTGAGATTTCACACCTGACTTACCTGACCTCCTACACACCCTTCACGCCCAATGAATCCGAACAACGCTCGGGACCTCTGTATTACCGCGGCTGCTGGCACAGAGTTAGCCGTCCCTTCCTCTCCACATACCATCAAATACCACGAATATTCAACGTGATACCCTTGTTCTGTAGTGACAGGAGTTTACAATCCGAAAACCTTCATCCTCCACGCGGCGTCGCTCCATCAGTCTTGCGACCATTGTGAAAAATTCTCGACTGCTGCCACCCGTAGGTGTCTGGACCGTGTCTCAGTTCCAGTGTGGCTGGTCGTCCTCTCAGACCAGCTACCCGTCATTGCCTTGGTGGGCCGTTACCCCGCCAACTAGCTGATGGGCCGCGGGCTTTTCAAGATGCGCCAGGCCTTACGGTCCCCGGCTTTGATCTTTCGATCGTATGCGGTATTAATTTGGCTTTCGCCAAGCTATTCCCCACATCTCGGTAAATACCCACGTGTTACGCACCCTTTCGCCACTCAACCTAACTCGTTATTGCTAACAAATTAAGTCGCGTTCGACTTGCATGTCTTATCCACGCCGCCAGCGTTCGTTCTGAGCCAGAATCAAACTCTCCGTTAATTTCAACACTTCCTTTCAGAAGGGTTGAATCATTGTCAAAGATGTCTGCCGCACCTCGGCAAAGAGGCGCAGATTTCTGACCTATTCGGTCAAAACTTTGAAGCTCGTCCGCTGAAGTACTAACTTTCGCTAGTCTTTGCGCTTCCAAGCAAGAAACTCAACGTTCCGCACAATTCAATCTATCGCTGTCTTACTTGCTGTATGTTATTGTCTCAACTAAGTGATCCAACATTTGGCTTGCACCAAATGCCACCTAGTTCCAGTGTGGTCAAAGAGCTACGAGCTTTGAGACTTCTCTAGAATCCACTTTTTCAGCTTCATCTAGCGACGCCCCACCCATAGTTTGACTTTCAAGTTTAACCGAAAGACTTTCCTAGGTGGTGCAAGCACTCGGGTTTGTTGATCAGAATCTCTGATTTTCTAACCTCTGAGTGACTGTCTCGCACTCGCTTTCCTCGTTTCGAGGTAGGGAGGAGCATATATTTTTGCGGGATTCGTGCAATGAGATTTTTTTGGATAGGCCTCAAAAAACCGCGATTTTGAGAGGAGAATCGCGTTTTAAAAATTTTTAGCGAATTCCTGTAAGGCACCCTTTTCCGACCCCTTTTGCGCCTGAAATTGGCCGTTTTTCAGTCCGAAATACCCCTTTTCAGAGGAGAAACAGCTCTAAAAGCCTAAAAAACACTCCTTGCTTATCAGGATGCTTTTAAGCGCAAGTTTTTGATTCTGTGCATGTTATGCCAATCTTTCGGCCTTTTAAGGGCCCTTGGCGGCCAACCGCAGTACGGCTCTCGCCCCGCCAAGTACCGAATTCCGCCCAGAAAATCGGCTACCGGGCTTCCGATTGGCCTTTGTGAAACTCGACCAATCGCGCATCCACGTCCATCGTCGTTCCGTGATGGTGGTACCGCAGGCTTGTGATCCCTAGCCCAGGCACAAACGTTTTCCAGGACTCGTCCGGGTTCGTCCAAAAATCCATTGAGTACTCCGTGCTGTGGAATCCAGCAGGGCATCCCAAAATCCCCTTCCCGTCCATTGGCGAAACCCCATCGACAACCCAGCAGTAGCGTCTCCGTGCGTAGTTGCTCACGTCACCTCCGAACCGCTTGTCCAGGGCCAGTGGCAGAGGCACAATGAGCTCAGCTTTGTTAAATTCCTGGAAAATCGTCGTCCCCCAGGTGTCACCAGCTGCTTTTATTTGGGAGAAGAGCGTTCCAACGTCGTCCGTGCGATCTTGATAATAATCGGTGCCCACCTTGAGAATGAGTCGGTCACTCGGCTTCGTTGCGGGTGTGTACCAGCAGAGATCGTCCACCGAGCCGTGCACCCAGGCCACCGTATAATTTTCGGTGGAAAAGGTATCTCTGACCTCGCTCGTCCAATGAACCGTCTCCGTCTTTTCGATCTCGCTGTTTGTTTTCGGATCGCGTCCGGAGATATACGTAACGGTAGCTTCGTAGGTCCACTTCGTCCCTTTTTCGAGCGGCCATGCCTCAGAATTCTTTGTCGAAGTGGAGGCCTCTCCATCTGCCATAACGACCGAGGAATCGGTCTTAGGATCGGCAAGTGTGAACCGCTCCAAGTAAAGCAAAGTACCGATCAAAATGAGCACACTCGGGAGTAATCGTCGCATACCCGACTATCGCTACCGGCCTCTCATTTCTTACAAATCAACCGGCCCAGGAATTGCGTAGAGCACGGTATCAAAGCCGTTGTGCATGTGCGCCCTGAGGTGCATTCGATAGCCCAGATTCCACCGATGCAGCATCAGCGGAAGGGTCCACAGGTGATCCGGCTTATGGTAGACACAGACAGCCAGACGCGGTTTGGCGCGTTGGATCATCGCTTTGGCCCCGGCGAGGGCTTCCGGTTCTGCCCCCTCGATATCGAGTTTTATCAGATTCGGCTCAAAGGAGGGCAAGGCGTCATCCAAAGAAACGACGGGAATAACCGTTTCACCAGCACCGCTCAGAGCGCTGCCGGAGGCATTCCCGCTTGAGAAGTGTAGCTGAGCCGTCGCGCTCCACAATCCGCAGGGAACGAGCGTCATCCGGGGAATCGAGGCTCTCATCTCTCGCCCGACTTGCGCCAGTTTCACGAAGTTGGGAAGATCGGGTTCGAAGGCGACGATCTCTTCGACAGGCAATTTCAACTCCTTTAAAGCAATCAAGGTGTCTCCATCAAATGCGCCTCCATCAATGAGCCGCAGCGGTTGCGGCACTGCCGGAAGATCCGCCGGGAAATATTGGGGCGAGGTCAGTTCAGGAAGTTCCGCGAGATTCCCGGTAACCCGAAAGCGAAGTAGCGCCCGATAGATGCTTCTACTGGTTGAATCGGCCCACAGCGAATCCAGCTCTTGGATGTCCTCTCGATGCGGTCGATAGAAGTCCCGAGCGGTTAACCAATACCGCTCCCCTAACGCACTGGAAAGATGGTGATGAAAATCAAAATAGGTGAACACCGCGCCCCATCCCAACGAGTGCAACCGGGTAATGATCGCGGATAAGTTCACCGCACAATTGAAAATCCCAATAACGACTGGAGTCGCCCGTCGGATCTCCATGGAGATAATGCTGCTCTCGGGCGAAACAATAGAGATGCTCTCGACCTGGGTTCGCTTCGTATTGCCATCGAGAACATGGGTGATTTGAACTCCTTGAGAAGTCAGAAGGCGGATGCATTCAGCGGCCGCCGTACCCGATCCATAGACAGCTACTTTCTGGCCCGGTGCAATGGATTGCCCAAAGGAACGGTTTTCCACGGAGGGCGTGAGGCTTGCATCCCAATCGTACGCAGTCATGGCCCGTCAGCGTATCTGGCACGGGCTAAGTGTGCCATTGCGAAAATACCGCGAGGCCTCGAGTGCGAAACGAATCTACAAACGACCCATTTTCGGGTTCGCTACCGTGTTGGTTCCCGAGGAGGGATGAGCCGTTGGTAACGCAGGTTGATCGCCGGTCGTTCCATGGACGCTCGTTTGATAAAGCGTGTTGTGACTCGAATCAGAAGGTCCGCTGGTTTGCATGGAAAACCAGACGCCTAAAGCCAAAAATCCCATCGCCATGCCCCCCGCCATCGCCAGCGCATGGGAGGTATCCCATCCGAAAATCCACCCACGCTGTTTTACCGTACGAACGCTGGTCATCCGCTCTTGCAGGTGCTTCCACGCACGTTCTTCTTGCCCGGGCCGGACGGGCTCGTTTAGCAACTCCTTTAGGTTCAATTTCTGGTCATTCATATCCTTAAAGATAAGACGACGTGCCGGTTCCCGATTGTCAAAAAATTTATGGATTTATCGGAAAAAATAGTTTGAACCGCGTGCCACCCCCGATTCGCGACTCCACCTCTACAAGGCCCTGGTGGTTTTCCACGATTTTTTTCACGATCGCCAACCCGATTCCCGTGCCCGACTCCGTGTAGCTCAGAAACGGCGCGAACAAGTTGTTCACCTGCGTCTCGGTCATCCCCTTCCCGTTATCGCGCACCGTTAGCACCACGTAGGGCTCGCCTTCCATCACCTCAAACGCCGCGTCGAGCCGCAATATGCCGCCGCTGGGCATGGCGTGCGCCGCGTTTAAGATTAGGTTCAGAAGCACCTGCTCCACCTGTGAACGATCTGCGTAAAACGACGGCGTTTCCGGTGCCACCGATCTCCGCATTTCGATGCCTTGATCGTTCAATTTATGCCGGGTGAGCAGATAAACATCATCCATCAATTGCTCGCATCGGATCGATTCTTTCATCGGTTCTGAAGAGCGGGCAAAGGAGAGAACCTGATCCACGATTCGGTTCATTTGCTTCATCTTTTCGCCAATGATTTCCGCGTCGCGTTTCCCCCGCTCGTCCAGCACCGAATTCTCCACCATGGAGTGAAAAAGCATCTGCATCACGGTGAGCGGATTTCGAATCTCGTGCGCCACTTCCGCCGCCAAAAGACCCAGTGCCGAAAGCCGCTCGCTCAAGCGCAGCTTCTCCTCCATCTCCATTACACGCGAAAGCAATCGACCTTTCTCAATTGCCACCGCCGAGAGATCACTCAGTGCCGTAAGTAATTTGATTTCGTCATTCGAAAAACGGTGCCGTTGCCCGGTGTAAACGTTGATTACGCCAAACCCTTTTCCATTGAAAATAAGAGGCACGCTCAGAAGCGAGACCAGCCCCTCGTTCCGCGCCATGTCCACCTGGCTGTACCCCTTTTCCCGCTCCACCTCCACGACGGTAAGCGGCTTGCACCGCTTCACCACCGTTCCCACCAACGAGTCATCGACCGGTAAGTTCGGTTTCTGCCGATAAATTTCAGTGCCGCCATGACACGCCTCCAGGACCAGCTCGGTGCCTTCCGCATTAACGAGCAACACGGAACAGAGCTTGCAATTCATGAGCCCCGCCGCCTGCATGGTGATCTGCGCGAGCGTCTCTTCGAGGCTGTTTTCGGCGATGATGTCATGGCCGATGTCGACCAGTTGCGAAAGCTGCCGACTTTTAATACGTAACTGATCGATTTCCCACGCTAATTCGAGCCATTGCGCCGCTTCTTGGGCCATCTCATTGAGGCTCAATTCGTCGTCGGAACTAAACGCATCTATGTTGGCGGAATCGACATTCAAAATGCCGACGACCTGCCCTTTCATCTCCACCGGCACAGCCAATTCCGAGCGCACCAGCGAATTGATCGAGATGTACCGCTTTTCCCGCCTCACATCCCCGGTTCGCACCGTCATGCCGGTCGTCGCGACCCAGCCGGTAATGCCCTCGCCCGGCTTCAATTTAACGCGTTTGGCCCGTTCGCTCAATCCAAGGCTCGCTTCAATGTCCAGGAAGCCTGTATTAGGGTTAATCAGCACAAACGATCCCGAATCGGCCTTTGTCGAATGAACCGCCGCCTTCAAGATACGTTGCAGCGCCTTCTGCGGATCCAACAGTTGCTTGAGGTCTTTCGACCGAATCGAGCTGAGAAACCCCGTGCTACCCGGTTTCATGCGAGGATTTCAGCCTTAAGCCGCGTGGTCAATTCTCGCAAAAGGCCCTCGTCTTGCACCTTCTTCCCTTCGCTTGTCGTCAAATGGAACGTATCGAGTGCCGCGCCTTTTTCGGTGGTGATTCGTGCGATGCTAATGTCCAACCCGAAATCTGCGATGACCCCGGCAATGCGATGCAACAGACCGGGATAATCGGCCGTCTGTACATCGAGCAATGTGTGGGTTTCCGACGAATTTTGATCGACCGAAATGAGCACAGGAACCACCGTCTCATCCGTGCTTATCGGTCCCAAACCAGAGGGTCTCGGACGCTTCTTGCGGGTAAGGACAGGGCTGAAATCGAATGTCGTTGCGCCCACCGCTTGAAAGAGGAATTTCTCGAATTGTTTCCGGTCTCGAGGATCCGTTGCTGCCTCTAGAAACTCGGTCGCTACAAACAATGTCTCGATCGCGATGTCATCGTCGCGCGTGTAAACGTGCGCGTTTAAAATCGTGAGGTTACTCGCTGCACAGGAGCCCGTAACGCGCACAAACAGCCGATCGCGATCCCAGGTCACCACGGTCACTTCGGAATACCCCTGCTCAGGAAAGTTTTGCCAATGAATCGTCGGTTGCAGCGTGGGATCTTCCTCGTTCATCTGACTCTCCAGGAAGTCGTGAACCAGGCGAATGTGCATGCGGATCAATTCTTCAGGCACACTCGTGATGTAATTCGGCGGCAGGTTATCGAAATGTGCCATGACCTCAGCGTGATCGAGCTCAGTGCTCATTTGATCGATGATCTGCTGCTGCATTTCCAGACGGGCACGCGAGCGCGCCTCCACGAATTCCTGCACGCCACTCAGCGCAGCCGTGGTTCGATAGTAGAGCTGCCACAGAAGCAGATCCTTCCAATCCGAGTAATTCCGAGTAGCGCCCGTTCCGAGCACATCCGAAAACGTCAGTAACATCAGCAAATCAAGCCGCTCCTGCGTCTGCACAATTCGCGCGAATTCCACGATCGTCTTTTCATCCTCCAAATTCCGGCGGCGCACCACTTCCGACATCGTTAAATGGTGATCGACCAAAAAGACGAGGACTGAGATGTCTTTCGGCGGCAATTTCAACCGACGCGCCGCTTTCACGGCCAGAGTAGCACTCTCCTGCGCATGGTATTTCCCGTTCACCGATTTGCCCGTGTCATGAAGTAACATCGCTAAATAAAGGAGGTGCGGACGCGTGACGCGTTGCATGAGCGGGCGATATTTCGAAAACGGCACCTCAGTTGCATCGACGATGCGGTCGATCATTTCGATGCAGACCAGCGTGTGTTCGTCGGCCGTGTATTGATGGAAAAACTCGTGTTGAACCAAACAGGTGAGCGGGCGAAATTCAGGAAATAACCGCCCGAGTACGCCCACCTCATGCATCATCCGCGTGATTCGTCCGACTTCTCCTTTCCGCGAGAAAATCGCCAGGATCATCTCGCGTATCGATTGCTGGTAAATGTAGGGGCGATCGATCAAGTAGACGCGCCGTCTCACCCGGACTTTAAGGCTCGGCGAAAGCACGGCGTTGTGGTGTTGCGCCAGAACAAACACGCGCACCAACCGAAGAGAATCGACCCCAAAAACACTGCCCTCCAGCGGTTCCAGCATCCCGTCTTCTAAAATGAATCCATCCATCTCCCGGCCCTCGTCCGGCATCTCCCGCTTGGCTAACTCCGGTTTCGGCAGAGCACTGGCACAGAGCTTGTCGCTGATCGCGTTGCCCAGCGTGTAGAGCAGCGAAGAGTGCTCGTAGTACTCCCGCATCAGGACCTCGGTACGTCGCAAAATGGAGCGTTGGGGATAGCGCAAACCATTCGCCACCATACCTTGCAACCGCAGCGACAAAATATCCCCGGAGCGCTTTTGTTGATAGTGCAGCTCCGTGCGTATTCTCAGAAGAAAATCATACGCCGCGTCGAGCTGCTTGGCTTCGCTCAAGGTTAAAACCTTTGCCTCAACCAACTCTTGCATCGTTCGAAAACCGCGCCGCACTCGCGCCACCCAGCGCAAATTGTGATAGTCACGCAGTCCGCCGCACCCTGACTTGATATTCGGCTCCTGCAAAAACACGGTGTTCGACGCCTTGGCGTGCCGCGATTTTTGGTCCTCTAAGCGCCACCGCAAATACTCCACCTCTTTTGCGACAACACATTGCTGGTAAAACGCCTCGGTAAATTCATCAAACAACCCCTCGTCGCCGCAGAGAAATCGCACCTCTAGCAGAGAGGTCTTCGTCCGCAAGTCGGCATTCGCGTGCTCGATCATCTCATCCATGGTCCGCGTCGCCGCCCCGATCTTGAACCCGATGTCCCACAGCATGTAGGAGATGTGTTGAACGATTTCCTCCACCTGCACCGGGCGATGCTTGCCATCCGGCGCATACAAAAATTGGATGTCGATATCGCTATACGGGTTCAATTCACCCCGGCCAAATCCGCCCACCGCCATTAACAACATTCGCGGCATGGCGTTCGAGTGGGTGTTTCGATTCGTCTCCCACGCATTCGTCCACAAATGCTTCAGCAACACACCGATGAATTCCGAGCGCTTTTGCGTCAAGAGGCGACCGCTCTCACCGCTAGCATGCTCCAGTTGCAGGCTGTACTCCTCGCGCTTCACAAAACGGCGATAGAGATCCAGCAGGTCAATAGGCTCCTTGTTGGATTGATCCGCCAATCGTCTTTCGGCATTTCGCACGACTCGCTCTAAGTAAGCCGACATCCGGTAACACTAACCTTGGCGTCCCTCTTCGTAAATAGTGAGCCTAAGTGAAATGAAACATTTTTTCGAATTTCGCATCGGCCTAAATCGTTGCTATTCCAACTTTTAAAGCGCTAAGCATAATAGGGGCTGCGGACGACCGATGTGATATGGTTCCCTTCATGAACCGTGCGCGTCTTCGCCTGGTGGTTTCAGCTGTTCTGGTCGTCGTGGTAACGGTGATGATTGTCTTTCCGATTTAAAATACCTCCCGCCCTGGCCGATGGTAAGGACCACACTGCGACTTGAAAATTGAAAGGTCCCCCTGTCTATGGCCCCGAACGGGGCCATAATAATTAAGCCCAGCCGAAGGAGCGTAGCGACGCAGGGCTGGGTAAAATGACGTAGCGACTGCGGCCTGAAAGGTCGCAATAAAAAGTGCCGACTGAAGAGCATTATTTGCGGTAGGAATTATTGAGCCTCCAGTAGGGCTGTCGCTCTACTCGATCTACCAGGGCTTAATTAGGTCGGCCCCATTCAGGGCCAAAGGCATCGCTGCCTGCTACCGCTCTCCTCACTTGAATGCTTATTCCCAATAAAGTTGTTTGGGTTAACCCGTCATTTTCCCAGCGTCATACGACATGATCACTGGAAAACGCTCTAGACCGAAGAACCTTTTGCCAGACCATCAATCCAACGTTGCGCGATGACGATCATCTCTTGGGAAGAGACGATCGAGCTGATGCTGGAAGCGTAGTTGGTACAGTAATCGGCCGTTGGAATTCTGATGTTACTTCGCCTCATCGCCACTCCGACAAGAAATCCGTTCTGGAACGCATGCTTTTCCAATGCTTCCACGGTTTTCCGGCTGGTCTGCGAAACAGCGCTGGGCTCTAAGGTGCAAGTAAGATTCATCGTCATAGGTCTTTCGAAATTGATAGAGGTCTGGTTAAGAACACTTTCCTCATAGACTCTTTATTGGAAGAAGCTGTTTGCAGCCTCCGTGCGAAAGTCGCGCCGAAGAAGAAGTCTCATGGGAGGTTCCTATAGCTGCCTAGGAAACATTCGCCTGAATAGGCACTTCTTTCCAAGGGGACATCCGAGGTGCTGTATAATATTCCTGATTGAATAATTCACGCCATTGCTGATCACCGACAAATCCGTCAAGTCATCCGCGTATTAGCTTGGCGATAGAGCGAGGCGGTGAGGTTGCGCACGTATTGTTCGTCGGTCAGAATTTCGTTGGCATCTGCAGGCATTTGCACCACCGATTTGTAGTGAGTGGCGAGTTGTTGGAACAATTCCACACGTTTGGCCGGGTCCATTTCATCCCGGCGCAGGACGGCATCGAGCGCAATGGCGGCCTCTTGCGGCGAGATCTTTTGGCGCAGGCGCGACTCTAAATGCGGCGATTCCCGAAACGAATTGTACCGGCTCTCCTGAAGCAACGAGACATCGACGTGAAACGTGCTCGGGATCATCACGACGACCGTATTGGCCGCCAGATCGCCCAACCGCTGACCGTAACGGGTGCTCAGGGCGAAGAGACCGCCGACCAGGTAAAGACTCGGGAAAAAGTCAATGGCTCGCAGCAGGTTGCGAATGAATATCTGGCTGAGCTGGAGGCGCAGTCCCGACGCGTCCATCACGCGAATGCGAAAAATGCGTTTACCCACAGATTGGCCGCGCCAATTCCACTCCGTGTAAATGCCGTAACCGAACCCAATCACGAAATACATCACGATGTGAATCGCTTTCAAGACGTCCATCGTTTCCCCGCCGATCCAATGCGAAAACGGAAGGAAAACGGCGGTGGCCAAAACGAAATCAATGGCGTAATTGATCAGGGCGGCGAGGCCAATGATGATGAAGAAATCGGTCGTATAGGCCAGTGCCCGGGTAAAAGCCCCCGCAATAGCCAGGCGAAATACGACGCCCTCCGGAGTGCGGATTTGCAGGAGTTTACGCTGGCCAAGATCGACATTCACGAGCGGGAAGTTTGGGTGTTTGGCGCGACGGAGTCAACGCGCATTCGGATGACGCGGATGTAATGCTTTCTTAGTCGTTTTGTTGAAACATTTCACCCGAACAAACGTCTCTGTTGTTGAACCATGAAAACGACCATCCCTTTCTTCTCGTTATTCGCCATTACCGCTTTGTTTTGGGCCGTCGTTTGGTTTGTCGGCGCACAGTGCAATATGACCCTGGACGCCCATCCTGATGAGCCGGTGAAGTCACTCGAAAAGCTTCCGTAGCCGAACGCACGGGAGCGACTTTTCGAGAAAGAGTTGGTTTTGACGGGTGTTTTTGTAGAGATTCGTAGGATATGGTCGTGCTTGGAGATTTTTCGCTGCCCAGTGGTCAAGCGAGTGCCGGGATTGTCTGGAGCGACGTGGCGCTCTCGTTTTATGCGCTGGTTCTGGAGGGCGCTCCGTTTTTGTTGCTCGGCGCGATTATTTCGGGATTGATGGATGTGTTGCTGCCGGCGGATCGCGTGCGGGCCTGGTTGCCGCAATCGAAGGGCTTGGCGATTGTCTGGGCGATCATCGGCGGTGTGATGTTTCCGCTGTGCGAATGCGGCACCATGCCCGTGGTGCAACGCCTGGTTAAAAAAGGCGTTTCGCCCTCGGTCGCGGCAATGTATCTGCTGGCGGCCCCGGCGTTGAATCCTATAGCAATGATTAGCACGTGGCTGGCGTTTCGTAATCAAGATCCCCTGGAGATGGTGGTACTTCGGGTCGGCTTCAGCTTGGTCGTACTGGGATTCATCGGTACTTGGCTGCATGGGCTGAAACCGGAAGAAATTGTTCGCCCAGAATTGCTCTTGGGTCCCGGTTTCGGGCGAAAAGGGGCTAAAGCGGAGATCTCCAGCACTGGGGGCATGGAGGAATTGCAAGCGCCCCGGGCGGGCATGGCATACGGCGCGCTTCAACAATTTACCGGAGCGGTGACCCGCGATTTCCTCGGCGTACTCGTTTACTTGATCATCGGGGCGGGTGTCGCCGCATTTTTCAGTGCGGGATTCAATCGCAGCGCGCTGGTGCCCATCGGTGGGAGCGTCTGGATGGGGCCGTTGGCGGGAATTTTTCTCTCGCAGATCCTGTGCCTCTGCAGCACCACAGACGCCTTCATCATCGCTGCGTTTGCGCCGTTTTCGGTGCCGGCCAAGGTCGCGTTTCTCGTCGCTGGACCACTCATCGATATGAAGCTCTATTGGCTCTACCGCAGTGCTTTTCGGCAAGAATTTGTTCATGCCTTGTGGAAGCGGGCACTTGCGGTTACCTTCATCCTGACCCTACTGTACGGTTTGAAGCCTTAATTACTATGATGAAAAAGCTCGTTCGCCAGATCAATTTTTTTGCCCCCGCTGCGGTCATGAGCGCTTGGGGAACCGTCATGCTCTATGTGGTGGTGTCAGGGAAAGTGGCTGAGCTGCTCACGCCGTTGTTCCGTGGATTTGTACTGGGAGCAGGGGTCTTGCTCATCATCCTCAGCGTGATGCATCTGCTGATGTTTCAGGCGCGGGGAATCTCCAGCGAGATTGCCCGAGATGGATCGAAAGAAACCGACGATTTTGGCTCTCAAGTTCGGGGATTGTTGCGCGCCCTGTTCTTGACGGCTCCTCTGCTGCTGTGCGCCACATTTTCACCGAATGCGCTCTCGTTTACCACGATGGAAAATCGCGGGGACGGTCAAACGGTCTCGGCCTCTCCTTCAATCGTGGCTCCGCAATCGCGGGATCAGCTCATGGAAGAGCGTGAGAAAGAAGTGTTGAATGCTGATCCCAAGCAACCGGTGCCCATCGAAGTGACCGATGCTCTCGCCTTAGCGGCGATGCCCGATAAGCGGACGCAATTTGGCGACCGCGCCGTTCGTGTGATAGGTCAACTTGCCGTTCTGCCGGATGGCTCAAAGACGCTCTATCGCCTGCTCATGTGGTGCTGTGCTGCGGATGCGAAGCCAGTAGGTCTGACGATGGAAATGCCGCAAGACGCGACGCCCGATATCCAAATGCCTCCCGCCAATGTCGAGAACGGAACCGCCTGGATGGAAGCGACCGGTTCCCTCACCTACGAGCCGATTTCCAACGAGCAACCCGGCGCGATGCGTCCGATTCTGAAGGTGACCGCCCTTCACACGGCCAACGAGCCGGATGAGCCGTTCTTATCGCCCTACTAAGCGGAGGCCAGGTTCGGCTAGGCTAGACCCTGTGAGAAACGGTAGCCTCTTCACCAGCGCCTTGCGCATGGAACGACTTGGACATCTCTTCTTGGGAACGACGTGATGCGAGCTTCTCGGAAATCTCTTGCTGCTTTTCGGTGATTCGACCCGCCCATTTATCACACACTTCCGTCACAAATTCGGGGGTGCGCTCCGTTTTGGAACTGCCGCGCAACTCCTGCACCGCTGTATCGGTCGCTTCCTTGATCTCGGAGATGTATTCCTTAAAGAGATCCTTATCTTTCGCCCCTTGGAATTGCTTGATCAGCTTGTGGTTTTGCACCATGACGCCATCCTCTGCGTGTTCGATCTGCTCAATAAACGGTTCGGCCTTCTTAAACCCATGATTCATGGCATAACCGCCGACAGCAGCCGTTACGAAACCGGAGGCCAAAGCACCAACGGCCATCAAGGGCGCGTAGCTGCCCATTTCACCCCGAGCACTGGCCAATTGCACCGCAGTACGCATGCGATCCTCGGTTTTATCAAGCGCCGCAGCGGCTTCTTTAGCGTAATTCAGGGGATCGGGCTCAGAACTGAAAAAGGACATGTTCAAATAATAACTTAACAAGCCGTTTGTCGTCAAGTGATCACGAGATCAGTCGCGAAAAGATCCTCCACCGTGGACCCAGCCTTGCCCTTAGCCGCCGGACTGCGAAGCTTGGATCAGGACCTCGTCACTGGCTTTCAGGACGGTCTCTTCGCCTTGCAGGTAGCGAATGTCTTCGTTGCCGACGTAGGTGATCAGGCTTTTGCGCAACTTACCGCTTTTTTCGTCGATCATTCGATCTTTCAAAGGGGGATACGCGGTAAAGAGATTGGCGAGAACTTCGCCTACAGTGTTGCCTTCCAGATCGACCGACTCTTTGTTTTCGGTCAAGTATCTAAGGACGTAAGGAATGGTAACGGATATTGCCATCGGGATAGTTTAATATAAACGGATGAGATTAGCAACGGTGGGCGCATGGACAGCCGCACCGATTTTTGAGAGGTTGAGCGGGAAATGGCCGATCACTTGATTACGATGGGGAGCGTCTCTCGTGAGGAAGCTGCCAAGACATTCGAGTTCCTGGAGGAATCGATCAAAGGGAATTTGATCAAGGAATTCACCCACACTGCGCCCGATTTCGTTTTTTGGATCTATCCGGACGGGCGAATTCATGATGCCAGAGACGCCCATCGCAAGAATGTTCCCAAAGGCTTTGGGCATATCCTGAAGGATGAGCCGGATTACGGCGGCTTCTTGCGCGGGCGATTGGCGACAAAAGAGGGCCAGCAATTGATCGTGGTTTATTGCCGATCCGAGGCCTTGGCGACAGACCGGAAAAAGATTGATCATTTTTTGGAGGGTGTGTCCCGATTTCCAGTGCCCGTAGAAAAGCGCGCACTCGTGGTTAGCGATAATGGCGACCTCTACGGGACACTGGCCGATCTGGAAGCGCGACTTGCTTAACCCTGCCTCGATTTCACAATGTGGAAGCCCAGAGTCCGCGCGTCGTCGCTGGTAGTGCGGGTAAACACGGGCTGATTAAACACCTCGGCGAGCGAGAAATTCTCGCGATCCGGGTCCGGTGTGAAGGTCAGCTTTTTCTTGGCAGCGATCGCCAAGGCGTTCTCGCGCGTCAGCAGTCCGACGTGGCGGTGGCTGCGGAGTCGACCCGGTCGCAGGATCGCTGCGTCCAGGTTATCGGCACCTTTGTTCAGAGTGCAGAGCAGGTGCACCTTGAGCATTTGCCCGATGAGGCCATCCGCGATATTCAGCAGTGCAGAGACAGAATCGTTGTTGTCTGAGCCACGGCTGAGCAGGATCTTCTCGGCATCCTCGATGATCACCACCTTCACTTCTTTCGGGTGTCGTTCGGTCTGATTTTGCCAGAACTGAACCAGGCCCGATTGCGTGAGGCACTCGTGCTGGCCGACGGCCAGGGTGTAGAAGACGTGGCTCTTATAGAGGCGGCGCATCATTTGGGTGATGAGCGAGCTTTTACCGGTGCCCGGCGGCCCATCCAGCAGGGTGATCCCGCCATATTTAGCCTGCGTCTGCGCCTTGAAATCGTTGATCCAGGTCAAGATGTCGGTGCCGTAGGAGAGGCGGAGGAACTCATCGTCCATGTGCGGCGCGGTGTTTTCCACGCGTTGGGTGGAGAACTCATTATCGTCCAACCGGAGCATGTAGAAGGAGGGCTTGGTCCGTTTGTTGCGCTGTTTCGGCAGGGCCGTTTTCAGTTGTTTCTGCAACGACTCGGCTTTTTCCCGCGAATCTGCGTAGATGCGCACGAACTTAGTCTGCCATCCGTAGACGTAGACGAAGCAGGCCGAATCGAAGCGAAAGACAGCCTCTTGATGCCGATCCCTTTTCAAGGTGGAGAAACGATGGCAGCGCACGAGCTGTTCCGAGAACAGCTTGATGAGGCGTTCCACGTCTTTTTCGGTGATCTCGAAGGAGTAACGGTAGAGCGGGCGATGTGTGAAGCTGAGGGAGAGATCCGCGAAGATCTCATCCTCCAGGCAAGGGGCAGTTGTTTGTAAATGTAAGGGAATCTCGATCATAATTAACGAATAACGGACAATAGACATCGGTACTGCGATAAATTATTTATTCGCAGATCGATTTCATCTGACGGCACAAGAGATCCATCTATTCTGATAAATCAGAATGAGGCCGATCGATTGTGGGTGCGGCAGAGATTGAGCAATAAAAAACCCGCGTGCTTAGGAGCATGCGGGTCGACCTCATTCTAGAAAGGAATTCACTAACCGCACGCCTTGGGGATCCGATATTGCGCTATCTCCACCTGCTCAACCAAATGGGTCAACTCCGGCCCATCTGAGCCGAGTAAACACACTGTATTGAGGTTTTTTTGTGGGTGGAACATTTTTTTGATGTGAGGCTATAGATAGATCGAAATGCGAAATCATGCAAGAACTATTTATAACGATTATTGAGATCGTTTTAGCTGTGTAGCCTTAGCGCATCACTGCGGTCTCAAGCCCCTTTAGGCGCGACAGCTCATCATTCCCACGATCATTTTGCGCGTACCGTAAAGGCACGCGCGATGCAGCGGGATACCCGGGTTTCACCCGGGTCTAGGGTCCTGTCGCCCCTAACGAGGCTTAAGACTGCTAGCAGATCATCGCGCTGATTGAGTGCGTAGTTTTCGGTCCTTCCCTGTCCGGGACAGTTAATGGACATTCACGTTCGGGATATACATCCACAAACATCTCAACGAACCCCTTCTCATTATCAAGGCCGCTTGGGGCGGAAAGAACCTGAGTTTTAGGCCACCGAGCGCCGACCCATACAAATCGGCTCGAGGCTATAGGTATGATCGCACTATTTACCACCTATATCAGCTCGGGGAAGGTCTCAAATTGCGTCAAGAAATCGCGGGTGAAATCTTGGAACTTGTAATCGAAACTTCGGCGGGCACTCCAGATGATTCGTGTGGAGGGGAGCTCCTCCCAGGAAAGCGGCCCGAGAATCGTATTTCCACTGAAGCCCAGGCCCAATTGCTTGGCAAAGTGATTGGCCGAGATCAGGCCATGAACGAGGACGGCCCGTTTATTGACGCCCAATGCATTTTCGTGCTCAGAGATGACGTTGATGACTGCGGGGTTGATGTTGTGGTGCTGCAGCCAATACGCGCCGATTTCCGCGTGATCCACGCAAAAGGCCTCGTGCTCACACTTGGAGAGCGGCACTTCGTAAAGGAGGGAGCGAGCGAGCGTGTAGTAGTACGATTCCGGGTAGAGCTCCGCAAGGACGATCTTGCCAACGTCGTGAAAGGCTCCGACGACGAATTCAAGGCCGGACCGTTTGATATCGAGCGCGTCGTACATGAAATCGAGGATGAGCGCTACGGCGAGCTGGTGCCGCCAGATCGGCAGCAGCTTAAACTGCGGATGTTTTCCGCGCTCGAAGTTGAGCGAGTAGAACATGAGCGCAAGATTGCGTGAGCGCTCCATGCCGACCGTTCGAAGCAGGTCGATCGGTTTTAGCGGCGGGCTGCCGGTATCGGCGTGGACCATGAATTTAGCCAGCGCAATGAGGGCGTTATGGTAACCCGGCACCTTTTTCATGGCAGCGACGAGGTCGTTCGGATTCTCTTTAAACGGCGTGCAGAGGGATTCGATGGAGTGGGCCATCTTCGAGACAGGCAGCGGTCTTTCCTCTTCGGTAACTTCGCTGATAAGTTTCTGGAGCTTGATAACGAGGTGAGGATTTGGCGAGACGATGTCTTTCGAGACGATCCAGCCAGGGCCATCTGGCGAGAGGAGACCATGGAGGGTGGCCGTATTCAGCCCGGATCTAGGCAGCGAGATGAGGTTCGGTCGGACTGGGGCAACTACGGATGCGGGCATCCCTCCAAAGTTAACCTCATTCCTGAAGTTCTTTACGTCTTGTAGAGCGGCGTAGAGCTCTTCGTAGTTAGCGAAGCGATCGTCTGGGTTACGCGCCATCATTTTTTGAATCAGGCAGATCCAGCCGGGCGAGAGGCCGGCATCGCGAGCCGCCTCAACGGGGAATGGCTTTTCCATGTGGCCCCACACGATTTGGTGGGTCGTTTCACCTGGGTAGGGAGGCTTGCCGACCATCAGGTGGAAAAGCGTGGCGCCCAGGGAATAGATATCGGTGCGTTGATCGGTCTTTTTCCGATAAATCTGCTCAGGCGAGACGTAAGCTGGGGTTCCAAAGGCCTCGCGCTTGGGGTTGTCATCCTCTTCCTTGACGATGCGTTCAGCGAGCCCGAAGTCGGAGAGAAGCAAGGTGTTCTGCTGGTCGATGAGGAAGTTAGCCGGCTTGATGTCGAGATGGATGATGTTCGAGAGATGCGCGGCATGCAGGGCACTGATCGCCTGCGTTAAAAACCAACGTGCACTATCTTCGGAAAGCCATTGATCCCGGCGAATATAATCTTCCAGCGTCTCCCCATAGATGAATGGCATGCTGAAGAAGGCGCATCCCTCCACCTCGCCGATGAAATAGATGGGAAGAATATTCGGGTGGCGGAGTGCAGCAAGTGAGCGTGCTTCCTGGAGGAAGTAATGGACGTGACTGGGGTTGCTGGCGAATTCCGATCGAAGCACTTTGATGGCGACTTCCCGTTCTAGTGCAGGCTCAAACGCCTTAAAGACGATGCCCATCCCCCCCTCCGCCAACCGGGAGAGAATGAGGTAGTGTCCGAGCAAGCTCCCGGGCACAATATTTTCAGGAGAGAGAGGCATGCGGCGGTAGAGTGGGAAGTACTCTCGATGAGCATGGGTGGATTATCAATAAATTCAAGGGTTTTAGAGCACCTAAGTATTCTGAGCTCTCTGCAATAGCAAACGATGGACCGTAGCCAGCAAATTTCAAGCCACGACGGGCTCCTAGAGAAGGTCAGGAAAGGTCTCGAATTGGCTCAGAAAGTCTTCCGTAAAGCTCTCAAAGGTGTAATCCGTATTGCGTCGGGCGCTCCAAACCACACGAGTCGAATTCATCTCCTGCCAAGGCTTGGCGTCAAGCGTGACACTGCCGCTGTAGCCGATTCCTAACTGCTTCACAAAGTTGTTCGAAGAGATCAGAGCGTGCGCGAGAATCTCCTTGTCTTTGACTTCCTTGGGATTAATCGGAACACGACTCGGAGTTTCGTGGACAGAGATGGCCGTGCTCAAATTTTGAGCAATTTCGTGGTGCCTAAACCAAAACGCGCCCAGTTCTGCGTGATCGACTCCGAATGCATCCCGTTCACATTTGGAGAGCGGAACTTGGTAAAGAAGAGCGCGGGAGAGAACGTAGTAGTACGATTGGGGATAAAGCTCAGCTAGAACAATCTTGCCAACGTCATGAAAGGCACCGGTGACGAATTCAATGCCAGTGCGCTTGAGATCGAGAGCGTCGTACATGAAGTCGATGATGATTCCGACGGCCAGTTGATGTCTCCACAGACTGAAGAACTCGTATTGGGGATGTGGCTTGATCTCGTAGTTGAGCGAATAGAATATCAAGGCGAGGTTTCGGGCGCGGTCGGGTCCGATTGTATCCAGGACTTCGGCAGCCTCCGGGATGACGTCCTCTGCGGTCGGAGACATGAAATGGGAAAGGGCGCGGCAGGCGTAATCGAGTCCGGGGACTTGCCCCATCGCGGAGACGAGATCTTCAGTCGACTCACTGCCCGGCTTGCAGAGATCGCCGATCGTGCGTGCCATTTGATTAATTCCCAGTGGCTTGGCGCGATCGGTGATGGCATTGAGCACGGCAGAGCGTTTGTGGATATCCCCGTGAGCGCCATTAGGAACATACTCCGTGGAAACGATCCAGCCCGGTCCGGTGGGTGAGAGGAAACCGTGCAGTCCGGCCACGTTAAACGCGGTGCGGGGCACGGAGAAATTTTGAGTGCTTGCAGTGACCCCGCCTGTGGGAAGCGCCATGGTCTTCTTCGTTTCGTGGGTAAACTTGTTGACGTTGATCAACGCTTTGGAGAGATCGACGTAGTTGGCGAAGCGATCATCCGGATTCCGCTCCATCATCTTCTGCATCAAGTTGACCCAGCCCTTGGCGACGCCGGCGATTCGGGCGGCCTCTGCGGGGAACGGCTTTTCCATGTGTCCCCAGACGATTTCCTGAACCGTCTCTCCGGGGAAGGGAGTCCTGCCGACGAGGAGATGATAAAGCGTTGCGCCCAGAGAGTAGATGTCTGTGCGTAAATCGGTTTTGGTTCGATAAATCTGTTCTGGCGAGACGTAGGCCGGCGTCCCGAACGCTTCCCGCTTTTCCTCGGTATCGCTTTTGATCGTGCTTTCCGCGAGGCCGAAATCGGTGAGCATTACAGTGCTGGAGCGATCAATGAGAAAATTCGCAGGCTTAATATCGAGGTGAATGATGTTCGCCTGATGCGCGGCGTCCAGCGCGGCAATCGCTTGGTGCATGAACCAGGTGGCCTGCTCTTCCGTGAACCACTGCTTGCGTTCGATCCAGTCGTCAAATGTCTCGCCTTGAATGAACGACATGCTGAAGAAGGCGCAGCCATCGACCTCTCCGATGTAATGAATCGGTACGATGTTCGGGTGACGCAGGGCCGCAATCGCTCGGGCTTCTTGCTGGAAATACTGGACGTGCTCCGGGTTGCAGGAGAATTCCGGTCGCAACACCTTAATCGCCACGTACCGCTCTAGGGCCGGTTCAAACGCCTTAAAGACGATGCCCATACCTCCTTCTGCAAGTCGTGAGGCGATGACGTAATGTCCAAGACTGGTGCCGGGCTCAATTGTATCTGGATCTAAAGGCATACTGTCGACGTGATTACTTTTGTCTACACCTACATTGGGGGCGTACCGAGGATAATTTCAAGCCAGTTTAAGATTTCTATTTCAATCCTTCTAAGGGAACCATGGTAAATGCGGGATTTTAATCACAAATCACCCCCCTTTGTGAGAGGGAAGAAACCGTCCGCCAGTCGGGTTTCCGGTGAATTCGTGGTTTTCAACAACAACCTGCCCGCGTAAGGTCACAAACCGGGGTGCTCCCGTGATTTGCGTTCCTTCAAACGCGTTGTAGTCGACCGAAGAGTGGTGTCGTGCTGAGGAAAGCATCGTGCGAGAGGTCGGGTCAAAGACGACTAAATCGGCGTCGGAACCGACCGCAATCGTTCCTTTACGCGGGTAGAGACCAAAGATTTTAGCGGGGTTGGTGCTGGCGACTTCCACCATCCTCTCGGCAGAGATTTTACCCGATCGAACGCCATGCGTGTAAAGGAGAGCGATCCGTTCTTCCAGAGCCGGGATTCCATTCGGGATCTTCGAGAAGTCCTCTTTGCCCATCGTTTTTTGCCGGTTGAAATGAAACGGCGCATGATCTGTAGCCACCGTATCGATCTCCCCGGCAGCGAGTGCATTCCAAAGCACGGGTTGATTCGATTTGTCTCGCAGTGGCGGAGACATGACGTATTTGGCCCCGGAGAAATCGTCGGTATTTGCGAGTGAATCGTCGAGTGTCAAGTATTGTATGAGCGTCTCGATCTGTACGGAGACGCCGCGTTTACGGGCTTCCAGCGCGCGCTCAAGCGCCTCCCGACAGCTGAGATGAACGATATAGGCGGATGCGCCTGTCTGCTCAACAAAGGCAAGAAATTGCGAGACACCCAGTGCCTCAATGAACGGAGGTCGACTTTCTTGGTGGTAACGCGGAGTGGTTTTCCCCTCCGCTAGCAGTTCGGCTTGGCGTTCAGCGATCAACGTAGCGTTTTCGCAATGAGCGGCTGCCACCAGGTTATGTTTGCGAGCAAATTTCAGCGCGTGATACAGGTCGGACTCCGAGATATCGAAAGCCCCTTTGTAGGCAAGAAACAACTTCAGCGACGTGAAGCGGTTTTGGGTGAGAAGCGATTCCAGCTGCTTCTGGATCGTTCCGTTCCAGCGAGTAATGCCCAGGTGATACGAATAATCACATGCCGCCTGTCCGGTGCTCTGTTCGTTCCAAAGCTCAACGACCTCTTGCGGCGTCTGTTCATGGCTGGGGATGCACATGTCGAAGACTGTGGTGGTGCCGCCAAGTAGCGCGGCGCGGGTGGCCGTGGGGTAGGTATCGCAGCCGAACGTCCCCATAAAAGGGAGATATATATGGGTGTGCGGGTCAATGAAACCGGGGAAGACCAGGCATCCAGAGGCGTCAAGCGTACGTGCTCCGGACGGAGCTGTTAGGCCGGGGCCAATCTCAACGATTCGTTGATCTTGGCACAAGAGATCGGCGCGAGTGCGACTGGAGGCAGTAACAATTTCACCTCCGCGAACCAGAAGCGGAGGGTGTTCCAAGTCAGGCATACTATGGATTTGCGAAGTCAGATTTATCGACGAGAGGAAGTTGCGTGAGGTGATGGCGTTGCAGGATGGCCTCGGCGTTTTTATTGCCACTGGCGGCCAAATCCATGAGCCGCTTTTGTAAGATATAGACCCGCTCGAAACTGACGTTCGAGGTCTTAGCCTGCTCTTGCATTTGGACCAAAATATCGGAGGACGCCAGCCGCTGGTCGTTGAGCCAGTAGAAGTGCGCTCCTTCGTAGATGATTACAGAGACAAGTAAGATCTGGAGTGGCCAGAACGGGGAGTACGTTTCAGGAACGGCGTCATCCGGTTTTTTCATGGAAATTAGTGGTGAGGAGTTGGCTTCGCGGTGGGCTTCGGAGTGGTAGTGGCGGTCGTCGGTTGGGAAGGAGACGGGGAAGGCGCAGCGTGGTTGGAGACGGAGTTGGTGCCGCCCGCAGCCGGAGGTTGAGCCATTGAAGAATTGAGATCGACGCCGATCTCCTTCAATACACCACGTATTTGGTCATCGGTCTGAGCCGCTTGCAGGCAATCTCGACCCAACTCGCGCAAGGTGTAGTCGGCGTTTTGACCGCGCTGGATCTTCACATTCAACGCGTTCACCTGTTCCGCATTGGCATTGAGCGATACTTGGACGCTGAGTCCTGAGCCCAGTACGAAGGCAGCGACGCAACTGGAGATGAGAGTGATGATGAATTGCTGCCTAGTCATGAGGGGATATAAGCAGACCTTAGCTTTTTCTCCAACGATGTCAGCAGCGACCCGAGTTTTTTTCCGATGTGCGCCGGGGGAGGTTCCACGGGTGGGTGATAACGGGCGAGAGAAACGGTCCGGCAAATCTCCAGAATCTCCGGAGCGGCTGTCGGTAGAGATGAGCCGGCCCGCTCTGCGTAGGCGAGTGGAGATTCCCACGGCTCTCTCTTGAAGCCCAGGCGCGCCAGGGTTTCGCAGAGTCGAATATAGCTGCGCTCGATGGGATCGGTCTTCAATTTGGGTCGAAAAATCAAATAGAGGATTAGAGCGATCCAGGCGGCTGCCCCCATCACCACGCGAGTCAGTGTTGGAGCCATGGAATCGGAGAGTGTCTGCGTCAATTCCTGTTGCGCATCTGAATCGTAAGACATTACCAACTGATCCCACTCGGCTTCCCAGAGCTGGCGACGGTACTGAAAATTCTTCAGCCAGACGTTCACGTCAGAGGGCAACCACTTCGGAGAAAAGAGCGTGACTCTCTCCTCTCCCACTCGCACGGTCAGCCCGGCGTCATCCACTTCAGACACGCTGCTCATTTGAACCGCTGCAGGACTGATCACCAGGGTCGGGTCGTATCGCAGCCATGCCTGCTGATTCCGGCTCCAGGCTTCCGCCCAGGTATGGGCGTCATATTGGTGAATGATGTAGAATCCGCCGAGCGGATTCAGTTCTCCGCCGAAATAGCCCGCTACTAGTCGAGAGGGGTGCTTATTCAGCCGCATGATTACCGCGAAGGCCGAGGCATAGTGCTCGCAGTATCCGGCTCGGCGGTTGAACAAGAAATCGGAGAGCTCGTTTTCCCCATACATCCCGGGCGATGTGGTGTAGCGGAATCCGTTTTTATGGAAGTATTCTAAGATGTTTTGCGCGCAGGTCTCCGTGGTGTGGTCGGGCAGGTCAAATTGATGCGCCAATTCCAGGACTCGCGGATCGAGCTTCGCCGCTTCCGGCACTTCAAGAAGAAGGTCATAAAAAACGGTGTACTTGCCGTCATCCCCACGAAAGCCTTTGTCTAGCTGGATGTCTTCGGGACTGGGGCCGATTCCAGCCTTCTTTTTTTCCGCCAAGAGGGCCATGCGATCAATCGAATCGACCTCATACGTGATCTTATTATTCACGCAACGGGGTCGGGTTAAGGAAACCGAGCGGAAATTATGGAGCTCGATATTGTTCTGGTGCGGCATCCACTCGATGCTATCCAGCGCGAAGAGCCAGTTGTGGTAGTGGGGCCAAATGGTGATGATTTGGCGGATGAGTTTGCTCTTATCGCCGGAATACTCCGCAGGGACCTCGGTTGGCCTGCCGGCGTAGTCCCCGACGTTCCAAACATTATTTGCATACTTAGCCAGGACGATGGCGCGCCAGTACATTTGATCTTGCGGCGGCGGGTTTCCACCGACAAAGGTGACTCGAAAGGCGGTAGTATCGTCGAGCAGCAGGTCCTCGAAACTGCCAGGGCTTACGGTATCGGTCAGGCCCAGCGTGGCGTCGTTCATTCTCAGCTGCAAGGTGCCCGCGTAACGTGGACAAAAGAAAAATAAGAGAATCGCCAAGGGCAACGCCGTCAGCAAAACGCGCCCCGAGCGGTAGAGCATGGAGGTGACGTTATTCTCCGGGAAATCACCGCAGTAGGTGCGAAAGAGCACGGCGGTGAGGAGCCAATAGAGCACTAGGCAATACATGAACAACTCGAAGCCTTGCGAGTAGAGCAAACCGCTGGTGACGAGGAAGTACGAGCTAAAGACCATGAACGCCATGTCCCGTTGCCACCGCATCTCGTAGAGTTTCACCAGCGAGAACGCTGCCACAAGCGCGGTGCCCGGATCGCGCCCGAGTACCGTGCGGTAGTTTAGGTACACCGCGATCGCCAAGGCAATCCCCGCCGCCGACGTGACCGAGGTGCCGCTCAAATGAATGCGAAAATGCTCCATTGCAACACGCATGACGATGCCGATGATGAGTGTGATGGTTAGCCAAACCGGTAGATTCCCGATATGGATGAACATCGCCATGGCAAAGACGCCGACCAACCAATAGACAAGCTCTGAGCTGGGCCGCGTTAATTCGTCCGGACGCTCGGTCCAAATGAGGTCCTTACGCATCCAGGATGGGGTGTAGAACTTCATGGCCGGTAGAGGAAGCTTGTCCGCGGCGCTCCTTGCCGCATTCCCTTACTTTACAAACCCGTTCTGCTTCAACCAGCCCAAAAGCAATTCCGGCCAAACCGCCAATTCCGAGCCCGCTGGGCCCATCGCCCAACCGTGGCCGCCCGTTTGAAACATGTGAAGCGCCACAGAGACTTTCGAGCTGCGCAATGCGTTGTGCATCATCAACGAGTGCTCAGGCAAACTCATCGGGTCATCGGACGAGTGGGCCAAGAACATCTTGGGCGTTTTTTCGTCGACGTGGAGCGGGACGGAATAGGTCAATTGTTGCGCCCGAGTCGGCGTATCACCGATTAAAGCATAGCGTGTATGCGTCTTGTGATACGGCGGCATCATCGTTAACACGGCATAAATTAACCCTGCGAAGGCGGGACGAGCGGATAATTTGTCCGCGTCATCGACTGGCGCGTACCGAACCAAATCGGGTTGCGTGGCCGTTGTGGCGGCCAGATGCCCGCCCGCCGAGAATCCGACCATCCCCACAAGATTCGGATCGATTCCGAACTCACCAGCCCGCTGGCGCACCACACGCATTGCACGCTGGGCATCCTGGAACTGGACGTCATGGTGTTTCCATCCCTCCAGCGGCAATCGATACATCAGCTCGAACGCTGTAATGCCATTCGCCCGGAGCCACGAGGCCATGGGACGCCCCTCTCGGCCGAGCTGCAAATTCGCGTAGCCCCCGCCGCAATTAACGATGATCCCCAATCCGGAGGGCTTCTCTGGGCGATAAACCACCATGCGCGGACTGGCAAGGTTGCAAACCACGTAACCTTCATTGCGTTCATGGCCAGCCGGCCCCGGTCCATCGGGAGCGGCACCGGGCCATAATGGGATAATCTCTTGTTTCTCTAATCCAAAATTCGTTCTCGACACAATCGCCCTTCTAAATCAGTACAGTTTGTTACAGACTAAAAGGTTAAAGCAGTTTGCGTTCTCAATCGAGTAACTTTCTTTACATGTCCATACCACCTAAGGCCGATTATCGTCGGGAACTGCTCCTGAACCAAGTCTGGCAAGGGCTCAACTTTCTTTCCAAGGCCGGATTTTTAGGGCTGCTGACGCCGCTGATGCAGTATGTGTGGGGGCCAATCGGCTATGGGATGTTTGCGCTCTCGAGCTCGCTGCTGGTATCGCTGGCGATTCTCGATTGCGGCGTGCGCAGTCTCACGCGACTCCGTCTCTGCGAAGCGCTCGTGAAGGATGACCGGGAAGACTTCAGCTTTGCGGTGATTGAAGGCGTATCGGCATTTGCGCTCGTAGCGTTTTTTGCTGCGGGAGGGGCCGCCGTGCTTGCGTACTTCCATGTGTGGAGTCGATGGCTTCAGCTTCCGCCAGAGGGTGATCTGCTGGTGGCTCTTACAGTGGGAATGGTGGGGCTGTTCATGCTCAGTGTGCTGTTACTGGAGCCGCTAGCTGCCAAAGGGAGTGTCTCGGCTCTTAAGGCGGCCAATACTTTGGGGGCACTGATCGGTATTCCTGCGGTTGGACTACTCGTCTGGTTCAAAGGCTCGGTCACTGCCGCAACAACTCTCTACTTCATTTGCCTGATCTCGCCGAACATTGTGCTGTTCGTAACTCAAGTGAGACCACTGATCTATCTGAGCTCGTTGACTCGACTTCGACCAGCTCACGTCATCACCACGTTGAAATCGGGCGGCTGGTTTTATCTCACTACCCTCTCTTTGGTGGCGAAAACGCATGCACTAACGTTTATCGTCTCAAGCATCAGCGGGCCAGAGGTGGCGGGCACGTTCTATATTCTCCTGCGCATTACGGAGATCATCGGTGGGCTGGGGGCCAGTTCCAGCGACACCTCCTTGGCGTCACTGGCGAATGAGACCGATCCCGCGAAAAGGGCTCAAAACTTTCGCCACAGCTACGAATACGCGCTCATTTTCTGTATGCACGGCACGCTCGGCTTGGGATTTCTCCTGCCGATTCTCATGCCCTATTGGCTGAAGGATACCCCCATTTCTTCGCCCCTCGCCTGGACGATGGCGCTCTATGGACTCTCTGCGGCGGCCAGTCGCGTCATCGTCAATGCCTCTATGGGCACAAATCTCGTCCGTCAAGCGGCTCTGGGAAACATGGTGGAGGCGGTCTTTGTCCTGCTGAGCGGGTTGATTCTCCAGCACGAGTACGGGTTGCCCGGCCTCTTTTCGGGGGCGACGATTGCGATTGTCGCGTTGATTCCCGTGTCACTCTCGCTCTCAAAGAATTTTCAGCAGCACCCCTGTGTCACGTGGCTCGTGCCGATCGTCGCCCAAGGCAGGGCCATTCTCATTACTGGAGCGGCGTTATTTGCTGCCTCGTGGGTTGGGGGAATCGTGTCTGCGATTGCGGCGGGAGCGGTAACTGGAGCGGTGGCACTCTATTCCCTGAAGAATCTGCATCGGGCGTGACTGCAGGATCAGGTTTCAAGTGCGGCCGGATTCACTCTTCATCCACCACAGCTCTCGGTCGCATCACTTGTAAGACAGTGGAGATGAACAGGCCGAGGCCCATGCCAAACACAATCCCAAGCGCTAAATTGACCGAAAGCACCGGTCTCACGGGCTTTGCCACGGCGTAGGCCCGATCAACGACAACGATCACGCTCATTTCTTGATCGGACCGATCCCCATCCAGCGTAATATCGTCCCGCAACGTAAAATCACCGAATCCCTCATATAACGCCGCGCGAAAGCCCTCCAATTGAGAATTTTGCTTCTGCACTTGCGCCAGGTGATCGCGCAAACTTGTCTCTCGTTCTTGGGTGATCTTCAACGACGCGTGCAGCGCCTTAGCCAGACTATCCGTGTAGGTACGAATCTGGGTTCTCAAATTGTCCAGCTCACCCTTCTTCCCCAGCAATCGTTCCCCGGAGCTGCTTTGCGCCGCCATCGCCGCGTACTCGGACTGGACCAGGATCATCTGGGTCTTAAGATTGCTGAGCGTCGCGTCGGCATCGAATGCAGGAAAGTTTTCCAACTCGCCTTTTTGCCCCAGGAACGCCTCCAGCATATCGTTCTGGTGCTGATACTTAATACGATCTGCCGAGATGGAGGAGAGCTCTTGGACGACGCTGGCGGCCTCAGTTTGATTTAAGGTCAGTCGAAACTCGATTTGTCTCAGGCGGCCCGCGATCTTGTTGAGGATCGCCATCTTCTCAAAAACGGCTTTGACCACCTTCACGGCAAATTCTTTATCGCACGATTCTACGGTCACATTGCCCAGGCGACTGTTGCGTGAAGCGCTAACATCTATGTTTGCTGTGAGCTTGCCTCGGGCCAGTTTCAACGACAGGTCATGGTCCGCGAAGGCGACATCGCCGTCAGAAACGCCCAGCAATCGGGCCACCTCATGGTGCATTCCTTCACCGGCCGCGCTTTCGATCAAGCTCTGGACAATTTGCCGCTCTGTCTCGGGGTCATTGGCAGCTTCCTGCTGTTTGCCGAACGGGAGCTGATTGATTAAGAAACTGCCTTTGGCATCGTAAACGGGGTCGGTTAGGTCTTGGAGGAGAAAACCGACAGCGACGCCCAGGATTAGGCCGAGCACCATCCACAGTAAATGAGGTCGAATCGTCTGAAAAATGACGGGATTTCGAAAGTCAGGCATTACAGGAAATTTCTAGGAACCGTGATCACATCCCCCGGCTTCATGAGCAAATTTTCGTTTGGATTCTCGCCTAGAAGCACTTTACGCAGGTCGAGTTCATAAACTTCCACGCGCCCGGCGTTTTCCCGGACGAGTTTCACACGCCGTGTGTTGGCGAGAGGGGTAAACCCGTTGGCGGCGGCGACTCCGTCCATCACGCGCATCGGACCTTCGCTCATTTCGGTGAAAATTTGGTGAAACACCTCGCCCAAAATACTGATGCGATTCGCCCGAAACTCTTCGAACCGAACCGTGTCTACATTTCCCAAATGCTTGCGAACCAATCCAGCCACCTCTCCGGTCGAAAGGCCCTTCGCCTTCAGACTACCGCCATCTCCCAGATCGAGCTGTCCGTCTTGCGCAACTTGGTACGCTGTCTCTTTTCCTGCTTTATCGATCACAATAACTTTATCCAGCACTGCAAGGGCGTACGGCACCGTGTAAACCTTAACTGGTTTGATCTCCACATCGGTCGGCAGATTCTTGTCGCCAGCGTATAAGATAACCGTAGTCCCTGTGTAAATCCATACTGCGAGAAGTATATATATTAATCTCTGTTTCATATTCAAAAATTCCAATGAAGTCCGGTGCTGCATCTGAACGTTTCCGTCACGTCTGCTGGTCCGTTTAAGGTGGCGGAGTAATCATAGCCAAACTTGATGAAAAGTTTTGTTTTTTGCTGTTCCTGTTCAGCTAATGCATAGCTCAATTCTAACTCCGGTCGAATCTCCAGTTGTCGTTCATGTGATGTCTCAAATTCATCGTAAGAAAGCCCTAGCTCCGGTGTGATGAACCAGTTTTGACCCAGGAAAATCTCAGGACGAAATTGCACAGCAGTATTCACATAGTTATCATCCACTGCAAGCTCATTAAAGGTGTATTCGCGATCGTATCTGACCACTAATCGCAATCGTGGACTCCATTCGAAACTGGTATGTCCGAGTAAACGGATCCCCGACATATCACTTCGATTCCCGATGTGGTCCGATAACTGTTGCCCGTCCCAGCCAATGGTAAAATCGCTGTAGAGCCTGGGATCGAATTTACCCCGCCAACCAATGCCGCCGATTTCTTCTACAGCGCGCCCCCCATGATTGACCCACGTGCTGCGGTACTCTCCCCATAACAGAAAATCGAGCCCTCGCAGAACTTTGTAACCAACCTCTTGATAGGTGCGCCATACTTGAGTGTTTAGATATTCCGGATTAACGGGGTGGTTCAGCAGTGAGTACTCAAAATTTTGATTCCATGAAAACATGCTGGAGAGTCGGTATTCCCCAGTAAATCCACCGCTGACTCTTTGCCGTCTGAGTCGTTCTTCACGTTCTTCAATGAGCAGATTGGTTCCGGTAACATCAGCACCGCTAAAATATGGGCGCCAGATGGCATCAGACCGTCCGATTCGTGCGGTTAGGTCGAGCTTCTGGTTGATCGCATCAAATTCTGTGTGTCGTGCAAATAAATCGGCATAAACGAGGTACTCCATGTGCAGGGCAAAGATCGTGTCGTAAGCCTCGACAAAGACGGAATCCGGGGTGCCGACCTGCATCTCAAATGCAAATCGTGGCGTCGTAAAAAAATCGCCGATATGATTATGAACGCTCTGTAAGACGTTAGAGTCGTACGATTGAGAAATCTCAAGATTGGGATGAAATTCAAAGATTGATCCGGCGAAACGTTCGGGTTGCAGACCACGAATCGGTTCAAAAGACGTCACCTCACGGTAGGTCGAAGGATCGGGAATAAACGACTCCCCAGGTGGTGGCGAAGCGAAAATGTTATTGTAGAAGTCTTTAACCAATCGAAAGAGCTGAACGTAGCCTTTTCTCGGATCGGTCTCCGGCACGAATAGGTCCAACTCAGGGATAGCCCGGCTTTTCAGAAAAACTTCCGTGGGCGAGTTGGAGCCAGGAGAATGCTTTTCCAGAGGAACTGTGGTCGGTGGTGGCGGTGTCGAGCTCTCTCCGAAACAGAGGGTCCATGCGACGAGATAAAAGACGAATACCGGACGCAGTCGCAGCGCTTGTCGTTTTAAGGGACGTAGCGATCGAACTGAATAGAACAGATATCGTCCATTAGTAGGCATTTTTCGGTCGACGGAGTGTCATTAACATGATTTTGAAGTCAAGGACTAAACTCCAGTTTTCTAGGTAGTAGAGGTCATATTCCAAGCGGTCTGTGAGAGAGGTGTCGCCTCGCAATCCATGGACGGCTGCCCAACTCGTCATCCCAGGTTTGCAATAATGGCGTAGGTTATAGTGTCGATAGTCCTTGCTAAATTGATCCACGTAATTAGGGCGTTCCGGTCGCGGTCCGACCAAGCTCATCTCGCCTTTCAATACGTTCCAAAATTGCGGAACCTCATCCAGGTTCCACTTTCTCAGAGCGCCTCCCACCCTAAGCCGTCTTGGATCGTTTGCAACTGTCCACCCCGGCCCGGCCTTCTCAGCATCCAAGCGCATGGTGCGAAGCTTGACCATTTTGAACAACTTTCCGCGCTGGCCCAGCCTCTCCTGCTCGTAGAAAATTGATCCAGGCGACTCCCGATAAATCAGGAACCCGCAAATCGAAATAATTGGAATCGATAGCGTTAAGCCGACAAGCGCCCCAACAATATCGACGCACCGTTTCGCCAGGCGATTATGGAACAAATCCATTCTCACCCCTTGAATGCCCAGTACGGGCACACCAGCCATCACCCGGGTCATGAGCCGTCGCCCTAAAATATCGAATGCGCTGGGAATCAACCGGAAATTGATGATGAGCCGGGAACAAGCAGCCCCCACTTCTCGCAATTGATCGCCGGTCAAGGTCCCTTCATCAATCACCAGCAGAGTGATCTCTTTCTCCTCATTCACCTTCTCGATGTCCTGGAGCCCGCCCAGACTTTTATAACCTCTTTGCTCCGCTTCCGTGACATCTTCGTCGCTATTCTTCGTCTCGAAAAAGCCGAGCACTGTTTGAAATTGCTTCATTTCCCGCTGCAAACTGGGGATAACACGCTCCAGCCGAGGCGACCATCCGACAAAAGCGATTCGCTCCCGGGGAATCAGGTCGAACAGTTTGACCATTAAGAACCAGGCCAGCAAGCGCCCGCTCAACATGCAAGTCAGGGTGACAAACGTTTGGAGAATCACCCAATGAAAGATCAATAATTCCACGTAGCGAACGGCGTATAGGAATACCGTTGTCACCACGGTGGTCAGCATGACCGTGTACATGAGGACCTTCAATTCCTTCACTTTATTCATGAAGGTGGACCATGTATAGAGCGGGAAGCGGCCCATGCTATGCAGGAGGAACGCCACGTAAACGAACCGGGCTCCCCAAGTCGCCGTATGCGCACCGGTTAGCTGATCGGACCACCACCCGAACCAGTTGTAGAGCTCAGGCGATACGACAACCGCAATCGCAATCGCCCAGAAATCGACCACGTAGAGCACGAAAACCCAGTCAAAAATTTGTCTTTTCCCTGCGTACATAATAAATGATCTGAAGTATTTACTCGATTCCGCTACCAATGTTAAGCTTTGACCGTGTTGATCCTCGAAAAATATCTCTGAGTGTCCACACAAAACCTCGTTTCCCTCAAAGAATGTAGCTGCCGCCTGTGTAAATGAATATGCTCCTCTAAGCGATGACCGCCCTCTCCGCCACGTCCGCCAGACCTGAGCCTCCCATTCTTACGCATTGGCTCTTAATTCCGTGGCTGGGAAGCTTTATGGGTATTTTCGTTCCAATCGCGTGGTACACAGAGCTCTACGATCCCACGCCGTGGAAGAACTTTATCACTCGCTGGTCAGACCCGAATATTAACCTCACCGTGTGGATACTTTGTTCGGCGCTCTTTATCGTCCCCACCCTGTGGATGACACGCTATCGCGTTCTCGATCTCCTCGCCTTGGCGCTCGCTCAGCAATCGTTAATCTTCGTCGGTTATTTCTACATGAATTTAACCGCTTATAACGAGCACGAGGCGGGCGATGGGATCCTTCAAATGAGCGGCCTCTGCGTGATTTTAAACACGGTAGGCTTCGCGATCTTCATCGCTACCTTGCTAACGGTCTATTCATTCGTGAAAAATGCCCACTACCAGCTGCCGCCATTGCCGGCTCCAGCTGATATTTTGGATCGAAAGTTCCTGATCCCCATGCGGGTCTTAGCCTTAGTTTGTGCCGGTTCAATCACTCTTCCGATGGTTCTCACGCACACTGTGCCGCTCTTCACAGACGATGGGGAGGAGGCGCGTCTTCAGCTTGTCTCTAGCGATACGGGACGTGCCGTCTTCCACGCTGGAACAGCTCTACTGCCGTTTACTGTGGGGACTCTGATCGTTAGCGCGTTGCGGCGCGGCCTTGCAGCGACCACCTCCATGGTGGACCTCTCCCTGGCGGGCTTAGCCGCCTTTTGCCAAATTCTCACGTCCGACAGGCTGCCGCTCTCCATCACCCTGGTCGTCACCCTCAGCTTATTGACCACCAATTTCAAGTATCCGCGCAGTCTCATATTTACCATCTTCGTGACGTACATCTTCGTATTCACATTCCTCAGCGGCTACACCTCGCTCATGCGGGAAAAGCAGAAAGATTCGGGAGGGATGGACATTGTCAGCGCAAGTATTCAGCAAGCTTATCTCGGTGATAACTTGATCGATCTACGCGACGGTTCTTGGGTGCTGAGCGCTTGGGACTTTCATCCGCTTTTGGGCAAGACATACTTGGGTGGGCTGTTCTCGTTCGCGCCCAGCGGCCTGTTCCCACAGAAGAAGCAATGGCACCTGGGCCTGACTGCCGTTCGAATTGTCGGCCTGCCGGAAGAGTTGCATTTTGGCCTGCGTGTCTCGTTCTTTGGCGAAGCGTTCCTTAACTTCGGTTTTGCCGGTGTCATTGCGCTCGCGGTCATCTTGGGCGGCTTCTACGGAATCCTTCTGAGGAAATATCACCTCTCCGCCAAAGAAAAGACACCCTGCGTGGCCCGCAGTCTCAAGCACTTGGTGCTCTTTCAAATGGCCATCACTCTCAGTAATACCAGTGACGCTTTCATCTCGTGGATTCTCGGGATGAGCTTCGGAGTGGTGTTCCTCTGGCTGAGCTACGCAGTAAAAACCCAACCAATCCTACCCCCTCCTACTTATGAGCCTCAGCTCAGCCCCTGTAGCACTTAACGGCCGCTTCAGCGGTACCCTGCAGCCCACTGGCACCCAAACGGTCGCCTTCCACTTATTTGATGCGATCATCCGTGAGTCCTCGCGGGATCGGCCCGTGGTGGTGTTCGCTGACCCCCGTTACCCAGGGGTTTCCGAGTGGACTTCTCAACCCAATACCACGTTCGTTTCGGTCCCCTTTCAAGACTGGTCACGACTCGGTGCACAGCTCTGGGAACAACTCTCATTCCCTAGATTGGCTCGGGCTCAGGGTTGCGATGTCATGCACAGTCCGATCACGACTTGTCCCTTCTTTCAGGCGGGGCTCAAAACAGTCGTCACCCTCCATGATTTGAACTTCTACCATCACCCGGAGTGGTACTCGTTTTCCCTGCGCTTGGTCCTGGATATTTTCGCGCTACCGGGCATCAAGCGCGCCCATCGCGTCGTCACGATCTCCGACTATGTGCGGACTCAGGCCGTCGAAAGCCTTTCGCTCGAACCGGAACGGGTGGTACGCATCTATAATGGAACCAAACCCGCACCCGAACTGGACACAAACGTCGACGTTCCCGTCCCCACGCCCTACATCCTGGCGGTGGGCTCGCTGCAACCGCACAAAAACCTGCCCCGGCTCATCCGTGCCCATCAAATGCTACGAAACAAGTTCCCAGAACTGGAACTCTGGATTGTAGGTCGGCCGCAACCCCGTTTCGCTAAGCTCCCGGAACTGGCTTCGCTTCTCACGTTGCCAGGCGTCCGAGTCCTCGGCTACCTCTCAGAAGCCGCTCTGGCGGAGACCTACCGGAACGCTCGCGTCTTCTGCTTCCCCTCTTTAGAAGAGGGCTTTGGCCTCCCGCTCTTGGAGGCGATGCAAGCCCGCACGATCGTGCTGACCTCGAACGTCTCGTGTCTGCCGGAAATTGGTGGACCGGCCTGCCTCTGTGTCGACCCCTATTCAGAATCGGCCATCGCCTCCGGAATTTCGACGCTTCTGCGCCTCACTCCACATGAACGAACGGAGCGAATTGAGAATGGTCTCCTCTGGACGGAAAAATTCACGTGGAAATCTGCTGCCATTCAGTACCTGGACCTGTACAACGAGATAACGTGACCCCGCCACCACTCCAACGTCTCCTCTTCATTTGCGAACCCTGTAAAGACGGCGTGTTCGATTACGTCCGCAACCTCGTTGCGCACCTGAACAAGAAACACCCGCAGCTCATCATCGATTTCGCGTACTCCAGCACTCGCTCAGGAGACGAGCTTCAGGAGTTTCTCGAATATCTGCGTAATCGTGGGTCGCACACCGTCGACCTCAAAATCGGCAATGCTCCCCAATTCCGAGACTTTTCAGCGATGCGCAAAATCGCGCGCATGGTTTCCAAAAACAAACCACAGCTCATCCAGGCCCACAGCTCGAAGGCGGGCGGCCTGGCCCGTGTTCTCAAACTCCTTCGCCCTAGTTGGCCGCCCGTGATTTATACGCCGAACGCCTACTACGGCCTCTCGGGGGAAAAGACATTGCGGGCGAGTGTTTTCAATTTGATGGAATCGATGCTCGGCCACATCGGAATTGCCAGCGCCAGCTCACCTGATGAACGCGAGTTTGCCCTGAAAGTCCTTAAGTTGCCACCGCGCAAGGTCGTCCCGATCTTCAACGGAATCGACGTTCATCGATTTGAGCCGCCCGGCCCCGATCGCAAAGCCTTCGTTCGCCAAATTCACGACCTGCCTGCAGATGCGACCATCATCATTTCCGTGGGAAGAGACAACCCGCAAAAGAACTATGGTCCGCTCTACCGCGCCATGGAGGAGGTGCTTCCGAAGTTCCCGAAAGCCTATTTCTTTCACGCCGGTGCAGGAGCGAGCGAGTTGGGCGAGAAGTACCTCTCTGCCGCGAGCCGCAAGCAGTTTAAACACATCGTTTACGTCAAACAGCTCGAAGAAATCTTGCAAGCTTCGGACGCATTCATCCTCACTAGCAGGTACGAAGGGCTCTCGCTCGCCGTATTGGACGCACTGGCGACCAACCTCAAGATGTTCCTGACGCGGGTGACCGGAAATCAATGCTTCAAACAACTTGGGTTTGATCAAATTTCGTGGATCGAACACACCGAGAACGATCAGCTTATGGCTGAGAACATCCGTCGCTCCTTGGAAGATTGGCTCACTAAACCGAAGCCGCCAGATGGTCAACAGCGCAAGACGTTCCTCAGTTGGTTCGACTCCCAAACACAATTTGGGAAGCTAGAAAAACTCTACGGTGCCGTCATTGCCCAAGCCGAGAAGGAACGACTACTGACTCACGACGCTGCCAGCCCGGTTATTGGCTGACAGGCGTCCAGATTAAGTCGCTATCGGAAACGGGTGGTGAATCTGAACCGGAGGGTAAGGGGAATTTCGCGCCCACTTGGAAGAGCGGAAGAACGGGGGTGCCATCTGACATTTTCTTATAGGTCTGACCGTCCACTTCCATCAGGAGAAAGAAGCCGCAATCGCCGCCCCAGTCACCAATGAGGATATCGAGATCCAGGACATCGCCCTTGCTCACGGTGATCCATTTACCGATGCGTAGTTTCGCAGAGGCGCCAGCCGTCTTCGACCAGATGTAGGGGTAGGTTTCGTGAAAGGAGGGATCGTTCAGCATGTACTGCCAACCACCATCCAACACATACTGCCCATTTGAGCGAACAACCAGCGTATCATCGCCAAAGCCGACAAATCGGAACTTCATGTCGGCGGGAGCTGCGGCTTTTCCGTGGTAGACGATCGCCCACAGATTAGGCTGTACTTTGTCACCCAGGCCAAACGCTTTAGGGGCATTCTCCGACTTTTGTTCCGGGATAGAAAATCCTGCCGTGGTACGCGGCTCCGCGCTCTTTAGATACTTCGAAAGAATACTTTCGTTCAGGTTACCCGCCACGAGTTTCAACATCTCCGTTTTCCATCCTGGCTGACTAATCCCCGACGGCTTCGTTTCCCCAGAGGTCTGTTTCAGGTCATAGAAGAAACCGACAAGCGCGGGCGTCGCGCCATCTTGGAGCGTATCACCGAACGGATTCGCGTGCGACATGCCTCCACCAGACGAACCACTGGCCATACCGCCACCCGCAGCCTGTAGGTTAAAGGTGGGAAGAGCCGCCGTAAGAGACGGATTCATCGACGACTTCATGCTAAATGTCGCCAGCGGATTCGTACTGATGACGATGCTGGGAGCTGTGACAGGAGGTGGAGCAATTTGTGGAGTTGGATCTGTGACGGACTTCGCCGCTTCACCGCCGCGAGCCGGGGCCTTGGGTGGCGGGGGTTGCTGTTTAACCTTCGCCATGACCATTGGCTCGACGGGCGCAGGCGCTATGAAATGGTAGATCACCGCAGTGCTCACCATAAGAAAGATGGCGATATTGAATACAAGTACCGCGACGAACGAGCCGGACTTCTCCATCCGCCGTTGCCAAAGCAATTTATCTTTAGGATCTTCTACGCGTGGTTTCATGGTTCGTGTGCTCCCCTTTTCTCAAAAAAATACGCTAAAAGATAGTTGGCAGCAAGAACTACGAACAAGAATCGTAGGTTAACCAGCAAACCTCCTCCATCAGAATCCCTTACGGAAGTGGCAGCTCGACCGCATGGCCGCCACGCGCGCTGAGATGCAACGCTTCCGTGAATTCCATGTACTCCACGCCGGTCTCGAAACTCGGTTCTGGGTTGCCTCCATGCACCACCGCATCGATGAAGTCCTTCTCGACCGTCCAATCAGTTAACAGTTCGGGCGGAATCGTCAGCGGCAGGAGGCGGGCGTCTCCGCGTCGGCCACCAATAATCGTGTCATCCGTAAAGTTGTATTGAAGCGTCCCCTCTCGCCCGTAGATCGTCAGCGTTTGATCGGGCGGAAATTGAGCCACGCCACTCCATTCCAGTGTACCCGCCAAACCGTTGGGCCACTGACCGATCACGTGAACAATATCGGGCACGTGCACCGCATACCCATCCCGTTTCGGCACCGCCACCTTCATTTGCGCATGTAAGCGGCGGGGCGAGCCGATCCACTTCAGTAACACCTCCGCAAATATGCCGACCGAGAGGATGTTCAGCCCGCTCAGCTCCGTCCGTTGACGCCAATGCGGCGGCGCAAAGCTATCGGCAAATTGATTCGAGAGCGCGTGCAGATGGAAATGCCAGGGATCGCCGATGTAGCCGTCTCGCAGCAGTTTTTGGAAGAACTTGCCGCCCTTCATTCCGTGCGGCGCGGGGCAGAGCATGGTGACGAGGTGGGGGCGCGCCTGAGCAGCCGCGAGCATTTCTCGGCTCTCCCGTAAGTTCATGGCCATACGCGCTTGGCAAAACACGTGTTTACCCGATTCCAGTGCAGAGACGGTGATGGGATTGTGGAGGTGCGGCGGCGTACCGATCCACATGATATCGAAATCACTCCGTTCGATCATTTCCGCCCAATCCGAAACGATCTCAGGAATCTTGAATTTGCCAGCGACCGCTTCAGCCGATTCTCGTGTCGAATTGCAGACGGCTGTGACCTGAACCTGCGGGATGTTGATGAGGGCGGGCAGGTGCCTTTGGGTAACGATGTCGCCGGCACCGATAATGCCGATGCGGAGCTTCTTGGATCGAGTCATAAACCACGGTAACGCGTTTCCCCATGCTCTGGCGAGACTTTGGTCACTTGCATTCTTTGCCGGGAAAACGGCCATTCTATCCTTGCTTGTTCGCGGCTCGACCGTGATCATCGTTATCGCTGTAATTTGACTTTTAACATTACCAGTTCATGAGATGACAAGGTTCCGAACCTCTTGCAACTGGGTCAGCATCGTATTGGTCGTTCTCTGGAGCTTCCTGGCCCTCCGCTTTACAGTAATCGGTTTCGACCCCATCTGGTATCACCTCCCCTTCTCCAGTTACCTTTGGAATATCGGCGGTGGATACACGAACTTCCACATGACGTTCGACGCATCCACCTACTGGCTGGGCTTCCCTAAAATGGGCGAGTTCTTGCAAGGCTTTTTCTGGAAGATCACGGGGTCTCTTCACGCCGTGGTCATACCTCATATTTTGCTGCTGGGAATTTACTGCGCCGTCTTGCGCAAGTGCCTGCGTGTCCCGAGTTCCCTGGTCATCATCGGTTTTTTCGCTAACCCAGAACTCGTTCAGGAATACATCCAGTCCTACATCGATCTCCTGAGCTCGCTGGCGATTGCGGCGAGCATCTGGTTGTTCGCGCGGTTCGTTTTCAATGTAAGCCGCGGTACCTGGGACGGAGGACTTCTGTGGGGCGGCGCAGTGTTGATCGCAATTGGCGCGACAAGTAAGCATCCGGCCTTGATCAGCGCGGAGGTCTTTCTCGGGCTGCTGGCTGGTGCGATTATCGTCCTGCGCTTTCGGCGTTCCTGGGACAAGTTTCGTGCACTGGTCGCCACGGCCCTTATCGCAGTCACGATCTCGGCGGTTTCGATTACCGATTATCTCTTGTTCGACAATCCATTTTACCCCGTGCGCGTCGCTGCTGCGGGTCACACTCTCTTTGCGGGTACGACTCACACCTACCCGGCGCCTGCCGGTTATCCGTACGCCGTGATGACCTTTTCTCCAGTGGCGTTTTTCCTATCGGCCTCTGAACTGGACTGGTCGATCCGTGGAGTACGCGTCTATTACAGCGTCGACTCGAATACAGGTGATGAGCCGCTCGCGGGTCAGGGCTCACGCACCGGCGGCTGGGGTGGTCTCCTTTTCGTCTTTCTTTTTGCGGCTCTGGTCCTAGCTCTTTTCGCATACCTGCGCGCTGGCTTCACAAAACGGTGGAAGGTCAGCTATTTTTCCCTGCTACTGGCCCTTTGCTGTCCGTACGCGTTGATTGAAACCTTCATTCCCGGCTCTCACGAGCTCCGCTATTTCAACGTCATTTATCTCGTGATGATGCCCCTGGCACTGAAGTGGCTGGTGATGGGCAGAGCTGCAAACCGAAGTGCATTCCTCGCGTTCTTCTTGATCGCTGGTTACTACCACGCCTCAGGCATTTTCAGTCACACCATCCTCCTCTCAGCACAAAACTCGATCACCTCGCCAGAGCACTCTCAGATCACCGGCCACCCTGAGCTGGCGCAGCTCGATTTTTCCTTGTTCCCGAAAGACCATATCTTCTTCATCTCCGCGCCCACCGCCTTCCAATACTCACAGGCCTACACGGGCATCCCCATCCGCATCTCCTCTTATCCGCCGGACCGCGATATCTTTTGTCCCATTGGCGAGAAGATCGAGAGCATTCTGCTCCCGCAGTATCTCACCTACGGCTGGTCTCGGCAGTGGTGCGTCGAAGGCACGCCGTGCTGCGACATGGCAACAATCGACCTTCGTACCGATCCGCCGCCCACCAGCGACCTTCGTCTGGTTCTCCGTTTCCGAGACGTCCTGCCAGGATTCCACGGGAACATTGCAATCAATAAGCATCCGCCAAACGAGCTGAAACTCGACTCCGAGAACACCTACAGCGCGACCATCTCCACCGCAGATCTCGCCGTCAATTCCGTCATCCACATCGAAATGACTCAAATACCGGTTCAGTCTAAACCTTTTACACTGACGGGGCTTGAGTTGAAGAGTAGTCCGTAACCGGAGTCTATCAATGCGGAGGCTGGTTGTGCTGGTCCATCTCTTCTCGTCTGGGGAACAATTGCCGCACCAGTTTCTGCATTTCGATGGCCACTTCTTGGCAGCGTTCACTGGCAGATTGAATATTGGTTGCGAACTTTTTACCGTTCGGACCTTCCTTCAATTCCTTCATAATCAAAAAGCCATAACCCATCAATGGAGTTAAATGATTATTCATGTCATGAATGTATTTCCGCATCTGTTGACCTGGTGGACAATCAGGCTCATTCATGTACATATGCGCCAGCGCCAGCTTCCAATCGAGAGGAGTCGTCACCTTAAAATTGATCCCTTTATAGTGAACCAGTTGAACAGGATACCCAGAGTACTCGATCACCGCCGTGTCGTCCGTGAATGATTCCCCGCTGGCAAGCGCCTTCTCATAACACTCGGCTAACAGATCGGCTCTAAAGATTTGAGGCGTTTGGATCGTCCAAAACTTGGTGCGGTCCATCGTCTGCTCGACTACGCCTTCGGTCGTCGCCATCTTTAATGTGTCGGTGCACGGGGTTCCGCATGCCGCCGCACCTGTGACCTTGGCTCCCTCTAGAACCGCGTCGATCACCTCGGTCGTGATGAAAATTCGCGCTGCATCATGGATCATCACATACTGAGCTGCTTCGGAGACCGCTTCCAAACCGGCACGCACGGAGTCCTGACGAGTCTCACCACCAGCCACCACGTGAATCGGGCAGAAAGCGAGCCACGGCTCGATCATGGAACGGACATCCTCCACAATTTCGTCTCGAACCACGAGAACGACTTCGCCCACGCGCTGAGTTTGTTGGACCCGCTCCAGGGTGTGCAGTATCAACGGCCGATCTCCAAGAATCGTCATAATCTTGTCGAAACCCATCCGGGTACTTCTACCCGCCGCCACAATAACTGCACTTAAGTTCATACTATTTTTTATCTTTATCCTTAAAGTCGTTCGAATAGAAAACCGGCCCGTGTTCTTTCATATTGATGATAAGCTGTTGAATATCTAGCGCCATCTTCTTATCAAACAACAGTTTATTAACAGTTCCATCACCATGTTTAATTTTATCAATAAAGTCGTTCACGTTCTGCACAGTATCATCTGTGTGTTGAATTAATGTATCAGCATGTAGAACCGCTACATTCACATTTTTAATGGTGTCTTTGAGACGACTGATCGATTCTTTCAAGTCTTCACTTGTCTGCGGAGTCAAGAGGTTGCTGTTAATTCCCTTGAGGGTCTCTGTCACTTGGGTCACCGCATCACTTACCTTTTTCACGAGCGGTTCCACGGCCTCGGTTAACGATTGAAGGTCAGAGGTCTTGTTGCCCACGATGTGGTCGTTGTCTTGGATCAGCGGTGCCTTATCGCTATCGGCTGTGCCATCGGCGTACTCGAACGGCTTAACATCGACAAATCGATCTCCCAAAAGACCTGTGCTCCCGACAACAAAGCGATCTCCCTCAATCATTTCGCCTTTCGCGTTCACCCCAGCTTTATGAAGCGGCACGCTCTTACGAATCTTCAGCACCACGCTCACCAGTTGTTTACCAGGGACGGGCACGGGGTCCGAAACCACCTTGCCGATCACGGCACCAGAGAGGAGCACGTCCGACCCGGCGATCAACTGACTGGCATCCGGGAAATCGACCGTAACGATGTACATCGGGCGAAATTGATCTTCCAAGTGCCCATAAAAAATGATCAGAGCACAAATGAGCGCCAACCCGCCGAGCAGGAAAAATCCAACCAAAGTCTCAGAATTCTGTTTCATTTAGGCTCCTTTTTAAAAAATGGCATCGCTGGCATCAGAAATCCCGTTCACAAACCGGTGAACGATTGGGTCTTCAGACTCCAAAACAACGTCCGGTCTGTCCACACAATAAATTTTTCCTTCATGCAACATGGCGATTCGATCCCCCACTTGACGGGCGCTGACCATGTCGTGAGTCACTAAGACCGAAGTCATATGCAACTCATCGCCCAAGCGAACCATCAACTTATTAATACTGTCCGCAACAATCGGATCAAGGCCGGCGGTCGGCTCGTCATAGAGCATCAACGACGGCTTTGAAATGGCCGTGCGCGCCAAGGCCACCCGCTTCCGCATCCCGCCGCTCAATTCCGACGGCCACTTCTGCTCCTGCCCAGGCAAATCCACAATCTTCAGTGCTCGGGCCACCTCGTCTCGAATCATTTTTTCATCGCGAATCCCCTTTTCACGAAGCGAAAAGGCCACGTTCTCCCCTACCGTCATGGAGTCGAAAAGCGCTCCATTCTGAAAAACGATCCCCGCTTCCCGGCGCACAGGAACAAGTTCCTCCTCCTTCATCGCCGCCAGATTCTGCCCGCGAAACCACACCTCGCCGGAATCGGGAATCATCAAGCCGAGAATGTGTTTTAAGAGCACGCTCTTTCCACCGCCACTTCGCCCAATAATCACCATCCGCTCTCCGGAACGAATTTCCAGGGTGACTCCCTTCAAGATTTTCTGTCCGCGCAATTGCTTGTTCAGGCCGACGATCCGCACCGAGGCATCCGTTATCGTTACTGAAGAATCTCGGTCGGTTTCTGTGTCAGTTGGCATGGTAGCAAGAAAGGAAAGCGCTCTTTAATCCAATAGAATATCGTTTAAGAGAAGTGTAAAAAAGAAATTTGAAATTAAGACGACAACAAAAGAATCCACCACCGCCTCAGTCGTTGCAAGTCCCACCCCTTCAGCACCTTGAGAAGAATGCAGACCTTTATTGCAACTGATTAGAACGATAAACAATCCAAAAAAAAGACCTTTCACTAACCCGATGATAATGTCCTTAGAATGGGTATATTTGGTCATATTATGCCAATAGTAAGTGCCATTCACCCCAAGCACATCCGTCGCCACATAAAATCCGGCCAAAACACCGCATGTGATCGCCACCGCCACGAGAATCGGCATGGAAATGATCATCCCTAATACCCTCGGCACAATCAGGTATTCTGTGGGGTAGACTGCTAGCGACCTCAAGGCGTCCACCTGCTCAGTAATCTTCATCGTCGCCAGCTCCGCCGCCATCGCAGAACCGACCCTCCCCGCGATCATCAGCGCGCACAAAACCGGGCCCAGTTCTCGGCACATGGCGATCGACACGACCGGCCCGACGCCGGAGCTCAGGCCGAGATCCTTAAACTGATACTCCGTTTGCGCTGCAAAAACAGCACCGATAAATCCGCCTGTGATGACCACCACGACCACACTTTTCAGCCCAATAAAACTAATTTGATGCGCCAATAGCTTGTAGCGAATGGGGTAACGCCACAGGCATCTCATCACGTCTAAGAAGAGGAAAGCGACTTGTCCAGCCAGCTCGAGTGAAGCAAAAAACTGCCTACCCGTCTGAGTCAGTACCGAAAACATCACCGGAAACTAGCAGGCTGCTGGAAAACTCGCAAGGCCCTCAGTTGAACGGGCAATTGTGAATCGACTTGACCTTCAACCCTCGGCAACGTCCATTACCACTTTGAACGCCTCGCCCCTTCTCCTCATCGATATCGGCAATACCCGCCTGAAATGGGCGTTCGCCCTCCCAGAAAAACCGCTTCAGATCGGTCGGCCAGTTCCTTCTTCGCCTGCAAATATCCGCGCTCTCGCCGCCCACTTTCCCCAGCTGGCTGGTGTTGTTGTCTCCTCAGTCGTTCCGGCGCTGAACGTCCGTATCCGCCACGCTTTTACGCCGCATCCTCTCCATTTCGTCTCGTCAGAATCGCCCTTCTTGGGTTTCGCGTTCGATTACCCTCGACCGCACGAGCTCGGAGCCGACCGACTGGCCGACGCCGTTGCCGTCCATGCGCTGGGCCGATTTCCCGCCCTCTCCATCAACTGTGGAACAGCCACGGTGATTAACGTTCTCAATGACTCAGGTCACTTTGCCGGTGGGATTATTCAGCCTGGTTTGGAATCGATGTGGGATTCGCTCACGTTACGAGCAGCTCGCCTGCGTAAATTCCATTTGCACCTCCCCACACTGCTGCAGAATCCACTCGACCCAATTCCCTCCTCCACGCAAAGCGCCTTGGCGACGGGTGTCCTTACCGCATTCCAGGGCGGCCTCGCCTCTGCGTTGGCTCAGGTGGAGGAGAAGTTGACCAATTCGCCCACAATTTACCTTACGGGTGGTAACGCCTCATTTGTTTCGTCGCTATCGCTTGACCATACCATAAAGCCTTTGCTAACTCTCACCGGATTGGCCATAATTGGGGAGCGATGGAGAGCCAAAATCCTAACCCTTCCGTAAGCGCGCGGCCGTTTGTCCCTGATCCGATGGGCGAAATTCGCGCGGTCAACACCATTGTTGAAAACCGGATCGATCGTAAGTTTCGCGAACTGAAGGCACGCAATCAAAAGGCCTTCGTCGCCTTCATCACAGCTGGTGATCCTTCGCCGCGCCACACCCCCGACCTCGTTTGGGCTCTGGAGCGTGCTGGAGCAGATATCGTTGAGCTCGGCGTGCCGTTCTCAGATCCGCTGGCCGACGGCGTGGTGAATCAACTGGCGGCCCAACGCGCGCTGAACGCGGGAACGACTCCCTCCCAGGTCATGGAAATCGTTAAGGCGGTTCGAGCGCAATCGCAGATCCCTATCGTCCTCTACTCGTACTTCAATATCATCTACTCCTACGGAATAGACCGCTTTTGCGCGAATGCAGCCTCGGCAGGTGTGGATGGACTTCTTGTCCTGGATCTTCCCCCGGAAGAGGCGGATGCTCCGAACAGCGTGGGAGCAAAACTCATCAATTGCCCGCTCAAACGCATTTCGCTTGTCGCCCCTACCACCCCTCAAGAACGGATTAGCAAGATCGTCCAAAAAGCGAGCGGCTTTATCTATTACATCTCACGGGAAGGCGTTACGGGCATGCAATCCCATGTGGAAAGCAATATCGCCCATCGCGTCGCAGCCATCCGCAAGGCGACGAACCTGCCCATCTGCGTGGGATTCGGAATTTCCACGCCAGAGCAAGCCCACGCCATCTCTCGCACGGCAGATGGCGCCGTGATCGGCAGCGCCCTGGTGAATCGCATCGCCGAGTGGTCTGGGGAGGCCGATCTCGCCTCTAAGCTGGAGACGTTTGCCCGGCCTCTGGCTCAGGCCATCCACGTTAAGTAGTCTCTGGGCATGCGCATTTTTGCCATCGATTACGGAACGCGTCGCATTGGCCTCGCCATCAGCGACGAGACCGCATCACTCGCACGTCCGCTCGATTTTCTGGATGTTCCCCCGCAGCCAGGCGAAAAGGCCGAGAAGCGTCTCGCCCGCTCCATCATCGACATCGTCACACGCGAAAAAGCTGGTCGAATCCTCCTCGGCTTGCCCCGCCACATGAACGGCCAACTCGGCCCGGAAGCGGATCGTGTGAAAGCTTTCGCTGCGCGACTCGGTCAATTCACCACACTTCCCATCGAGCTTTGCGACGAGCGTCTCACCACCGTGCAGGCCAGTCGTCAACTCCAGGAATCGGGTCGTAACACCAAAGCCCAACGCACGCGTATCGATAGCGCCGCCGCCGCGGTGCTCCTGCAATCGTGGCTCGATTCGCGACCGGGCTCGCTTCCGCCGCTGGATCTCTCTGCGCTGAACTCCGACGACGACGTTTAATGTGCTCCCTCACCTTCATTCCGCTACCGGACGGCTACGTCTTGGGGATGAATCGCGATGAGCAGCGCACCCGCCCCCTCGCGCTACCACCTGAAATTCATCCCGCCGATTCCACAAAGCCGCTCGCCACGCTCTACCCCGCTGAACCCTCTGGCGGAACATGGATTGGCGTCAATCAATCCGGGGTAACGCTCGCGCTCTTAAATTGGTATTCGGCTCCACAACCGACCGGCCCTGTTTGCTCGCGTGGAAAGCTCATCCCACAGCTTCTGCAGCTCACGCTCGACTATGGTAACGCCTTCCTGCGAAGGGAGCTGACCACTGCGCCCACAGCCCCCTTTCGACTCTTCGCGATTCCCCCGCCCTCACCCCATTTTCCTGGTCGACCAGTCCTCCTCCAGTGGCAATGGGATGGCACGCTCTTGAACCTGCTCACCCACCCATGGGAAACGCAAGCCTGGTTCTCTTCTGGCTACGATGAAACAGCGGCGAATTACCACCGCTCCGAGATCTTTTCGACACATCTTGCCCAGGTATCGCAGCCGTTTTCTCTCGATTCCGCCCTTACGTTCCTGCGCAGGGTCCACAGCTGTCACTTACCCGAGCGAGGACCGAACTCCATTTGCATGCATCGAGCCGATGCGCAGACGGTCAGTTACACGGAAATTGTTACGAATCCAATCGCCGCGTCCATGCGCTACACTCCCGGGCCGCCCTGCGAAACTTCTAACTACGTGACGACTTCGATTCCAATTGTTAGTGCTTAACCCTTCCCTACTGTTAAGAGTCTATCTCAACTTGTCTTGCCTCCCGGAGAGGTTACCTCTACAAATACCGCCCCACTACACCGCCATTTCATGCATCCTTATCAACCCAAAACCCTCGCCCTCACAGGTGCCACAGGTGCGCTCGGTTTCACCTTTATCAGCCAGCTTCTCGCCATGGCTCCGAACACGCGCGCGCATCTGCTCGTCCGCCGTTCCTCGGATTCCTTCAAACATCCCCATTTTCAAAAGTGGATTGAGCAAGAAAAACATCGGGTGACGTTGATCGATGGAGATGTGCGGAATCTCGACGCGCTCTCCCCAGAAGATCTCTCCTTGCTTTTAGATACGGATGGCGGGCTCTGGCACTTCGCAGCCGTTACCGCACTGAACAATGACCCTGCCGTTGCGGCAGATATCCACGCCGTGAACTACGTCGCTACGGAGAGACTTGTTGAGCTGATCGGCAAGCGCTCCTCCCCCTTGTTCCACATCAGCACCGCCTACGTCGCTGGAGATCGCGAAGGGCTCGTACTCGAGACGGAGAACGATTGTGGCCAGAAATTTCGTAATCCGTACGAAGCCTCCAAGTCAGCGTCGGAGAAAGTAGTTCAACAGTTAATTGCGTCTCATCATCCCGCTTCCATTTTTCGCCCCAGCATCGTTATCGGCGACGCCGAAGGCATCAGCGGATTTAAGGTGGTGGACGCCTGTTCCTACAGCTGCGGATTGGCGGTTAAACGCGGAGAACCATTTGTCTTTCGCCTCAACAAAAGTGCGTCGATGAACCTCGTCCACAATTCTTGGGTCACCCACACCCTGCTCGATCTCTCCCGACTGCCGAGCGGTCACGGTCACTGCTACCACCTCACCGCTCCTCGCGCCACCACCTGGATGGAACTGGGTGAACTTGTGCGTGAACATGTCCCCGACCTCAAGGTCATGTTCGAGCCGAATTTGGAACGGCGCGACCTACCCAGCGCCTCAAAACTTTTCGATAAATCGATCAACGACGTGCGCCCCTACTTCGAAGCCAACATACGCTTCGACCGAACCAACACCGATCGCGATCTCTCGCCGGCCTTGCTCTCGTTCCCAATCGAGCACAAATCCTTCGTCGCCACCCGCCTCAAGACCGAGGTCCTTCGCGCCAGCTCCCGGTAAGGCGTTTAGTCGGAGGCCGCAAAGCGTGATTTGTGAGAATCAACCGACAGCACAGTTCCTGTCTTTAGGCCCGATGGGCCGGAAATAACTTGGCCCAGGAGAAGGAACGAAGCGACGCACGCCTGGGTATCGTCACCACAGCGACTGCAGGCTGAAGGTCCGCGTTCGGTTAGAGGCGAGGGATGAGTAAATGAGATGATCGTTCCTTTGGAACTCTAACGGATAGGGGTCGCGTACCTAGCACTTCGAACGGCTTATCAGCCGCCCTCATGCTAGGCTTTGTTATAGATCGCGCCTTTGGCGCTCAGTTAAATCGTGCTAAACCGCGCTCACGCCATCATCGTGCGCTCGCCGCCCTCGTGGGATTCACCATGGCCCTGTTCTGGTGCCAATTGTAATCCCACATCGCAACCCTGCGTCTTCGCCATATCCTGCATATTCGCCATACACACGGTGGCAGAACGGTAGATCATGTAATGGTCCGCCGGAGTGGGAAATTCATCATTGAGCGTCGACTTCGCTTGAAGGTTCGTGAGCATTTTCCGTAACTCATCCAGCGTGCCTGCCACGGGAACATTGTCGTAGCCATCCGCCTTCAATTGCTCAATGTTATCGCTGGCCAGATACCGGGACGTTTCCTGGATATTCGCCAAAGCCGCGAGCGTCGCGCGGAAATCGAGACTCGCGAATGCCGTTTCCGCATCGGTTAACAGCTCGTCGTACTTCTCAAGCTGTTCGTCCGGCGTCTTAGGAAACTCTGGCTTCTCCACTTCAGGATCAAAATGATCCGGCATCTTGATGCCATTGGCGTCGTAGCAGACGGTCGTACCGTCCCATCCGAAAAACACTTCGTAACCATTGATGCTTCCCAGAGGAAAACCCTTATTACCGTAATGATTTTCTTTACCCTCACCCGGTTCCAAAAACTTTTTTAGAGCCTCTTGCCTGCGTTCGGTCTCAGCCGAACTATAGAGATCGTACGGATCGGCATCCTGATCTCGACCAGAAGGCTTTGCGCTCATTGGACTACATTAACAAACGGAATCGACGGCGGCAATGGTTTTCGCGTTACATTGCGTAAGGGGCAGGCTAATACCAGCGAATTGGGACCGCAAAAAAGCTCATTGACAAAAGCTAAGCGGCTTGCAATTGTATGTATTCATGAAATCTGAGACCAAAGCGCTCTTCAATCAAGCGAAGGCAGCTTACGATGCTGGAAATATCAGCCTCTGCTGCAATCTCATCACTTCAGCGGTCGAGTATTACCAAAGTCGGTTTGAAGCTGTCCCGAGCACCTTCCGACTCCTCGCCTCCCAAGCCATGCTCCGCGATGCCGAGGAGCTGATGGAAGCTGCCTAAGCTTCTCCTTCACTAGATCCCTTAAAGCTATGTCTAACGAAAGCACCCCCGCACTCGATACCCTGGTTTACGCCCAACAGCGCCCTGAGAAAACACCAGAAACTCTCCTCGGCGCAGACCCAGTCAAAAGCGCCCTCGACGCCACTTTCAACAGCCTCAGTGAAGCCCTCAAAGGCGACTCGGAAGGCTTGGCCGTTCTCACGGATGCCCGCCACTCGACGGACGAACTGCTCACAAACGTGGCCGCACACCCGGAGAATCGAGACGTGTTCCAGGAATTCATGACCCATGTCAGCCAAGACACGGATGTACTGCTCACGAAGCACGAGCATTCCGATTCTCTCACGACGCCGGGCATCGAGAAGGAATGGGCGACGAACATCAAGACGCGCGCCACCGAAGCGCTTGCGCAAATCAGCTCACGCAGTGAAAGCCATAGCCAATTGATGGACAAATTTCACGGCCACTCCGAAGGCGAATCGGCAGGGCACAAGCTGTAGAGAACGGGAGAGATTACTCGAGCTTATCCAACGCCTCTTGGAGCGTTGTGAGGTCGGTCACCAACTGCTTGCGACGCGTGGCGGATACCAGCGCAAAGACTTCTTCCACGCGTTTCTGGTAAATGGGGTTCACCTGCGTCCAAAGCTTCCGGCCTTTCGCCGTGAGGACCAAGACGACTTGCCGCCGGTCTGTGGGATGCTCAGACCGCTTGATGAGACCCTCACGCACGACGCGATTGAGCACGATGGAGATGCTGCTTTTACCGACAAGAAGCGCAGAAACGAGCTCGGCCTGTTCCATTTTCCCGCCCTTAGACTCCAGCAGATTCAAGATGTTAAATTGCGCCCCGGTGATTCCATACGTCTGGAAAAAACTTTCGCTTCGCCGCTCCATCGAGGACTGCAGTTTAAGCAGAGCAACCATCAAATCATGCGGTTCCGTTTCCATCCCCCCTTTAATTGATGAAAACTGGTTCGATAGCAAACGATTTCCTTACATTTTTGTAAAAAATCGAGCTACCGAATAAAATAAGCAAGATTCTCGAGTTCAATCGCCAGGTTCACATTGTTCGCCGTCACCTCGTCCGGCACCTGAAGCAAGATCGGGGAAAAGTTCAAAATGCCCTGAATGCCTGCATCGATCATCGCGTTCGCCACCTGTTGCGCCACTTGCGCCGGGACCGCCAAAATCCCCAACTTCACCCGGTGCTCCCGCACGTATCCATCCAGCGCCTCCATGCCGAGAATCGGCACCGAGCTCGATTTGTTTCGAGCACGATGCGGGTCCAAATCAAACGCCGCGACAATTTCGAACCCTTCCTCCGCGAATCCCCGGTAAGAAAGCAGTGCCGTCCCTAAATTCCCCACACCCACCAGGATAACGGGAAGCAGCCGACTCGAGCCCATCACCTTATTGATGCGTCCAAGCAACTGCTTCACATTGTAGCCCAAGCCGCGCTTCCCGTATTGCCCCAGGTGAGTCAAATCTTTACGAAGCTGCGCCGGTTTCACGCCTGCCGCCTTCGCCAGCGTCTCCGAGGAGACCGTCACCACCCGATTCTCCTCTAGACGCGCCAAGCATCGCGAGTACAACGAGATCCGGTAAATGCTCTTACGCGGAATCTCTCGGCTCTCACTCATCTTTGTGAAAACATCATAGAACTCTGCGTATCAAAGAACAGAAGAATCCGGCGGTGCGACTTTTCGAGCACTCAACTCTTCCTCCAACACGCCCGATGCGTCTGACGTCCTTCGGCAGCAAAGACTTTTTGGAAATCGGTTAAAGGATCGCTCTCCCAATCCCACAATTCAGCCACCGGTTCTAAAACGCCTGCGGCCTTCAGCTCATCGCATGCCGACGCAAAATAGTCGCTGTGATCGGTTGTGAAGCGCAATTCCCCACCGGGCCGCAAAGCCACCGCTAGATCGCGCACAAACGGAGCCTGCACCAGTCGCCGCCCCCAATGTCGCCGCTTCGGCCACGGGTCTGGAAACAAGATGTGTGCTTTCGATACGGAACTCTCGGGCAGCAAATACTTAACCGTATAGCCCAGCTCCAATCGGAACACCCGAACATTCGCCAGCTTTTGACGGGCGGCTCGCTTCACAATTTTTCGCACCCGACCCAGCAGCCGCTCCACCGCGAGAATATTCACCTGCGGATGCAGTCGCGCGTAGGCCAGCGCGAATCCGCCATCTCCGGCACCTAAATCGAGTTCCACCGGGTTATCGTTGCCGAACAGCTCTGCCCAATTCAGCCGCTCGCACAGGTCCCGAATTTCCACCAACGGCGAACGCGCCTCGATTCCAGTCGCTTGATCCACAGTGTACCCCCAATTAAAGCTGCGGCACCGAGCTGAGCAAATTCTTCGTGTACTCGTGCTGCGGGTTCTCGTAAATCTGCTCCGCAGTGGCGGCCTCGACAATCTTGCCGCGATTCATCACCAGCACGAAATCGCTGATGTGCTCGACCACCGCCAAATCGTGCGCGATGAACAGGTACGTCAGCCCCAATTGCTCTTGCAAATCTTGCAGCAAATTCACGATCTGCGCCTGCACGGAAACGTCCAACGCGCTTACCGGCTCATCGCAAATGATGAACTCCGGCTCGACCGCGAGTGCCCGCGCAATCCCGATTCGTTGCCGTTGTCCCCCGCTGAATTCATGCGGGTAGCGGTCCATAAATTCCTCTTTTAACCCCACGCTCTTCAGGAGTTTTGCCACTCGCTCGCGACGGTCAGCGCGGTTCATTTTTGGGAAATGAATTTCCATCGCCTCACTAACGATTTGGAATATCGATAGCCGCGGATTGAGCGAATTATAGGGATCTTGAAATATGATCTGGATGCGCTTGCGCCACGGACGAAACTCCGAGCCCGTTAATTTCAGTAACTCGGTACCCGAATACTGGATCGACCCGGAAGTCGCGTGGACCAAGCGAATGATCGCCCGACCTATCGTCGATTTACCACTGCCACTCTCGCCGACCAGCCCCACCGTCGTGCCTTTCTGCACCGTAAGCGAGACATCGTCCACAGCCTTGACTTCACCCACCTGCTGGCGCAGAACGCCTCCTAAAATCGGGAAATAAACCTTGAGGTTTTTGACCTCCAGTAACGTAAGCGGCTCAGCTGAGTTCGGCATAATCGATCACCTTTAATCTCTTTTGTTTGGCTCCAAGTTTCGGGACGCATGCGATTAACGCCTGCGTGTAGCGATGCTTCGGATTCCGCAACACCTCCTCAGTCGCGCCCATCTCCACAACTTTCCCGCGGAACATCACCACCACGTGATCCGCAAAACCGGCCACCAACCCGAAATTATGCGTGATCAAGAGAATGCTCATTCCGCGATCGCCCCGCAGCTGTTGAAGCAGCGTCATGATCTGCTTCTGGATCGTCACATCGAGCGCCGTTGTCGGTTCATCGGCCACCAGTAACTTCGGTTCGCACGCCAGTGCCATCGCGATCATCACGCGCTGCTGCATTCCGCCACTGAGTTGGTGCGGGTAATCGTTCAGTCGCAGTTCAGGATCGCGAATCCCCACTTTGTCCAAAAGCCGAATCGATTCCGCCCGCACATCTTTCACTTCTGGTCTGTGCAATTGCAGCGCTTCCTGGATCTGAAACCCAATCGTCAAGACCGGGTTCAACGACGATCCTGGCTCCTGAAAAATGTAGGCGATCTCCTTACCGCGCAGCTTTCTAAGCGACTCTCGATCCATCTTTAAAACATCGCGACCGCCCACCAAAATCTCGCCAGAAGTGACCCGCGCCGGCGGCTCTGCCAACAATCGCGTTAAGGCGAGCGCCGTCACCGACTTGCCGCTCCCACTTTCGCCCACCACGGCGACCGTCTGGCCCGCTTCGAGCGAAAACGAGACATCTTGAATGGCGTGATTCGCGTTCGGACCTTCGCCGAAATAGATGTTCAGATTCTTGATCTGAAGCCAGGGGTTCGTACTCATGCTCAATTATCGTTTGATGTTTAACTTTGGGTCCACCGCGTCTCTTAGCGCTTCGCTTAAAAAGTTATAGCTTAAAAGCGTGAGAAAAATCATCAGAATCGGCCCGAACGGCATCCACCACGCGAAATCGAGGTAATCCTCGCTCTCTTGCAGCATGCTGCCCCACGCGGGATTGGGCGGTTGCACTCCGTAACCGAGGAAACTCAGCGTCGCTTCAATCAATATTGCCGATGAAATTCCAAACGTCGCCGAAACCAAAATCGGCCCGAGTGCATTGGGCAGGAGATGTCGCGTGATGATCCAAAAATCGGACGCACCGAGCGCCTTTGAAGCCTCGGCGTAGGGCATTTGTGTCAGCCTCAAGAAGTCGGCTCGAACCAATCGCGCGAGCCCCGTCCAGCTCGTCGCTCCGATAATCACCATGATCCAAATCAGGTTACTGCGCAGATGCAACATCGCTACGATCACCAAAATCAAAAGCAGTGTCGGCACGCAATCGACCACCTCCACCAACCGCATCATCGCGATATCAATCCACCCTTTGTAGTAACCGGAAAGAGCGCCGAGGGTCACGCCAATGACCAAGGCCACCCCCTCGCAAACAATGCCCACCGTCACCGCATATCGCGACGCGTGAATCAACCGCGCCAGCCAATCGCGTCCACTCAAATCCGTGCCCAGGTAGTGCTGGGCTGAAAAGGTGGGCGGCATGAAAAGATCCGGCGATGTTTCATACGGCGAGTAAGGGATCAGCGGCATGATCTTCACCTCAGCCACGGTGGTCCGATCCTCCGCAGCGTCATTGATCGGCTTCTGAACTGCGTTCCAGATCGAAAGAAGCGCAACGCCACACGATGCCAACAAGAACCACTGGAGCTGCCCCCATCTGACCTTCGCCCCAAATAATTTCCAACCTGCGATGACGACCAGAAGCCACATCGTCACTAAATAAAACTCCCATTGAAACGAGTCCATCGTCCGGAAAACGGGCATCGATACCACGCCGTGCGAGATCTTAAAGATCGCGCGGTTATTCGCGATGAACGGCGCAAAAGCAGCCAGAAATGTTAAAAAACAAAGGTAACCGAGTCCCAGTCGTGCGCCAAAATGCGACCAGACCCCACTCGATAATTGTTGGGATAAACGGCCTTCACCGGTTGGGTTTGCTGGGCTCACGGTGCTCATTGGAAACGCACCCTCGGATCGGCCACGGAATATAAAATGTCCGCGAGCAAGTTCGCTAAAAGCGTCAGCACAGCTGAGAATAGGACGAGCCCCATCAAGGTGGGGAGATCATTCGTTTCCAGGGATTGAATGAACAACAGACCCATCCCCTGAATACTAAAAATTCGCTCGACCACCACGCTCCCCGCGAGGAGGCCCGGCAATTCCAAAGCGAAAATCGTGATCATCGGCAGCAACGCATTTCGCACCGCGTGCCTCCAGATCACCAGACTCTCCGGAAGACCTTTTGCGCGTGCCGTTCTCACGAAATCTTGCCCGATCGATTCCAGCACGCTGAGCCGACCGTAACGCGATGCAAACGCCAGCCCGGCATAGCTCAGACAAAAGACCGGCAGGATCATGTGGACCGCGCGATCCCACATGTACTGCACAGTCGTCATTTCCGGTGCATCAAACGAATTGATGCCATACATGGGCAGCAGGTTCAGGTAATCCGCCCCGCACACGTATGTGATGAGAATCGTGGCCATCGCCATTACCGGAATCGAGTACGCGGCAAACAACACAAGCGCGATTCCCTTGTCCTCAAAGCGATCTCGCCGCAGTGCGGAGTAGATGCCCACTGGAACTCCTGAGAGATAGATCACGATGACCGAGCAGATGTTTAAACTCAGCGTGATCGGTAATCGCTCGGCGATCCGTGTAAGCACCGGTCGATGATCAATGGTCGACGTGCCCAGATTTCCCTGCAAGACGTTTCCTATCCACTCACCGTAAGCCACCAGCGGCGGTTTATCCCAGCCGTACTGATGCTCCAGGGCCTTCAGCAATTCGTCCGTCATCGGCTTCCCGCCCGATTCCCCGCCGCCGCGAGCCAAAGCGGGATTGACCGAAGCACGCGCGAGTAAAAACGTCAGAACCGTAACGAAAAATAGCGTCGGAATAATCAGCAAGGCGCGACGGATCAGGTAGCTCGTCATTCGCCCAGCTCCGTGTAGCGTTGCAAGGTTTTCGGCACCCACCAGATGCTCGGCTCGATATGGCCGTCAAAGGTCGGAACGACCTGAAATCGCTTCGAGGCGACAGAAATTTCCTTGGGTTGAAACAGAAAACAGCAGGGGCAATCGTCGTAGATAATACGGTGCAATTGTTTGTTCAATCGATCGCGATCAGCCGGATCGTAGTCCGCACGAATCGCTTCGATCAGCTTGTCCGCACGATCGCTTTCGTATCGGAGGAAATTGGAGCTCTTTTTGATCTTGGCTTGAGAGCTGTGCCAAAGCTGATACGGATCGCCGTCCAGCGAAGTCGCCCAACCGCCGAGCATCGCCTGGTACTTCCAGTCTTCGGCGGTGTCATACATCGTGGAGCGATCCATCAGATCGATATCCACTTTAATTCCCTCTTTCGCAAGCGCTTCCTGGATTAACTCGGCCAATTTCGGCTGACTTCCCGCACCTGGACACATCAGATCGAACTCGAATCGTTGATCGCCCTTGTGAAGAAATCCATCGTCTTGCAATTTCCAGCCCGCATCGGAAAGGAGCTGACGCGCCTTGGCTGGATCTTCAGGCGTCGGCGAAATCGAGTGGTCGTAACCGCTATCGGCCGGAGATTCATAACCGGAAACAGGAGTCGCATATTTCCCCTGATAAATGGTGGAAAGAATCTCTTGGCGAGGAATCAGAAAATCGATCGCGCGGCGCACGCGACTATCTGTAAAAAGCGGGTCTTTCAAATTGAAGCCCAGATAATTGTAACCCGGTTGATCGTAGAGCAGCTGGTGAAGTTTATCCATCGCGGGCCGCCCCTCCAGTTCGCGACGCCACGTCAATGCGTTCACCAATGCCAGATCGAGATCGCCGCGTTTCACCAAGCGCACGGTCACGGAGGTGTTGGTGATTATTTGCCAGACCATCCGCTTTAGATAATAGGGCATGCCCCAATAATGATCGTTTCGCTCCAGAACGATTCGTTCTCCCGTCTTCCACTCAATGAAACGAAACGGCCCCGTCCCAATAGGTTTTCGATTGATGCCCGCCGTATTAAAGTTTTCGCCCGGACCGAAGCCATGTTTCGGAGCGATAAAGAAACCGAGCGATTCCAACGTCTTAAAGTACTTCCGATTTGCCACAAATTTTACGGTATACGGATCAATGACCTCGCAACTCTTGATCATATCCAGGTAAATGCGGAGATAAGCGGTATCGTCCTTCTCGTCCATGATTCGATCGAACGAGAACTTCACGTCATCTGCGGTAAAGGGCACGCCATCATGCCACAGCACATCTTTCCTTAAGTGAAACGTGTAGGTCATTTGGTCTGGGGAGAGCTCCCAAGAACAGGCCAATTGCGGAACCAATTTTCCCGTGAACAAGTCCCGGGTCACCAATGATTCGTAAATGTAATTGCAGATCTGCTGCCCATCCTGACTATCCACGGTCAGCGGGTTGAGCGTATCGACTTCCGAGCTGAGCGATTGCATCACCCAATCTCCCTTCACCGCGCCTGCGGGCGGGTATTCGGCGGAGCGCTTCACGGGGGCCTCGGTCGGCGTGGGAGACGGCGTGGGCGTCGGAGTGGGACTTGCTGTTGGCGTGGGAGTCGCGGTTGGAACAGGAGTCGGCGACGGGCCCTTTTTCTTCGCAAAAGCCGTGCCTGGAAGGAACACGCTCAGCCCCAAAACAATAACGCTGAAATAGAGACACTTCATGGAACGCGCCACGATGCTAAACGATCCGCCGTAGCGGTGAAACAACTTTAATCGCGAGCTAAATGCCTGTTCGAAAGAACCGCTTGCGATCAAAAGCCAGGGCTTCAAAACTCCGCATGATCGGGACCATTTGTTAGGTCCCCTCGAACGCAAATTTCGTGTCCCCAAAAGATGTCTCCGTCATCGAACCGAAATTCGAAAGCTCCGCTGGCACACATCATCAGCGAGGTAAGGCGTATTCTAGACTTAAAGTTTTCGGGGGTTATTTCGGGATCACCATCGGAAAGCCAAAAATCGTTGGCGACATGGCGGAGTTCGCTATCGGCGAAATCGACAACCCGGGAGTACCACTCTTCGTGGTTATCAATTAATTTACCAAGGCAATTCGCTGACTCTTTCAACCTCCGACCTAAGTCCTCGGGAAAGTCATGATTGGGCGTCAGCGAAGTACTGATTTTCTCTCCTTTCCAGATCACACTGCCGTCGAAGTAATTGTCCAGCACGATATCTTCTCTGAATAATCCGAAGCGCTCATCGAGATAGGTAACTGGTTCCCGGTATCTTTTGATAAGGTGGTTTAAGCGTTCATCATCGGAAACGCTGTCAGAGATTTCGATCAATAGACCGATTCGATCCGGTTCGGAAATTCTGCATTGAATTTGAATCGGGAAAAAAGATGGGATGGACCTGGGCTGAAGTGTGGATTCAGATAACGGCAGCTGTAGATGAATTGGGTACACTCGAAACGTTGTTTCAGGAAGGCGCCAGATTGGCATCATAAAACCAACCTGAGCGAATTCGCCTTGTCCGTAGTGAACCAGTAATCCGGTAACCTCGACGATAGGGCAGTCAGACAGCGCGTCTGTCACCCGCTGGCGAAACTCTCGATCGTACAAAGAGGTAGGATCAAATTCTTCCACAGCTGATCAATACCCCGTCGGTGGCGGCGGCGGGCAATACTCCGGCGGTAAAGGCGGCGGCGAGTAGGTGTCTGCGGACATGGAAGACTGGTAGCGCTGGAACGTGTCATCGCGCTGGGATTGATATTGCATGTTCGACTCGTTGTGGGAGTGGTAATGCTCCATCCGCTTACGCGAGAAGTCATCCATTTCCCGGCGCTGCATTTCGAATTGGTGCTTCTGCTGCTCGCGGAAATCGTGATCGGCACGCTCGAAATCGCGGCGGGCCACCTCGGCTTCTTGGTGATGCCGAAATTGCTCCTGCTGATGCTCCGCCATGCGATTCTGGTAGTTCAAGTGCTCGAAATCATTCGGCATCCCACCGCCACTTCCCCCCGCATCGTAGCCGCTATCGTAGCCACTGCCGCCACCGCTTCCATAATCAGGCGGGACGTAGCCTCCGGTGTCCGGCGCGGAACTGGCCGATGCGGTGGTTTGATAGAGTTCTCCAAAAAGACTGCTGCGGACTGGACGAGCCGCCTCTTCCCGGCGCTCATTGAATTCCCGGCGTTCCCGTTCCCGATCACGGTCTCGATCCCGCTCGCGATCCTCTTCCCTGCGCCGTTCTTCCAGCCGATGAAAATCGTCCTGACCACGATGGATCTCCGCAGACCGGGCTTGATGCTCTTCAAAGTCGCGATGCTCTTTTTCTCGACGCTCATCTTCCCTCGCTTTGAGGGCGAGGAAATCGTCGTGCTCTTGTACGCGGAGTTGATTCTCCTTCTCGCGCTTATGCTCGAAATCGCGGCGCTCATCCTCCAGTTCCATGTCCTTGGCTTGCTGAGCATCCACCATGCTCCCAAAGAAGCTTCCAAAGAGACCGCCTCGCGATTGCAAGACCATGCCGGAACGTTGTTTCTCTTCTTCCTCTTCCTTTTCTTTCTGCTCCCTCTGCAGATTCATGATGTAGGGATCATCTGTCTGCGTGGGGTCCGCAGCTAAATAGGCCTGCGATCCGGCAGAGACATGGACTTCTTGGTGAGCTCCGGCATTCCCCGCCCCCGGATCAGCAAAAAGCCCGGAATAATCTCCTGTGCCGCCGCCCGATCCCACCCCGCCACCCCGCCACTCATGGTCACGCTTGTCTGCATCTTGCCGTAAACGGTCTTGGATATCGGCCTCCAGATCGAGCGCCCGGGCCTTCTCGGCCTCCTCGCGATCTCGTTCTTTACGCTCCTCATCCCGACGGTCATTCTCCAGAGTCTTCTTTTGCCGTTCGTCCCGGCGATCGTCTCGCTTTTGGTTTTCTTCCGCACGCTGCAGCTCGTCTTTTTCTTTGAGCTCTTTCGATTCCCGGTCGAGCCGTTCAGCATCGGACTTAAGCTTGTCCATCTGCTTAGTGGAATTGTAATCCTCGTCCTTACCCACGCCCACCGTGCCGCTGATCGGTTCATTGCCCTGGCTGGGGGTCCAAACGGTGCCGGAAACAGTGCCAGAGCCTCGATTCGAAGAATCTTCCTGCTGCCGTTGTTCGGTACTCTTTTTCTCGACATCGCGGTCTTTAATCTCGCGTTCTCGCTCCTCCTTGACTTCACGTTCCAGCCGATCGACCTCTTTCGTCTCGAGTTCGACCCGTTCCTTCTGAAGCACATCAGCTTTCTCACGGTCACCCCGGTCTCGAGCCTCTTTCTCTTTGTCTAAAATTCGTTGTTTGGCGCGCTCCTCCGGGCTCTTCGTCATCAAACGCGAGAGCAATCCGCGGGAAGGAGCTGCTTTTTTTTCTTTTTCTGCCTTCGCGGCTTTACCCGCCTCTGCAGCCATTACGGCCTCCACCATGTCTGGTGCGACAAGCAGCGCCAGCGCCTTCTCCTCCTCCGTCTTACATTTCTCGGCGATCTCTTTTTCGAGCGCTTCCGCCTCCGCTTTAACCTTCTCTTCCCACGTCTTCGGGATCAGCGCACTGATCTCTTTTTCATCGGCACCTGCGTGCTTTTTCTTAATCGACTCTTCCGTTAACTTTTGCTTCTCCTCGTCATTCTTAGAGAGCTCCATCCGCAAGCGGTCAAACTCGAATCGTGAAGCAACGGGTTGGTCAGCCATAAACGTCGTTATTTAGAGGTTCCAAATGGGCGATCCGCGCCCGGCGACACGCTACTCGAAAATCGACTGCCTGACGACCAAAAAACTTCACCCGCGGCAATATCTAGCGCCGTGTCTGGCCAAGAAAAGGGGGCGTAACTGTTCTAGGAAAGTGACCCTTACGGATTTTGGACATTGGCAAAAAAGTGCCGAGAGGGTTTTTGAGGGTCGTAATAGACATCACAGACCAAGCGCCCGAGGGCAAGTCGTTCAGCAAATGCCTTCGCTGTAAGGGCGTGGTTTAACTGGGATTTGCCCCAATGGGTTTCGCCCAGTGTGGTGGTCCATTCGTAGCATAAATACGGTCTCATCTGGCCCAACTTCCCCCGCTTACTTATCGGCACGAAAGCAACTTCGGTCACAACTCCACGCGTCTTTGTTCCATATCGGGATAGTCGCAGTCGCCGTACAGACAAGAAGACCGAGATCATTAGTAATGGGCCTACCAGGACGAGAAAAAATCCCGCAACACTCAGCGGGCTAGCGGCGGGAAAATGCAAGCCTACCGTAGCTCGACTCGTAAGCGGGTCGTTTTTAAGGTATAGAATGGAAATTTTATCACCTTCCTTCAGTTGATCGTAGGTACGTTGATCCACGTTATCTAATGCTGTGTAAATCTTATTATCCTCTGCGGGAAATGTATATCGTATAGAGTAATCAGAAACGCTTCCATTTTTGGTGTAAGTAATGTGATCAATTACGGTCCCCGTAGCCTCGATAGATTGAGTCCTAAATAGCTCCTCTTGGTGGTCACTAAAAACGCAAGCTAGATACACAACCAAACCTATCAAGCCGAAAAATAGCGCGGTGAATGATGAAATATTAAGATGCCCCCAAATAGGCTCCACTCGTTTCCTGGATTCAATGTCGATTTGGTTCGAAGCAATCGATTGACTCTGGATTGGTTCGATACCTTTCACCAAATAATGCAACTTCGGATTCTGTCGATAAAATGCGATCTTCACGGAGGCCTCGCTCTGTAGGGCGTTCCGCCACTTGCTCAGCATTCTATTGGATAGCAGTTGATAGGCTCCTTGAATCGTTACATCTTTATAGCTCCACTCGTATACGAGATAAGCACCCTGCAAATAAATCGCCCGCGCCATTCACCTCTTCCTTGTCTGAGCGGATCAAGTAAATTCTGTATTCACCGTAACCTGCAATTCCGGCAAATAAAACCGTTAAAAGGCTCCCTACAATAATACTCGTATATTCAGGATTTACCAACCCATGAAAGGGCCCTCGAACCACGTCACATGAGGCTGAATTGGATATCAGATACGCGATAAGTATTTGCGAGTCGTTTCCTGTCGTGTGATACTCGTCTTCTTGTACGCGAACCTCTTCGTGATGGGTTTCCCCTTTCGCATCGTCATATTGGAATTGAAAAAAATACGCAAACCCACCTTGGACCGGCTGGCTATCGTGACCCTCTATGGTGGCTATCGTTAGAAAATAGTCCTTGGCGAATTCAGGGCTCTCCGGTTTAACCCATTCCCGAAGCGAAACATATTCTATGGTAATCAGGACGAAAACTGCCACCAGGACACCCTTGATGCTCCAAAATCCTGAGACCGGACCGACAGTTCCTTTGGGAAGTGGTTGGAATTGAGACATGTCCTTCGGTCGAGTTCGAATTGCCTTCGCAGCCTGCTACAGTTCCAGTTGCTCTGGACAATGGGTCAGATTAAGAACGCCCGTCTCCTGGACAACCACGACATCTTCCAGCCGAACTCCGCCCACGCCGGGATAATAAAGCCCTGGCTCTACGGTAACGCAGAAGCCGGTAAACAATTTTCCGGCACCGAATCGCGGCGATTCATGCAAATCCAAACCGAGGCCGTGACCCACGCCGTGGAACATTCCCTCCCAACGCCCGTTATGATTTCGCGTTGGGTAACCGTCGCGCTTGAACCGCTCGATCACCTGTTTTTGCAGCTCCGCGCCATCCACACCCGCGCGCATTTGGCCGATCACCCACGTCTTGCACATCTGCACTTCCACGTACTGCTTGCGTAACGCCTCTGAAGCGACTCCTCGCACCACCGTGCGCGTCAGATCCCCAAAAAACCGGCTCGTCGCATGTCGCGGAAAAATGTCTAAGACAATCGCTTCATTTGCGTGAAGTGGGCCGGTCCCGCGTTCATGAGGATCGCAGCCTTGCTCACCGCCAGCCACAATCGTGTTCGCAGGGATTCCCCCTGCACGAAGCACTTCACTATCCATCTCCGCGCGCAATCGCTCCGAGGTCAAGATCGCACGATTCCATTTCAGCACTCCCTTTGCGGTGATTTGCGATGCCCGTAATATCTCGATTCCCCGTTGTAAACCAGCTTCAGCCACCCGTAGTGCTGCGCTCAGTGCAGTCACTTCCTCCTCTTTTTTTACCTTTCGCTCCGGGAAAAACTCATCTGTAGCCACAGAAATCTCCACACCACGTCGGCGCAATTTCTCCAGCAACCCGGCAGGAAACTGCTCCGGAACCATCACCCCTGGCAAGCCATTCTTCTTGATGATGTTCTCAATCAACGCCTCAGTCGAACGGTCGCTCGCACCCTCTTCCAGGTAATCGTCCACCGCCTGGACGTCAGCTTTTTTTGCGGCTGCGCGAGCCCGATCGATTTCTAGCCGCGATAGCGCCACCGCGCTCTTCTCTTTCCAATCCCACCACACGAACGGATCATCGATAAAAAGCCCCGTTGCGTAAAACATGTCTGAGTCCGAACCACTCGCCGCATACATCAACCGAGGCATTTCCATAAATCTCTTCTACCCGTTTTTCTCGTACTCCACAGGAAAAAAGTGTGTAACTCTGCGGCAATGTCGATTTCAACCCGTACCGGCGATGAGGGAACCACCAGCTTAATGTATGGGCGTCGGGTTCCTAAGTCGAATCCCCGCACTCAGGCCTACGGAACGATCGACGAACTCACCTCGCACCTGGGGATGGCTCGCGCTTTGAGCAACATCAACCTGATTCAAGGCGAACTTTTTGCTATTCAGAAGAATCTGGTTCCGTTGATGGGCGAGCTGGCGGTCGCACCAGAGGACACAGAGCGTTATGCCAAGGATCGCTACCCCAAGTTTTCGCCGAACTGTCTGGCGCATCTGGACAGCTTGGTGCAGCAAATCGAAGCGCAAAACATTTCATTTGAAGGCTGGGCCACTCCAGGTAGCGACGCTGCTTCCGCAGCCCTCGATATCGCACGCACGGTGTGTCGACGGGCGGAGCGGGTGGTTCATCACCTTTCGACACTTGAACCGGTCCCCGCACTCTCCCTTGCCTACCTCAATCGGCTCTCAGATGTGCTCTGGCTCATGGCGCGCCTTACTGAAACGGAGCTGCGGGGCCTCTAGGAGTTTAGGACTCTAAGACTACTTCGCCCAAACGCCGCGTTGATCGTCTAGACCGCCGACTTGGTTGCCGTCCGCGTCTAAAAAGACAGCGCCCCGACCTCCCATTTGCGACCATTGCGTACAAATCGAGGTCTCGTAAAGATACCGCTCAAAGTGCGTCTTGGCGTTCCAGTCGGTCGGCATCGTTACCGTGAGCTCGCCCGCCCGTGCGCCATAACTAGTGATTTGACCGCCAGCTTTCGAGGAATCCATACGTGCCTTGAAAAGCCGTTTCATCTCGTCCACCGAGACACCCGAGCTCAAAAGCATAGACGCGGGAGCCGTTTGCGTTTGGGTCTGCGTCTCTTCAGCAGGCCTGTTCTTGGACAGCAGGTGCCAAGCAAACCAGCCGAGGCCGCACACCGACAAAATGAAAACAATGATCCCCATCTTCAGAAGTTGAAAGCCAACGCTCTCCTGAACATAAACCATTCTTTGTTGCCACATGCTTTCAAGTCTGGAGAGCTTCCGGACGGCGATCAATCCTTTTCTTACAAAAATTTAACCTTCACCAAGTTAACGACTAGCAGGCCCAGCCTGGAGGCGTTATTACACCGTTTGCGTGGAAGGTCATTTACAAATCCAAAATATAAGCAGATGGAGTTTATGTAGTGCTTTATTACTTATACAGGGTAAGCAATTACATCGAAGTTATTTGCTATTTTTCTTCTAAATCACGACTTATTTACTCGCTTTTATCGATTATTTACTCTATCGTCCTCGGCAACTGGAAGCATTACTTAACATCAACAAAGATTAACCATGCTATTTATTATGAATTCGCCCCAACAAATACGCTTCCAAAGCTCCCTGACGGGCACGTTCTTGGACTCCCATGAAGTCACTGATGAATTCGATCGGATTGTGGATCTATTTCACTCCCAATATCCGAACCTTTCTCGCCCTGTCGTTGAACGTCAGATCGCCCGTCTATTTGTCGGCTTCAGCATCGTTTATTGCGTTTATGATTCAGTTGATTTGATCGGGATTGGAATCGGTTGCCAACGGGATAATTCCAGCAAATTTGATTACTTCCAGATTGAAGATAACGCCAGAATCCTCGGCGCAATTGAGGTCCTCCCCCACTATGACTCGATTGAACTTCGCCACACCATCGGGCGTCGTGTGATATCGCGCCTGACTGAAACCGGTGCAACTCGAATTTATGCCTCCTGCACGCAACCCGACACGAAAGGCACCAAAAAACTTCTGCGCTCTCTGAAGTTTCAATGCGAGTCGAGCCTCCATATTCCCGGAACCAACGCCATTCAGTTCCTCTTTAAGTACCAGCCCTCTGAAAAAACGGAGCCAAATGCCCGTGGTGACTCGACTAAAAACTCACTGCGCTCACAGTTGATAATCAATTGATCTCAAACGAGTTCCGCCTTGGGAGCTCGAATACGTTCTCACTTCTTTCGCGAAGAAATTGACGGAAGGTCCTGTCTGTGTTGTTATTCCGATCATTGGCACCCAAGATTGATTTGACAGAAGAATAGCATTCTTCATGATGAGTCTTGTTTCCAGAATGAATCACCTAACACTCTACTAACCATGGGCTTAATCGTAAAAATACTCATCGGCACAGCACTAATCGGCGCGGGCGCACTCGGTTGGACTACCTATCAATACCAACTTCTTTGGACGCAAGAGAACGCTGCCAAGGTGGTGGCCCTACAGCAGGCTGACGCCGCAAACAAGCTCGCAGCGAAAAACGAGGCACGTGCAAAATTAGCTGAGGGCCAGGTGATCGAATTGAACGGAACCATCGAAGGTCAAAAGCAAAAACTTGGCGATCTCCAAACTCAGCTCACCGCCGCCATGGCCAAAGAAGCTGATCTCCAAACCGCTTCAGACGCTAAGGCAGCCCAGATTAAGGATATCCAAGCACAGCTCGACGACATCAAGGGCCAACTCGGTGCTGACACAATTGCTGGCTTACGTTCGCATGCAGAAACGCTTCAGCAGCAGCTCTCAGAGCAGGAGACACAGAGCAAAATTCTCTTGGATGAGTTGCAGCGGAAAAAGCAAGACGTCGTTCGCATTCAGCGGGTCATCAATCAGATGACCAATTACGATATCCACATGCCGCCACTCTCCGGCAAGGTCAAATTTGTTAATCCTCTCTGGAGCTTTGTGGTGGTCGACGCAGGAACGAATCAAGGCGTGGTGCCGAAGGGTGAACTGAGCGTCTACCGGGGCAAACTCTATTTGGGCAAACTCAAGGTCACCAGTGCAGACAGCGATTCTTGTGTCGCGGACATTGAGCCCGACATAAAAGATACTGTTAAAGTCGGCGACGATGTAGTAAGCAGTCAGTAGCCTATGAAATACGCGCGCGCTCTGCTTCTCTCTGCCACGCTTCTCGCCCTCGCTGGTTGCGCCAGCGATAGCACCTACCAAACTACGGATGCTTCTGGCAAGCCACTACCTTCCACGCCTTGGGCACAGCCCCAGTCTTGGGAACAAAACGGTCAGCTCGGCACTGCCCTTGGCAACTCAGGTGCCAGCAGTCACTAGCCTCTTGCATTCTTGATCAGTTGCTTAGGTCTCATCCACCGAGAGTGATTCTCTTTTCATGATCTCGCCACTTCGCTTCGTCAGCAGCCTGGCTCTCTTGGCGATTTGGCTCGTCACGTCGCTTCAGGGCAAGCCGACCAAGATTCCGACCATTGCGGAAGCGCTCGCCCAGAGCAAGATCATGACAAAGATGAACGAGTTGGCGGTCTATGCCGGGCTGCACGATTTCCTCGATGATCGAACGAAAACGCTCACTCTTTTCGTCCCAGTCGATTCCTCATTCTCGCGATACGCCCCGGAACAGTGGGCCATGCTCACGCAAACCTCGAATCAACCGGAGATGCAGCGGATCTTCCTCTACCATCTTCTCAACGGAAAGCGCTTCTACGAGAAGGACATGGTGACTGAGAAAATCCTCTCGTGCCAAGGCTCACCTCTGGAAATTCATCGCACCACGGCAGGGATCATCACAATCCAAGGCGCGCACATGTTGCGCTCCGATATTCGTTGCGTGAACGGCGTCATCCACCAGATCGACCTTGTCCTCACTCCCCCCGGCCCGATACTCACCCCAATTCCGACGCCAACTCCAACGCCGAGCCCCACGCCCTCACCGACAACCAGTCCCACCCCAACGCCCAGCGCGACGCCTAGCCCCTCGCCGTTTCCCACAGATTCGCCAACACCAACGCCTTCGCCCACAGAGACGCCCACAGAAATGGCAACGCCTACGCCGGCTCTTAATCCCTCCCCGACCTTGCAACCCTCGATCCTTCCGACCCAGACCCCAATTTCCCTGGCTCCGATCCCGAGTCAAGCGCCGTTGCCTCCTCCGCCCCCTTCCGTTTCTTCCGGCGCTAGCAGCAACGCCGTCTTCCCGGTGGAGCAGCAATATCTGAATACCCTTTCGCACTCGCCACTTCCTACCCTGCCTCCCCTGCCCTCCGTGGAGGTTCCGACGACGGCGCCGACGCCGACCATGCCTCCGACTCCCACTCCCACGCAGCCACCGACTGCCACGCCTCAACCGACGCCATCGCCCATTCCCACGGCATCGGGTCATTAGCCAGCAGTCGGTAGTATTTATCAGCCGCGATTATAAGTTTTTACCAGTCGCAGAAAAATATCGCCTCTCTTTGTAACCGGAGCATGCTGGGTGACGTCATCCTCACTGTAACTCTTATGCTCCCTCCTCTCTCGCCCTCTGATTGGAACAAAACAACCGCCGCGCACCTCATCAAACGGGCTGGATTCGGTGCCTGTCCTGAAGACGTAGCTAAACTCACCACGTACGGCCTGGACCGGGCCGTGAGTTGGTTTGTCGATTACGAAAACCAACCCGACGATACATCGCTGCCCCAGTGCTCGCAGCCGGATCCAAACCTGATCCCCAACGCAATGGCGATCAAGAACGAGACCGATCCCCAAAAGAAACAGACCCTATTCCGCGAACTCAGAAAGGACGAGTATCGACAGATGATCGACATGCGCTACTGGTGGGTGAGTCGCATGGCCACGGGTCCGCGCCCGTTTCAAGAAAAGATGACGCTCTTCTGGCACGGCCACTTCGCCACTAGCTTTGAAAAAGTTCGCGTTCCCTTCGTTCTATTTCAACAGAACCAGATCTTTCGTCGTCTCGGTACGGGCCACTTTTTCGATCTGCTGAGTGCGGTTTCTAAAGACCCTGCCATGCTGATTTACTTGGATGGGGCGACGAGCAAAGTGGCTCACCCAAACGAGAACTTTGCCCGTGAGGTGATGGAGCTCTTCACGCTGGGTGAAGGTCATTACACAGAGAAGGATATCCAGGAATCGGCCCGCGCTTACACAGGTTGGAGCCTGGGACCAGGTCGGCAGGGATATCAATATCGTCCCATTTTCCACGATAATGGTATCAAGACTTTCCTGGGACAGACCGGTAACTTTGACGGGGATGCCTGCCTTAAAATCCTGAGTGAGCAGGAACAAACCTCCAAGTTTATCGCCTGGAAACTCTGGCGTTTCTTTGTGCAAGATCCTGCGCCGGATGAATCCGTGGATGCCCTCGCCACGGTGATGCGTAACAATCACATGGACCTGAAAGAGGCGATGCGCACACTCTTTATGAGCCAGGCGTTTTATTCTCGCGATGTGATTCGTACTCAGGTCAAGAGCCCCGTCCAATGGCTCGTCTCCGCCCTGCGTGAATTGCAAAGCCCCGTCCCTTCTGCTCCGCTCACGCTCGTCATGCTCAATAGTCTCGGTCAGAACCTGTTTGAGCCACCGAATGTAAAGGGTTGGGACGGCGGGTTCGCATGGATCACCACGTCCAATCTCTTGAATCGGCAGAACTTCGCATCGGCGTTAGTGGAAGGCACCAAGGTCAACGTCCCCTCACTTAATGGCACTGCCAAGGGCGTTCAACGGATCTTGAATCAAACGGGCGACGTTGCACTGCCACCCATCTCCGTAGCCGGGATGTTCAGCAAAGGAGAACTGCAGGATCCCGATAAATTTGTCCAGGCCTTAGAGGGTCGGTTCCTCAATGGCCAGTTGGCACCGAGTGCACGCCAAACACTTCACGATTTCGCTCAGCTGAAGCTTTCTACACCACCCATGCAAGACGACGATATCCGCAAGGCCCTGCGTCTCATGTTGAGCACGCCCGATTATCAGCTCACGTAGCCAATTCATTTTCTCCAATCCCTCCAACCCACGACTCGATTCCCCTATGAACAAACAGATCTTCCATACACGCCGCGACTTCCTACGCACCACACTGCTCGGCGGTGCCTTGACTTGGACCGTCCCGTCCTTCATCGCCGAAACTTTTACTGCCCTTCACGCCCAAGCCGACGGCTCCCTCACCCAGGTTGCCACCGGTAAGGACAATCCCATCCTCGTAGTGCTCCAGCTCGCTGGCGGTAACGACGGCCTAAACACCGTTGTTCCTTTTACGAATGACTTTTACTACAAAGCACGGCCCAGCATCGCCGTTCGCGCAAACACGGTTCTGAAGTTGAACGATCAACTCGGCTTAAATCCATCACTCGCCGGCTTTAAGGCGCTCTATGATTCCGGCAACCTAACGGTCATCAACGGCGTGGGTTATCCCAACCCCAATCGCAGCCACTTCCGCTCTACGGAAATTTGGCAGACCGCTTCCGACTCGAATCGGTTTGAGTCCGAAGGTTGGTTGGGCAAGTATTTCGATAATGCGTGCCAAGGCTGCGATGCCACGGTCGGTGTCAATATCGGTATCCGCACCCCACAATCGTTCGTCTCCAAACAACCGTTCGGCGTGAGCTTACAAAACCCGAACTCCTACCGCTTCATGTCCGAGGAAAAAGGTAACGACGAAGAACTTGCTTATCGCCAGATGAATCAGGAGGAGTCAGGCGATGGCGGCGGCAGCGTCGGCTCCGTCGGCGGTAATGTTCACACCGAAATGAAGCCGATCGACTTCCTGGAACGGGTGTCCATGGATGCGCAGATGTCTTCGGACAAGATTCTAGCCATTTACAATCGCGTTCAAAGCAAGGCTAAATACCCTCAATCGCCGCTTGGACGTGACCTCCAGATGGTCGCCAAGCTCATCGATGGTGGAATGCCCACCCGCGTTTATTATGTCTCCCACGGCGGCTTCGATACGCATCATAACCAAGTCCAGAGCCAAAACGGTAAACTCCAGCAGTTGGGAGACGCCGTTAAATCGTTTACCGAAGATCTCACCGCCATGGGCCACTTCGACCGCGTGCTCGTCATGACCTTCAGTGAATTCGGTCGGCGCGTGTCTCAAAACGCCAGTGAAGGAACCGATCACGGCGCGGCCGCCCCGCTGTTTATCATCGGGCCAAAAGTCCGCTCGGGATTGCTCGGTAGCGAACCGAGCCTCGCCCCGCAAGACCTGCTCGATGGCGATATCCAGTACAATACCGACTTCCGCAGCGTCTATGCTGGCGTGTTGGAAAACTGGATGAAGACCAGTTCAACGCCGATCCTCGGTCGCCACTTCGACCCGCTCTCGATTGTCTGAGGTCGGGAGGCGGAGTGTCGGGTGAAAAGCGTCTTTACAACGGAGCCGTGAGAGGGCTATGGATTGCCCCGCAAATCCTTGCCTCTAAACCATGACAAACCCCGACCCCGTAGCCGCCTTTTACGCAAAATATGCATTCATTTCACCCAGCACGTGGAAATGGATTAATTTTGACCAACCCGTGACTGTTGAAGACCTGTCCGACTTGGAAAAAGCGACGTTTTACACCACCTTCCACTTCGACGACGATCCGCTTCCCACCGAAGAAGACCTCGATATTCCCGTATTGAAAGACCCGAACAACACCGTTCTGAATTACGGCGGTTCCTGTTACATCGTGCGGCCCAAGGTTAAACCCAGCGGGCCATGGATTTGGAAGAAAACGCCACCGGTTTCCTAGACAGGCCCCGAGGCGAGGACGAAGTTGCTTTTTAAGGAGGCTCGCACCGTCTCTGCGACGAAATGGTCGTCAACCGTGCTTATTGATGTAGTGGTACAACTTCACTGGGGTCTCTTTGTTCAACGCTCGAAATTGTACTGCCAACGGTTCAAACTGTTTCTTGTGTTTATCGACGATCCCCTGGATTTCATCGTCATCATATTCACCTGGAATTAGGGTTTTAATCTGTAACATAAGTTTCCCGAGAAGTGGCTGGCCGATGATTTCGTAAGCGACAGACAACTGATCACTGTTAAGTCGGCCCATAAGCACGGATCCAAAACCACCGTCTTTCATATAAACAGAGGTGCACCAAATAAACAAAACGACCCCTTCCGTCTGGGAAATGGGATCGTCGATTTTTGCGGAAGTCTTTAAGTAAAAGTCTTCCACAAACTCGTACATCTCCTCCTCAGCCAACGTATCAGGATTTGGACGGGTCTTTTTCTTTTGGATGTATCGGTATAAGTATGAAGCAATGGATTTATCTGCTTGCCAGAAGTTTTCCGATAGAACGTCCAGCGCCTTATCATGTTTGTCTAAAAGCTCTTTCATCTTATCCGGATCAGTATAGTCATTCGGAATCAGCTTCTTCACGTTTAGGATGATTTCTGTGCACTCCAGTAAACCAATGTCCTCGTAAGAGGAGGCCAACAGATCCAAATCGGGATGGGAGGCCGAAATTAGATAGCGGAAACCACCGTTTTCGATCAACCCTGAAGCGTGCCAAACTTGGACCACGGTGTTTTCCAGATCACTGAGCGCACCCGTTCCTTCACTTTTCTCCTTCTCAGCCGCCTCAGAAAAGAAGTCGTCCACAAACAAAAACAATTCGTCCTCGGTCACGAGCCAAACCTAACTGGCACAGACGAATCGATCAAGATACACATTCTCAAAACGGGCAGATTCGCCGCAGCAGCGGAGCCTTCGATTTACCGTTCCTTTGGAACTCTAACTTGTGGAGATGGGGACCTAGCACTTCGGACGGCTTATCAGCCGACCTTATGCTAGGCTTTGTTATGGATCGCGCCTGTGGCGCTCATTCGGTTAGCGAGGCTTCGATCATGGACAGAACGTTCAGGGGAGCGTTTTCGTTTTGGATCGCTCGTACCGTTCTGTCTTTTGCTGATGCCTCGACTGGTTCGAGACATCACCCGCTCGTAAATGGGATCCGCCCGAAAATCGCGTCACCGATTTTTCCGCCGAACTTCGTGTCCATGTAGGCGCCCCTCATTATTCCCATTGCCCACTACCGCACGCCGCACCTACACTGCGCGGATGTCTGAATCGCACTCACTTTTGCTCGAAACCGCGCGTCGCGCCGCGCACGCTGCTTCGGAGCTGCTCCGTCGTCATATGGGCCAGGAACTCGTCGTGAAGGAGACGTTTAAACACGACGTTAAAATCGAACTCGATCGCCAATGCCAAGACCTGATTGAAGGCATTATTCTGGCGCAACATCCCAGCCACGCCATTATCGGCGAGGAAGGAAATATCGGTGCTGAGAACCCTGAATTCGAATGGATTATCGATCCTATCGATGGAACGATGAATTTTCTGCATCAGATCCCGCATTTTTGCATCTCCATAGCGGTTCGTGATTCGAAGTCGCAACAAATGGTTGTCGGCGTGATTCTCGATCCCGTTCGGCTGGAGTGGTTTACGGCGCAGCGCGGTCAGGGCGCGTGGTTGAACGGACGCAAACTGGCGGTGAGCGCGCGAACGGAGCTGAGCGACGCCGTTTTGGCAGTCGGATTCGCGAAATCCCAGGAATCAATTGATCACTGCCTGAAACTGTACACCTACTACGGAAGTCACGCCAAAAAGATGCGGGCCATGGGCTCTGCTGCGCTCGATTTAGCCTATGTCGCTGCGGGCCGGCTCGATGCCTATATTGAGCAGGGGGTGAACTTGTGGGATATTGCTGCGGGTTGGCTGCTCATTGAGGAGGCCGGCGGAGTTATGGATGCGGAGGTAAAACCGAACGGCGGTTACCGCGTTTTAGCCCATAGCGGAAAGATCACGTTCCCTCTGAAGTGAGTACGCCCGCGCCTCGCGCCCCTATTTTAACTCAAAAAGAGAAAGTTTTACTCGCCTTTCTTCTTGCGATTCTCATCATAGGTGGCATGGTTCAGCAGATAAGGCTGAGCTGGAAGGTTAGTACAGTGATTTCAGGTCCCAGGCCTTAATTTCAGGACATGCCAAAGAATAATCTCTCAGAAGTTGTGGGGCTGATTTGCGAGCAAGATGCCCGCTACGCCCCGGATGCCTACCACTTCGTCGACGACGGACTTAAGCACACCCTTAAAATACTCAAGCGCGGTGGCCAAAGCGCCCATCGTCATGTTTCCGTGCATGAGTTGCTTCAAGGGTTACGGGAGTTCGCGCTCAAGGAGTATGGGCCCATGAGCAAAGCGGTACTGAACGAGTGGGGTCTCAAGACCACCGAAGACTTCGGCAACGTCGTTTTCAATCTCGTGAAGGCCAATGTCCTTGGCAAGAACGAGAGCGATTGCCCAACCGACTTCTGCAACGTCTTTTCCTTCGACGATGCCTTCGTTAAGCCGTTCGTCCCCGCGCGCGCCCGCCAATCAGACCCTTCTCTGACCAAGCCCGCCAAGCGCTCGAAGTCCTCCAAGAAAAACGCAGCCGGCTCCGTGTAGGTTTAATATGTCTACGCCCACTCACCCCGAGGTCTTTGTACGACCTCTCGTGGAGCAGTTTCAGCTCGCCAATGGACTCAATATCCTGGTGCAGCCGGATTTTAGTGCACCAGTCGTCTCTGTGCAGTTTTGGGTGGAGACCGGAAGTATCCATGAGACCCCGTGGCTGGGCAGCGGAATCTCGCATCTCCTGGAACATCTAATGTTCAAAGGAACGCCCACCCGCGGGAACAGTCAAATGGCTCAGGACATCCAGAAACTGGGTGGCCATCTGAACGCTTACACCTCGTTTGATCGCACGGTTTACTACGTTGACCTCCCCTCTGACAACGCCGTGTCCGCGATGGAAATTCTGGGCGACGCTGTCTTTAATTCGACGCTACCTGAAGATGAGTACGATAAGGAAATGGAAGTCATCCGGCGCGAGTTTGCGATGGGCAAAGACAACCCCGATTCGGAATTAGGCAAGCTCCTGTTTCAGACCGCTTACATGCGTCACCCCTACCGATATCCAGTAATCGGTTATCTCGACCTCTTTAATCAACTCGAGCGTAAGAACGTTCTCCACTACTACCACTCCCGTTACTCACCGCAGAACGTCACGTTAGTAGTTTGTGGCGCTGTGAACCCAACGACCATTTTTAAGGGCGCGACCGAGCACCTTTCGAAGTACACCCGTCGGCCTCTCGTTGATTTCCACATCCCCACGGAACCGATTCCCCTGGGTCCGCGCACCTGTCGCCAGCCGTTCACAACCGAACTGACCCGGACTGCGTTTTCCTGGCACATCCCTGGATTGAACCATCCCCACGTCCCTGCACTCGATCTTCTCGCTACAATTCTCGGCGGTGGTCGCAGCTCGCGCTTGAATCTCGTTTGCGTGGAGAAACTGGGTCTCGCGGAACAGATTGATGCCTTCGCCTATGCCCCGGTCGATCAAGGAATTCTTGGAATCGAAGCTCGGTGCCAACCGGAGCGCGAGACCGAGTTGCTTAAGGAAATCCGTCGTCAAGTCGAGATTGCCACACAGGAAGCGCCGCACGAGCAGGAACTCGACCGCGCCGTCCGTCTGAACGTCCTTTATTACGTCAATTCCCAAAAAACGATGTCTGGCAAAGCATCGCTGCTGGGACGGAGCTGGCATTACCTGCGCGATCCTCATTTCATCATCGGTTACTACGAAGCGCTGGAGCAAACGACGCCGGAACAGGTCCTGGAAGTGGCGAAACTCTACCTGCGCCCGGAACACGAGATCACTGTGGCGCTCGTACCGGAACCCTTCCTCAGCCTCCATGAAAAGCCGCTGCCGGATCACGCAGAAGCGCCCGTGCCGCAAAAGCTCGCCGCATCGCTCCGCTCCATTTACGTGCCGCAAAAGCAAGTGGCGCTCTACTCTGCCCGAGCCGTTTTGCCTGGCGGTCTCCTAGCTGAGCCGTCAGATAAACCGGGCCTCGGTCGACTCGCCGCCCACCTGCTTACTAAGGGCACCCGCAACCGCACCGCCGAGCAATTGAGCCGCGAGATCGAGCAACTCGGTGGCTCGCTTGCTGCCGATATGGGCATTAACAGCGCCTACCTGACACTGGAATTGCTCAGCTCAGAATGGAGCGAAGGGCTGGACTTATTCTTGGAAATGCTTACCGAATCGGCCCCGACTGAGGCTGAGCTCGATACCGAGAAACGCAAGCAACTCTCGCTCATCCAAGCCGAGCGTGATTATCCAATGGCCGTCGCCCGCGATCTCATTCGCAACATGCTCTATGCCGATCATCCTTACCGGTTAAAATCGCTCGGCACCGCTGAATCGGTTCAGGCGATCACGCTTAAAGACGTCAATTCCTATCTCGAAACGCAGCTGCTGACTCAAGACATCATTTTCGGTGTTAGCGGGCCCATCGATTCACCCCTGTGGATCGGTGCTGCCGAAAAATCGATCTCCCGACTCGCCCCCGTGCGCGGTCGAAACCAAGTCGTGATGCCGCCGAAGTTGCAAGGACCGGTCCGCAAGGAAGAGATCGTTCAAAAGCAACAAGCTGTTCTGCAAATCGCGTTTCCCACGGTGCCACTTACGCATACCGACCACATCGGGCTGGCGATTCTCGATGAAGCGCTTTCGGATCTCGGTTCGCGCCTGTTCATTCGCATTCGTGAGCAACTCGGCTTGGCCTACTTCGTGGGAACCACGCAATTCTTTGGCCTGGCCGCGTCGCACTTCGTTTTCTACGTCGGGACCGATCCGAACAAACGCCAGCAAATCGAAGAAGCGCTTCTAGAAGAAATTCAACGCCTCTCCAAGGAGGGCATTACGGAACCGGAGATCGTCCGGGCACGCGCTAAGCTCCAGAGCAACGAGAAGCTGGAGCAACAAAACGCCTCGCATCTTGTCTCCGTCGCGGCTCTTGATGAACTCTTCGGCTTGGGCTACGATTATCAACAGACGAGACGCGCTCGTATGGCAGAAATAGATCTCGCCGCAGTAAACGAAATCGCGGCCCGCTACTTTAGCTCGCCGAATTTCGCTACGGCTATCGTTTCTCCCCATTAATCCAAGCGAACGAAACTATGTCAGAACCCAAAACCACTCCTGCCACCACTCGGGAAATGTCCATGCGCTTTGGACAATTCATCCGGCTCCAGTTTGAAAACATTCGCTTCGTCCTCGGACGCATGCCCACGCCCGATGGTCGCTCCAATCCGCCAAATCTGGAGCTCGGTAAAATGCTCATCGACCACCTAGAAATGATCGAGGCGAAAACCGCCGGTAACCTCTCCCAAGAAGAGACCATGTTTCTCGCGGAAGTGTTGAAAGCGGCACGGCTCTCGTTTGTAGAAGCCAGCGGCGGCACGCCCGCCAGCATGATGCCTTCTTCCACGGGAGGAATGCCCGGCATTCCTGATGATTTCGACGAAGCTGAGGAAGAGGAGCCCGCTCCTCCACCCCAACGGCAACAACCCGCCGCCAAGGCCGCGCCTGTCTCGAAAGCTCAACCCGCCGGAAAAGCAAAGGCCGAACCGCCTCCCTTAAGCGCCGCACCTGCTGCCCCCGCCGCTGCTGCCACACCGCCGGAGAATAAGAAGAAGTTCACCAAGAATTACGGTTAAACCGGGACCGGTCGTGGTCGACGATTGCTGCATCTGGAATCGAGGTGGCGGCTCGTGGCTGTTCGATGAAATTGCTTTGCACCTCTCGCGAGCTTTGGGCATTTCCGTTTCTACCGAACCCCGGCTCTTCAATTATCTTCTCGGCTTTGAATCGACACAACCAAGGCCAAAGGAGCAGCTTTTCGTCCCCTGGGATTCGATTCAGCTGACTCTCGACAAGCGGTCGCTCGCCCGGGTCTTTGTCGACCACAGCGTTCCCTCGCCAGAATCGCACGTGCTTGCGTCCTTGGACGGATGTCGCCAGCTCGCGGACTCCCGCCCCGAGAAATCGTGGTGCCTGAAGTTTCCAACCGGCTGCGGCGGCTCCGGCCACCGTTTGCTCACGCAAGAAATGACCCTGCCCGACGATTGGCCGCGACCCTTTCTTCTTCAGGAATTTATTCGGCTGGAACGACCTGAGGTTTATCGTACCTACGCTGCGGGCGGCGAGCTCTTTGGGTGGGTGATTCGACGCTACCCAAGTGACGTCGCAGGACCGATTTCGCCGTGGGTTGCCCATGCACGTGGCGCACGCTACGAAGTACTCGATGAAGCACCGGAAGCCGCAAAACAGGCCGCTACTCTCGCGTTCCAAGCTACCGGACTCCTCGATTCATTCGCTTGCGCAGATCTCCTGCAAACTCCTTCCGGCCAGTGGCTCGTTCTCGAAGTCGGCACCGACGGAATCATGTTTCACGTCGATCGCGATTTGGGTCATCCGGCTTTTGAGACTGAGATTACCAAGCGAATCAAAACGGCGTTTTGGAAAGCTGTCGAAAGTCAGGCCAGATAAAATGGCGACACTCTTTCACTCCACATTTGGATAAACGGAATATTCCGTAGGGTTTGCTCCATGAAGAATGATTTTCGTACTTCTGGGCAAATTCTCAGAAACGAGCGTATGTCGGATGATTTCCAGCGCAGTATCAAAATTCTTCGCGCTGTGGATATCCACGTCAATATTGAACTCCCCCATGCCGCTCCCGCCACCGGAAATCTCTCCCAGTCCTTTAGATTGCAGAGCCGAATCAAGCATTTCTTCGAGATCATGCCGATCGTCCAGTTCACGACCTTCCCAGTCTTCCATCTGGATAATGATTTCCAGAAATAACTCGCTCACAGTGATCGCTCCTCTGGCTCAAACGCTGTGGGTTTCGATTTCATTTGTCAAGTTCGTCGGCATGTCCTGCTAGAGCATTTTACCTAAGACCATTTACGATTGAGGTTCGGTACATTCGGACACCTGTGGTTGAACCGGTTCAATCTACCGAATATTACCCGTAAATAGTCAAGTACATAGCCATTTTACAACGATCCGGCTACAGGTTCGCATGAATGCTGGAACTGCCCTGCAAGGCAGTAATAGCCCAAGCCCAAGGGTCGAGGAGCGAAGCGACGACACCTGGGTTATGACGCCGAAGCCATCGACCCTGTAAGTGGTCGTTTCATGTCAAACGAGTGAATCGACCTCCTACGGGGTCGGTCCCCCGGTACGCGCTAACCCAGGGGGTCGTCGCTTCGCTCCTCAACCCTGGGCTTGGGCTATTACCACCTTGGCAGGGTGGTTAAGACCTGGAGCCGTTCGCATGTCTGCCGAAATTAACTCACCACTTCGATATCGTAGATCGGCTACAGTATTTGTGAACACGCTCTAATGCCGTAACCTTATGCCTTGTTCGGGGTATTCGCCGTGAAAAGAAACTGGTCCAGTTTCATTAATTATGGCACTTTCAACGGCGGATGAAAGCTGCCCAAATACTGAACTCAGCCGAGACTTACTGAGATCAAGCCCAAACGCTTTTAATCATCCAAAAACGCGCAGCCAAAGGGGCAAACAAATGCCGGACTCAAAATGTGGCGATTTTGCATTACGACATAAATGTGAAACCTGCAGTTATCTCACTTTTCTAGCGCTCATATACTTTGTAATGTAATCGTCTAGATTTCGATAGAAATTTTCTTGCCAGCCTACATAAGTCACGATTTGAGGCTCAAGCGAAGAAGTATCAAAGAACAAATATATTTCCTCACCATCTTCACTTGTTGCAAATAAACCAATCTGGTGTAGCGGCACTCTATTAACAATCGCAGTTGGCCAGTTTTCTTTTCGCAAATCAATAGCTTCTTTAGAAAAATCACTCAAATCTTCCATGTCTGACAATGAAAGCCAAGTGAATCCGAGAGTGGCATAAGTCCATCTCCCAGCAAACTGAAATCTTGCCGTTAGCATTGGCGTCAATGGAAGATAAGCTCCAGAAAATAGGGTCGGTATTCTAGCACCAACAACCCGCTTGGGGTCTGAAATTATCTGTTCTAGCGCCGGGATATTAGTTTTGTTAATTTCTCTCAATCCAACTAATAGATCTGTCGTCTGCATGTGTTATTTAACAATTTTAGGAGGAAGCATAAACTCACGTCGGCATCTGCTGAACATCCAGTAGTATGTGAGCGTTGGGATTACTCTGAGCATACATCACTTCGATTTGGTTGTTGCCTTGAACCAGGCGTTGCTGCCACTGGAGACCGGTCGTGGTAGTGACCTTCGCCTCGCCGTTATAGGCGTTTCCCAGAATATCGGTAAACGTGTAGTGGAGGTTGTAAAGCGTGCTCATGCCACTCTTCGTGCGGACCTGTCTTGTCACGACCTCCGTAACAAACCCGGTGGCGTTTCGTCCAGTTCGACGAATCGAAGCGTTTCTCCAGCCGGTGTATCCTCCGAAAATCAATAACGGCGAGGCGATCGCGCTAAAAAAGCTCCCTACCCAAAACAACGTTGTGCCCCAAGTGTACAATACGCTCGCCCCCTTGGCGATGCTTCGTTCCGGGTAATCGTGGAGGTAGACGATGGGCACATTTGCACCGTTCGGAATCTGATTCCAGTCCGAATAGGTAACGGTCACATTCCCTCCGTGGGGCACGTTGCCCGAATCGCTATAAACGTAATCGAGAACATAGAAGTCTTGATGCTTGTCGTGCTCGACGTCGTGCATGGTCACTTGAGCAACCGCATCTATCCCGGTCGTCTGAAAAAGATAATTTAGATGGAGGTTGTAGTACGCAAAGTAGTGAAACGGCAACGCGTAACAACCGAAAAGGAGACCAAGAAACGTCGCCTGATTCCAATAGCCTCGAATTGGTTGGGTTCTCTGGGCCCCACCGTAAAAAACGCTTGCCATAGTAATTAGTTTAAAGAGACGGGAATCTGTTCGAGCACATGCGCGCTTGGGTTCTCGGGATCATACGTCACGTCCAGCGTCTTTGTCCCGCGATGAAGTTGTTCCTTCCACTCCTCGGACTCGGTAAGAACCCCTTTATCGGTTTAATCTTCTTGGGAGTAACGCGTACAACTCACATCGGTAGGTCATTAACCCCATTTCATCCAGTTTCTGGAAAACAGGCGTCCATTCCTGTCCAAACTCGGACCGTAATTCGCACAACATTTCCACGGCTTCGCCGATATAGGACATGTCCAGGTTTTGCGATCTCGGCCGGTCATCCCACTTCTTCAGCTCCTCCAAAATCGCGGGAATCACGCGGGCATCCCGATACTGCACCAAGCCAAGCAAGGCCTCGCCTTTGGGATCTCCCTGGCATCCATCACTGCAGTCGTCCGAGACCCGAGCCACCATTGCCGCACGGATTTCCGGCGTATCGATGGCTGAACCGTGTAACAACGTCAGCCCAAATGTCGCCCAGTTGCGAACGTCCCCATCGGAATCGGCAGAGAGCTGGATCAGTGCTGGAACCGCGCGATCGTCGGTTTTTCCTTCCAGAGCACAGGCGCACGAGAGACGAACGCTGCTCTCCGGATGCTCCACGAAGCGTAAGAGAAGTTCTACGTCGCCTGATTCGGTGAGCGTGCCGACTGCGTTTAACGCGTGCGATATCACCTCTGCCTCCGTTTCATCCCTTTCCACCAGAAGCCGCCTCAATTCTTCGTGGCTTTCTCGGATCAACACCTTGTTCTCAACCATATTTTGAGCCAATAGACTCGCGGCCTTCGCACGGAGTTTCGGCTCGGAGGAACGAAGCATTTCTTGTAGCTGCGGGAACATCGTAGGAACACGATGCTGGAGCACGCTGAGCAGATGCCGATAAGTGCTGTCATCCGGATCCACCGGACAGTCCAGGTAGAAGGCGATTAACTCATGGGTCGAGCGGGTTTCGGCTAAGTCAGACATACAACCTCACGTCAGCATCTGCTGAACATCCAGTAGTATGTGCGTGTTGGGATTCCCTAGATCGTACATCACTTCGATTTGGTTGTTGCCTTGAACCAGGCGTTGCTGCCACTGGAGACCGGTCGTGGCAGTGACCTTCGCCTCGCCGTTATAGGCGTTTCCCAGAATATCGGTAAACGTGTAGTGGAGGTAGTATAGTGTTCGCGTGCCATTCTTAGTCCGAACCTGTTTCGTCACAACCTCCGTAACAACCCCGGTGGCGTTTCGTCCGGTTCGACGAATCGAAGCGTTTCTCCAACCCGTGTATCCTCCGAAAATCAAGAACGGCAGCGCGAACGTGTCTAAACAGCTCCCGATCCAAAACAGCGTCGTGCCGGAGGAGTACAACCCATTCGACCCTTTAGCGATGCTCTGTTCCGGATAATCGTGCAGATAGATGATGGGCACCGTTCCGCCGTTCGGGACCTGGTTCCAGTACGAATAGGGGACGGTCATTCTGCCTGGGTGGGCCGCGTTGCGCGAGTCGGTATAATAGTATCCAAGTACGTAGAAGTCTTCATGCTTGCCGTGCTGTATGTCGTGCAGGGTCACATGAGCAACCGCATCGACCCCGGTCGTCTGAAAAAGATAATTTAAATGGAGGTTGTAGTACGCAAAGTAGTGGAATATCAGCGCGAGACAACCGACTAGGCAGCCCAAAAACGTCGCCTGATTCCAATACCCTTTAATAGGTTTGGTTCTCTTGGTCGCACCATAAAAAACGTTTGCCATAAGAGCTAGTATAATGGGACGGGAATCTGTTTAAGTACGTGCGCGCTCGAGTTCTCCGGATCATACGTCACGTCCAGGGTCTTTGTCCCGCGCTTCAGTTGTTCCTTCCACTCCTTGGACTCGGTAAGAATTACCTCACAGTTAATCGAGTTCCCGTTCAAATCCACATAAGTGTACTTCACAAAAGAGAGCGTGCCACCTCCCGTCAGCACGTTGCTTCGAATCGTCTTTGTGGAGATGTCCGTAATCGTGGCAGTTACTGATCTGCCCTGCTCTCGAATGGCCGTGTTTCTTGAGCCGATGTAAAACCCTGTTCCCAGCAACCCGGCAGTTGCCGCCGTAAAGAAAATTCCCGCGCGAAGCATCCACACGCCCGACGTGTACATATCAGTCGAGCCCTGCACCATGCTTTGTGACGGGTCGTCTTTCAGGTAAACAATGGGCACTTTCCCTCCGTTCGGAATCTGGTTCCAGAACGAATAATCCACGCTCATCGATCCACCATGTTGCACATTATTTGAGTCCAGGTAGGCGTAATAGAGAACGTAATCGTCCCGGTTTTTAAGATGATTGATGTCGTGGACGGTCACGCTGGCCTCCATCTCCACTCCCTCCGTTTGATACCGGGAATAGAGGTCGAACACTTGGTGCGCACCTACCAGAGGGTAGATGGTCATCGGCGAGATGATCAGCCCCATGAGCGTGTACACATTCCAGTATCCCTTTATCGGTTTAATCTTCTTGGGAGTACCGTTCGCCATATCACCTCAGCACCTCAGCTGCTCGAACATGAAATGATCCGGGAGAGAAAGAAAGCTTTTTGGAAACTCGGTTCACGATATTCTCAAGATTCACCGGAATGAAAATGAAACTTCCCTTATTGCTCAGCCTCAGCGTCCTGTTCTTCAGTTCCCTCTCAGCTGCGCCTGTGGTCGTCGATAACACGATGAAAATGGACCTGCCCGATGGCTGGACGCAAGACCCCGTACAACCGCCCCGCACCTTTATTGCTCACGATCCCAAGCATGAGATTACCATTGACCTGATCTCTAAAGGCTTTAACGAGTACCCCGCTAACGACCCGACCTTCCTCTCCACCTTTAAGACGAATCTTGTCGAGATCGCGCTCAAGAACGGTGCGACACTCACCTTCGATGGCGAGGAGGCCCGCACGATGAACGGCGCGCCCGCACATGCCTGCTGGGGCAATGTGACGGCCACCGATTCCAATCCCGGCTATTCATTCCGTGTCTATTTTGTCGTGGCCAATGGCAATGTCTACATCCTCACCTTGAAGACGGGAAACACGGCGCTTCTTCCCCAGCTCAAGCAGCTCGGTGATACGTGGACGTTTGCGAACCCGCCCTCGTTTCCACCGCGCGTGGCCGCACCCGCGACTAAGTAGACCCTTAGGACCGTTACGGCTTCGGTAACGTAACGCCCGTCTGCTTCATGTATTTCCCAGCCCGATCGGCGTAAGAAACTTCGCACACTTCATGAGCGGCCAGGAACAGCACCTGCGCCAGTCCTTCGTTCGCGTAGATACGTGCGGGAAGCGGCGTTGTATTGGAGATTTCCAGTGTCACGTGCCCTTCCCATTCGGGCTCAAACGGCGTTACGTTCACGATGATCCCGCACCGCGCGTAGGTCGATTTACCCAGGCAAATCGTCAAAATATCGCGGGGGATCCGAAAATATTCCACGCTGCGGGCCAGCGCAAACGAATTGGGCGGAACAATGCAGACGTCCGTGGTCATATCGACCAGGCTTTTCTCGTCGAAAGCCTTGGGGTCAACCACGGTGTTAAACACGTTCGTAAAGACCTTAAACTGGTTCGAAACGCGTAAATCGTAGCCGTAACTGGAGAGCCCATAGCTGACGATCGATTGCCCCGACTCCGTCTTCCGCACCTGATTCTCACAAAAGGGCTCAATCATGCCCTTTTCTAAAGCCATTTTCCGAATCCAACCATCTGAGTGTACGCCCATCGTCACACCCTACTTCACATGGGCCGTCCCACTCAACACCAACCTAGAACTCGATCGTAAAGACCTTGATCCCGCCCGATTCCCGCTCGCCGCCGGGAGCATCGATTCCCGTAATGGTCCGCACACCCGTAGGTGCGCCGGAAATGTGAACCGTAATGGAGCCATCAGGCAGGGCAGCATACTTCTCGCCATACCCAAACTTCGCTGGCGCAAATGGATTGATCAGGTTCGCACCGTATCTCGTTAAATCGACAAACACACCGCCCAGTTTCGCATGCAATTTCTCGCCGGGCGCGCGATGCTCCGGTTCCACGCTGGAGGGAGAAATCTGCGCGTATGTGGGTTGCACGTAGGGATGAATAAACGTCACGCCCGTACTCTTCGAACGCTCCTGCGCTTGCAGCCCGGAAATGGCACAACACAAGGTTAAAAAGAGCGCAGTAGAGAGATACGTTTTCATCACCTAGGACCGTAGCCCTCATTCAGAACCAGGTCAATCCGACGGAGTGAACTTTTTACAATTCGTAATGGAAAACTAATCCAGAAACCGAAACCGCTCTTCTTTCGTGGGAAGCCGACACGTATCCAGCTTCCCGAAAATGCTGTAGCGCGTCTTCGAGACCACCCGATAACCCAAGTCCGCAAGAGATCGGGGAATCAGCTCCAGCAGACCGCTTAAGAATCGGTAGTTTTTCAGTCGACGCATCACGCGGTAGACCGCCTCCGTTCGCGCAAACGCCCGCTCTTGGCCAGCCTCCCGCTCCACAACCACTACAGAATCGACATTCACCACCGCTGGAAACTCACGGGCCACCTCTTTAAAGCGCTCTCCCTGTTTCGGGCCAAAACGAATCGTACCGGCCGGATCATTCTTCATGACCAGATCCACCCAGCGATTGCACATGGAGCATTCCCCATCGAAAAAGATGGTGATCGGGCGAGCCTCATCGGTCACCGGCTCATATGCGCCTCTTGAAACGTTGGTGGTCATGGTTCGCTAATAATGTATCACACTTCAGCAGCGCGTCTCGCAAGTGCCGATTGCTCTTCATGAATATCGCTACAATTCACAAAAACTTGACTTATCCATAGGTCCAGCTAACCAACCTTATGCCCTTCTTCCATGCGGCTCGTGCCGCCCTCCTCATTGTTCTGGCTGTCGTCACCACCTTCTCGCTGGCCGTTGCGCAAGCTGATCCTGCGCAGGCTGAGGCGCTGAAAAAAGCGATGCAAGTCCTGAACGGCCTGCATTGGCAGAAAACTGGCAGCATCCAAGTGCCCAGTGCTGAAGCGACCATCACGCTGAATCCCGATTTCTACTACTTGAACTCAAGTGACGCACAAGATTTCGTCGAGAAGATTTGGGGAAATCCCAGAGACTCCAGCCTTCTCGGAATGATCTTTCCGGCGAACGTGGAACCGCTGAGCGAAGATGCCTGGGGTGTGCTGATCACCTATGAAGATAGCGGGCACGTGAGCGATAGTGACGCGGCGACGATTAACTACGGCGACCTCCTTACCCAAATGAAACAAGAGGCTCACGAGGAGAGCGAAGATCGTATTAAGCAGGGCTACAGCAAGATGGAATTGATGGGTTGGGCAGCGCAACCGCACTACGACAAAGAGGCGCACAAGCTCTATTGGGCGATGAATTACGATACCGGAGATCCTGCGAACCCTGGACTCAATTACCGTCTTCGTATTCTGGGTCGTCAAGGCGTTCTCGTTCTCAACGCAATCGGTGGGGCCAACCAATTTAAGATGATCGATAGCAAGACTGCCGAGGTTCTCTCGATGGCCGATTTCAATCCGGGCAACAAGTACACCGATTACAACGCATCTACCGATAAACTCGCTGAAGGCGGTTTGGCGGCATTAATCGGTGGCGGCGCACTGTACGGTGCGGTGAAACTCGGTCTCTTTGCCGGACTGTTGAAAGTCCTCCTGGTCGGTTGGAAATTTGTATTGATCGGCGTTCTTGCGGTCGGTGCGGCGGTCAAGAATTTCTTCAGCAATTTGTTCGGTCAAAAGACCGTTAAACTGCCGAACGATCAAAATCGCCAGCCGTAGCGCGGAAGAGCTTCACGATTATCCGCGAGTAATCACGGTTTCCGGGCAATCGGATTCGTCCGACTCGGCCAAGTTCACGTGGCGTCCAGCGCTACATTGATGGATGGAAGGTCCTGTTGAGGCCAGAGTCACACTGGTGGATGCAAGGTCACCTGGCGTCTAAGGTCATGTGGGTCCAGCGTCACGCTGCTGGATGCATGGCAAGGTCCATTCGACTCGAAAATGACTTCGCCATCCGGTCCCGTGTGCCTCTAGGCCCGAAGGGACGGCTTCATGTCCAGCCCAGCTCAAGGAGCGTAGCGACGCAGGGCTGGGTATCGTCAAACAAGCGGTTGCGGGCTGTAAGCTCGCGTCAAACCGTTTGATCTTCAATGTCTCAGCGACCAGTCGCCCCCATCAACCTTTTACGCAGGCTTTCAGCCTGCAATCGCTTTTTAAGCGAACCCAGCCCTGCGTCGCCACGCGCCTGGAGCTGGGCTGAACATGAAGCCGTCCCTTCGGGCCTAGAGGCATCGCGAACGCGAGAGCCTGGGAATGTTGGCCCAGGCCATATCGGGTCCAGCGTCAAGTGGATGCAACGTCACCTTGCTGGGTCCAGCGTCACGCTGGTCACGCTTGTTGCGCTGCTGCGATCTCTTCCAGCAACAGGCGATTCAATCTCGCGCCCAGCTCAATGTGTTCTACCGGAAATGTCTCGTTGGGACTGTGTGCCCGGCAATTATCGAGGCAGAGTCCCAACAAAAGCGTATCGGCCTTAAGCACTGAGGCGAATTCGGCCACGATAGGAATGCTTCCTCCCACGCGAACCAGTGCCGGTTCCTGCCCAGGGAACAGTCTGCCTAAAGCGCGCTGAGCCGCTTTACCGAAACCCTCTTGCGGATTAACGAGATAGGGCAGGGCCGAATGGCCTGGCACCAGTTCCAGCTTTACCGTGGACGGACAGTTGCTTCGAAAATAGGCTTGGACCGCCTCCAGTACTTCGGCGGGTTCTTGATTCGGCACGAGGCGGAAGGTCAATTTCGCACTCGCTTTGCTGGGCAGAACCGTCTTGGTCCCTTCGCCCTGGTAGCCGCCGCCCATTCCATTGATCTCAGCTGTGGGACGCGCCCAGATTCGCTCGAGCGGACCGTACCCCGCTTCACCAGCCATCTCCGCCACACCCGCCTCTTGCTGCATCGACGCCTCCATGCCGCCGAGCTTAGCCCACGCCTCGTGCTCCCAGGGGGCGATCTCCTGCACATCATCGTAAAAGCCGGGCACAGTGACTCGCCGATTCTCATCGTGCAAACCGGCCAACAGCTTCGCCAAAACACGCAACGGGTTATCGATAGCTCCGCCAAATCCACCCGAGTGCAGATCCCGCACGGGTCCGGTAACATTCACCTCCAGAGCCGTTAACCCGCGCAGGCCATAGGAGAAAGTCGGAACGCCGGGCGCGACCATGGACGTATCCGAGACGGCCACCACATCGCACTTCAACTCCTCACGATTCGCCACCAAGAACGGGGAGAGATTCGGGCTACCCACTTCTTCCTCGCCCTCCACCAGCAACACCACATTGACAGGGAGATCGCCCGTCTCGTCCAAGGTGCGCGCCAAACCGACTAGATGCGCAAAGATTTGGCCCTTGTTATCGGATGCGCCACGTGCCGTCACCAACCCATCCTTCACGGTCGGCACAAATGGCGGGCTGTCCCATAAGGAAACGGGATCGACCGGCTGCACGTCGTAATGCCCGTAAATGAGAACGGTGGGTCGCCCCTCTTTCTTCGGACCATGGCCGATGACCACGGGATGCCCTGCCGTGGGGCACACGCGACTCGTAAAACCCCACGCTTCCATGAGGTTTCGCAGCCATTCCGCACACGCCAGCACCTGCGGCTGAAACGCCGGATCGGTGGAAACACTTCCAAATCGCAAAAACGTTAAATACTCCTCGAAAACTGCCGATGCACTCAGATCCTTTGACATTGCACTATCAAACACCCGGAACGCCCGCGGGTCAACCGATCAGCACTTTCCTTGCCTCTCAAAAAGTGGACGAACCTTGCTGTCTGTAGCGTCTATCTTATGACATTCCGGCCCTTTCTCTGCTCACTTTTGGTCGTCGCTCTTTTCCAATCGATAGGCGCGCAAACGCCTTCGCCAACAGCGACACCATCCGCCGAGTCACCTACCCCTACGGCGACCCCCAGCCCGTCACCGACGGCTACGCCGACTCCGAAGGCGTCCGAAACTCCCGTTACGCACATTGTTGATTTGATCCAAGACCTCGAACAAAAGTTGATTACGGACTCGATTAAGAACGGGCGACAGGTATACCCCAGCGGCCAATACTCGCTGCTGGACAGGGTGAAGGCCGATGTTAAACAGTCCAACTTCACACAGGGCCGACAAGATCTGACTCAGGCTCAACAAACGGTCGATAGCCAAGGCCAATACACCGACCAATTTTTGGCAATTGAAAAGTTGATCGCCTCCGAACAGGATCTAGTGGAGAAGGAGCTGTTGGACCAGGTCAACGTGGTTGTCGAAGAGGTCCGCAGTGCGATCCCCAAAGCTCAGAGCGAAACAGATCTCGACGATCTCTGGCTGAAGCTCTCGCACCTACGGCGCATTATCGACGGTAATTATTACGGATACCAACAGGTTCAGGGTCCAGCGTTTAATCGTTTAAATAGAGCGACCGACTTCCTAACGTTCTGGCAAGAATACTTGGCACTGCGGAATGCGGGCTACTACCGTGCGGCAGTAAATATCCTTCAAGCCCAGGAGAACGGGCAGACATCCTTGCTCCCTCAAGACGATCTGGCGAAAGCGTTGGCGGAATGCGAGGCTAAGATTCCAGGGCAACCATCAGGGAAAGCAGCAACTCCTGCTCCCACCGCGGAATCTATCGACGCGATCTTAGACGGGATGCAATCCGGTAAGGATGCTGTATCGATGCTTTATACGATCGACAGCATCTCCGCGATGCACCCCTCTTCAGAGTTAACGCAGCTCGAATCGGAGCTCCAGCTTCTGGTCGCTTGTAACATCGACGTAAATGAAAGCCGGTACGGAAGCATCCTCTCTGCAGTCACGCAGCCGAACAAATCGCCGAGCCTGTGGCATTCCAAGCTCTCCAAGTATTTTCTCGCAGATTTCGTGGCAATTCTGCCCTCCTTCGTTGACTGGAAAGAGATGCCAGCCATTCAAGATAACGAGAAGATGGATGATTATCTGCCTCGGATTATTACGGCGGCTCGCGATCAAAAGAAATGGTTCGTGGAGCAGAATCTGCTGGAGGTTTGGAGGAGCTACTCCATGCGAAATGGAACGCCATCATGGCTCATGGGCGACCTCTTCGCCGTGCAAAACGTGGCATCGGCTGAAAACATGCAGCAGGCAGGGCAATTCGAGCCCGCAACCCTCTATTACCTGGTCGCGATTCGATTCTCCTCCCGGTTTGGTCCGTTGAAAGAGGCTCAAGAACAATTGGCAGCGCTAAAAACCGCTCATCCAGATGATTACGATAAGGGGTTTAAGGATTTCAACTCATACGTGGCTGCCCCTCCGGCCAATATAGGTCAAACTCCAGATGCACCAGCTGCACCGCAGTCCCTGGCTGCCCCGGGCACCACGAATAAATAGCTTTTTATGATGAACTCGCTCAAGGCACTCATCCTCACGATAAGCCTCTCGCTGGTTTTTATTGGCGTCGGACTTTGCGAACCGATTACCAGGGAACAAATGATCGCAGACCGGGACAGATTGCTGGCAGATTTTCAAGATAGGTTTAAGGGCCCGAATCAAATCATCACCGACCAACAACTGGTTGGAATGATCAAGAAGGGGCTGATCGATCAGTTTTTACTTAATTTAAAAGCTAGAGCTACCGGAGACCCATCTGAAGATCTCACGGCCCTTACACAGGAGGCCGAAGACTTTAACGATAAATTATCGCTCTACGAACATCAGCGGGATCGGAAAATGAAGGTGGAGACCCAAAAACTGCTCTACACTGCGAAGACGGCCTCTGATTTGGCTCCCGCTATCAACGAGCTTTCCCAGACCGATTTTAAACTGGACACGACAAGTCAATCGCTTCTCAATCTCTTGACCAAATTCCGTACGCAACTGAATACGGGCAGATCAGAGCATCTGGAGCAACTGGGGCAGTCCTACGGGGTAGACCTCGATTTCGTCCCACCGGCCTCCCCGAAGACCGATCAACCGGTTGATGATGATACGACGATCAACTACAAAAAAATCGATGCCATTGTTGATCGATTTCTTGATGACAGGTCCTACAGCAACGCCACAACCTCGCTCGCCGGACTTAAATCGCCCCTTCTAGTCAACGAGAGTCCAACTAGATACAACGACCAACCCCAATACGACTCCGGTCTCCTCGCTATTGCACTGAGAGCTCAGCTTTCTGCCTACCAAACATTTAGTTACGTGGCCGATTCCGCGACTGCGACGTCCGACGTGAAGCAGTTGACCGATTTTATCGATGCGTGCCACTGCTCGAACCATGTGACGCCCTGGACCGCCCGGCTCAGGCCTCTGGAACGCGAGCTCGTCGCCAAGTTCATCGCTAACTTCGCCACGCTCCAGGATTACCCGGCCATCGATGCCAAGACGGAGACCGTCGCTGGCTGGCTGCGACGCATCTTGTCGATCGCCCAGGAACGGCAAAATTGGAACGACGCCTCGCGAATCCTTTATCAACTTCACTACGCTCAAGATTCGTTCAACGCCACGTTGACATGCTTTCAGAATGCGGACGCCGAATCCTGCGGGCACTACTGCAACGCCAAACAATTCCTCAGCGAAAATCGGATCAATGTGGCCATCAACGAATCGTGGTATGCGATTCGCGACTTGCGCACGCAAGGCCCTCGCAGCCAAGCGATCGCGTTCTTTCACCGACTCTCCCAACAATTCCCCGGGGCCGCCGCCACATCGGATCTGGACACGCTGTACTTCATCCGCTCCGTCCCTGGCTACCAGTACATCAGCATTCGGGATCAGTGGGCAAAGATGATCTTAACCGATAATTGAGTCTTGCTAACCACGTCGTTCCACCATATTCTCTCGCCCTTCGACCAACCGATTTTATGGCTGGATAGCTCAGTCGGTAGAGCAGAGGACTGAAAATCCTCGTGTCGCCAGTTCGATTCTGGCTCCAGCCACTTCCCTTGGTATTTTCATTAAGCTCGTTGCTACTAGTAGTTTCGCTTTAAAGTCCAAAAAAATCTTGCATGCGACCCAGCTTTCTCCCTAAAAAATCTTATGAAACAATACATTCGTATCTTCCTCGTTGTCGCTGTTCTCCTCACCTCCGCCTTTGTTATACCTGTGGCGCAGGCGGATCAACCTCACATGCAAGCTGCTCTGGCAGCTCTCCGCTCTGCCCGTCACCAACTCGAAATCGCTGCTGATGACAAAGCGGGTCACCGCTTGGCCGCCATCGGCATCGTCGATAACGCCATCGCGCAAGTCCAAGCTGGCATCGATGCTGGTAAATAATTCTCTGTAACTCCTGTAAGTGCGCAAAGCCCGAGGGAAAATACCTTCGGGCTTTGTCGTGTTCACATGCCTCAAGTAGGTTCTGTATTGCTCACTGAGCCATTCTTGATATGCTCCCGCTGTCAGTCTCATCCGGATATCCGGATTGATGCATGGTCCAACCTCCGACTCAAACACCTTCCCAAGAGTCTTTCCTTTCGGATAAACAGACTTTCGGCTCCATCGTTAAGGGCGTCTGGTTCGAATTTCGCGCTTCCGTTCTACGGGCCGTTCGATTCATGCGTAATCGACTCGCGCGCGCCCCTTTTGCACGGACGTACATCGCCCCGGGCACTGTCTCGGCACCTCATCTGTTAGCCGAATCGTCGTCGCCTCTTTGGACCGCACTTTCCGCAGGCGAAATGCACCTCGTCGCCGGAAAGATTCAAAACCTCCGTCTGGCTGCGGCCAAACTGGATGGGCTGCTCATCGCACCGGGGCAGGTCTTCAGCTTTTGGGAAGTGGTTGGCCCACCGACTCGTTGGCGCGGATACGTCGCGGGCCGCGAGCTCCGTGAAGGCTGCATGGTCGCCAGCGTGGGCGGCGGCTTATGCCAGCTCTCGAATGCGCTGCACTTGGCTGCGCTGGAAGCCGGTGTGCGCGTCATCGAGCGCCATGCCCATTCGCGCGTTGTCCCCGGCTCGATTGCGGAGACGGGAAAGGATGCGACCGTTTTCTGGAATTACAAAGACCTCCGCATTTCAGCGAGCCAACCGATTCTCATTCGTGCCCAATTGACCCGCGCGCGTCTCATCATTCGCTTTCTATCCACGAGCCCCAAACCTTCGATCGTTCCTGAAGCGGGGGCTGATCCAGCTCTCACCACGCACGAGCATGCGCACGATTGCGTGGAGTGCCACCATCGCGACTGCGTCAACTTCGTCCATGCCTCCGTCTCCATGTCGAAAACCACGGTGCTGCTCGACTCCGTTTGGCCGGAGTTCGATGCGTGGCTGCGCGGGCAAAATCTCTCTGAAAAGGACTTGGCGCTCCTTCCGATGAACGGTTCTCACCGGAAGATCCCGGCTTATCGGTGGTTCGCGGATCATCCTTCGCGCCCGCTGCTTCGTGAGCACCCGCTCTTTACGTACTACCGCTCCTTCCGTTCGCGTCGACTTAAGGCGCAAGGAGCAACGCGTCAAGCCGCCTTGTTGGAGTTTGACGCTCAACTTGCCCGGTTCTATTCGCGCGAAATCCCTGTCGACAGCGATCGCCTGACGGTCCCACTGCCACTGCTGGGTCCGCTGGCCAAGCTGGGGAGTCTGGGCGGTCGTGAGGTGACCGTTCTGCTCACCCGCGCCCCGTTGCTCATGCTCCAGGAACAGCTCGATTTGGCCGCGCGGCTCTACGCCGATTCACCCACGATCAAGGACTTTCGCCTGCCCCGGCATGTGCTGGATCGCGAGATGAACGCGCTGCGTGGTGCGCATCTGCTGCTGACGCCGCACACCGCCGTAGCCGAGTTTCTCCACGAACATGGGATACATCACATCGAGCTGCTTCCATGGACCCTTCCGCAGGCGACCTCGTCACAAAAAACAAACTCCAAGACGATTCTGTTTCCCGCCTCGGCTCTCGCGCGCAAGGGCGCTTACGAAATGCGTGCTGCTCTCGAGAAGACGGGCCTAACGGTGCGGGTACTCGGTCGCGCTCAAGAACGGCCAGGTTTCTGGGGCGACCACGTGGTGCTCGATTCAGCCTGGTCATCGTCGCCCGATCGGTCGGAGCCGTTGCGCGGGGTTGCGGTCGTGGTGTTGCCAGCGCATGTGGAGAACCAGCCGCGATTGCTGTTGCAAGCCCTGGCGTCCTCCATTCCCGTCATTGCGACACCAAACTGCGGTCTACCCGTGAGCCTAACGGGTCTTCACCTCGTTCCGGCTGGGAATGCTCAGGCGCTCGCGGCAAAGATTCAAGAAGTAGTGAGTGCTTGATTGCCAGGATTGCTACGAAGACGGAGTAACGCTGTCAGAAGGGCCCGAGCGCTTGACACCTTCACAATGCTTCCTGCATTTAGGCCCGAAGGCCAGCGTGACGCTGGACCCAGTAGTGCTTTTCGCTTGACGATGCCTTCCTGCATTTAGTCCCGAAGGGACGGCCTCATGTTCAGCCTAGGTCGCATACCGTCTGGTAAGACGGTCGAAGGCCTGGGTCTTATCGCAAAGCGTTTGCGGGCTGTAAGCTCGCGTCAAAATGTTTGATATAGAACATGTTTCGGCTCAGGAGTTTCAGGTCAAAGTTCAAGACGAATCACCCTTTAGTCTTTTGACGCAGGCCTACAGCCTGCACTCGCCTTTGTGGGCTAACCAGGGTTGCCTCGCTACGCTCGTTACCGCTGGGCTAAGGTATTTCCGGCCCTATGGGCCTAAAGGCAGAAGGCATGTGACAGCGAGTCCATTTCTGGGTCCAGCGTCACGCTGGTTGGATGCAACGTCACGTTGCCTGGGTCCAGCGTCACGCTGGTCACGCTGGCCTCACGGTTCCAGCGATTTCAGAAACAGCTCGGCTGAGGCATCGCTCGGCATCCGCCAATCGCCTCGGGGGGAGAGTGCGAGCGAGCCGACCTTGGGTCCGTCAGGCATTGCGGAGCGCTTGAATTGTTGCGAGATGAACCGTTTGATGAACAGCGTGAGCCAGCGCTTGATCTCCTCGGGCGTGTACCCGGAATCGAACGCGTGGCAGGCCAGATAATAGACCTTATCTGCAGGGCACTGGTGGCGAATCATCCAGTAGAGGAAGAAATCATGCAGCTCATACGGGCCGACCACTTCCTCCGTTTTTTGAGCGATCTCCTTTGCTGCGGAAGGCGGCAGCAATTCGGGCGAGATGGGGGTATCGAGAATATCGACGAGGAACGACGCCACCTCCGCGTAGGCGGGCTGTTCCGAGCACCACTGGATGAGGTAACGCACCAGCGTTTTCGGCACACCGATATTGATGTGGTACATCGACATGTGGTCGCCGTTAAACGTGCACCATCCCAGTGCCGCTTCCGAGAGATCGCCTGTGCCGAGGACAATTCCGCTGCGCTGATTGGCCATGTCCATCAAGATTTGTGTCCGCTCGCGCGCTTGCGCATTTTCGAACGTGATATCGTGCACTTCCGGGCTTTGTCCGATGTCCTTAAAATGTTGGAGCACCGAGGCGGCGATGGGCACTTCCAGGAACTCTGCACCGAGCCCGACTGTGAGCTTTTCGGCGTTCGACCGTGTGCGGGAGGTGGTTCCAAGCCCCGGCATGGTAACGCCAAGGATCGCCGACGGTTCCAGCCCCACGCGAGCTACAGCGTGCCGTGCGACGAGCAGCGCCAGGGTCGAATCGAGCCCGCCTGAGATTCCAATAACCACCCGTTTCGTCATCGTATGCTTCAGCCGCTTGGCCAGCCCGGTCGATTGAATCTGAAAAATCTCCGCGCAGCTTTCCGAACGCCGTTTCGGGTCGGAAGGCACGAACGGTAAACGCGCGATTTTCCTCAGTAGAGGCCCGCTAAACGATTGACGTGGAATACGCACCGCAATGTGGCGGAACGCGGCTTGCGGGATCGCCTGGGCAAAGCTCGAGTTGCGGTGGCGCTCGGCGCTCAATCGCTCCAGATCAATGTCTTGCAAAGCCATTTGCGTCTCGAATTGGAACCGCTCCGTCTCGGCCAGAAGCGAGCCATTCTCCGCGATCAAACAATGCCCCGCAAAGACAACGTCGGTGGTCGATTCACCTGGGCCGGAAGCGGCATAGAGATAGGCGGCTAAGCAACGCGCCGATTGCTGCAAGACAAGCTCTCGGCGATAGGGCGCTTTACCCAGGAGCTCCGTGCTCGCCGAGGGGTTAAGAATGAGATTCGCACCCGCCAGAGCTTGCGGTCCGCTAGGCGGTTGAACGGCCCACAGGTCCTCGCAGATCTCCACGCCGATTCGGCAGCTCGGGGTGTCCAGGAAATCGAAAAGCAGGTCAGTTCCGAACGGAATGTGGTGATCGCCCAGCGGCACTTCCGAGAACCGTGCCGAGGCCCCGGAAGTGAACCAGCGTTGTTCATAATACTCACAGGTGTTCGGCAGAAAGGTCTTCGGAACGATTCCCCAAATGCGGCCCGCACCGATCAAGACAGCGACATTGAAGAGTCGGCCTTCATGCTCGAGCGGCAGGCCCACGCACATTAAGGCCGGAGCGCTTTTCGTCTTTTCGACCAGCGCGAGAAGCTCGGCTTTTACCGCGTGGAGCAGGGCGCGTTGGAAAAAGAGATCGCCGCAGGTGTAGCCGGTGAAGGCGAGCTCCGGGAAGAGCACGACGGAAGCGCCCTGCTCGACCGCGCGTGAGAAAGCGGCGGCGATGTGTTGGGTATTGCGGTGGACGTTGGCGACCTCAAGTTCAGGGGCAACGACAGCGACGCGGAGAAATCCGTGTTGTAACATTTACACTATGGTAACTCGCCTTGAGCGAAACTCAACTAGAATCGCGCAGCAGTTCAATGGTACTGCGATGAAGAACGGCCCGAAAGGATTTCGTCGTAGATCCAGTCGTACGTCTTTTTCATTCCCACCTTAAGCGGTGTGGAAGGTTCCCAGCCCAGCAGCTTTTGGATGAGCGTGTTATCACTATTCCGGCCGTTCACACCCTTGGGCGCTTTCAAATTATAGGAGCGCTCGAGTTTGATTTCCGCAATTTCTTCCACGAGATCGACGAGTTGGTTGATCGTCACCATCTCGCTGCTGCCGATATTGAGCGGCTCGATGATATCGCTGCGCGTGAGAGCCTGCGTGCCGTGTAAGCAGTCCTCGATAAACATGAACGAGCGCGTTTGATGGCCGTCGCCCCAAATTTCGATTTGATGCTTCCCACTAAGTTTCGCGTTAATCACTTTGCGACAAATCGCCGCAGGTGCTTTTTCGCGGCCACCATCGTAAGTTCCGTGGGGTCCGTAGACATTATGGTAGCGACCCACTCTTGTTTGAATGCCAAAATCTTCGCGGAAATGGCGGGCCATGCGCTCGCTAAAAAGCTTTTCCCAGCCGTACCCATCTTCTGGCATGGCCGGGTAGGCGTCCTCTTCCTTCAGCGGCGTCAGGTCGGCTATCCGCTGTTTATCGGCGTTGTAGACGCAGGCGGAGGAGGCGAAGAAGAACCGTTTTACTCCGTGCTTACGGGAGGTCATCAGAAGGTGGGTATTGATGAGAACACTGAGCATGCAGAGCGCACGATTGTTCTCGATAAAGCCCATGCCGCCCATGTCCGCAGCGAGGTTGTAAACCCATTCGATGTCGCGGGTTGCGATTTCGCAGGCATGCAGCGTTTGCAGGTCGAGCGACAGATTTTCGACGTCGTCAAAGCGCTGATACCATTGATCCAGCGGCTTTCGATCAACAGCGCGCAGGTTTGTGAACCCCTGCTTCCGGAGATCGGCGATTAAGTGCCCTCCAATAAACCCACCGGCTCCAGTTACCAAAATACGCATCGAAGATTGTTCCGCCATAGAGACTCGGCCAGTAGTGTGCAAGAGCTCCGAATGGTGTCAAACGAAAAGGGGCGGTGTACAAACGGCTCCTCAAGGTTGCTGCTGGGCGACTGCGCAGAACGTTTCGTCATCGCAGTCTAGCGCTAGAACGGTTAGACTCTTTCGAATGAGCACTCTGGAAATCGAAATCTTTGTGGCTGGCTTCCTTGCAGGCAGCTTCTTTACGTGGCTGGCAACGGTTGGCGCACGCACTTCCGAACTCCGCGAACCCTGGAAACCGAGCCAACCTCTCACGATATCGCCCCGCGTGGAGCAACTCGCCACGGACATCACACGGAAAATCGAAGCCATCAAAGTATTGCGACAGAAAAACCCAGGTATCGGTCTGGCCGAGGCCAAGAGACAAGTGGAAGCGATCCAAGAGAATCGCCGTCTCGCCGCAGGTCAAGCGCTCGACACATCTATGCCCGGTTCACAGACAATCAATTCCCACCCCGGTTTAGCGATATCCGACAAAGTTCGTCGTTTGGCCCAAGATTACCGGACAAAAATCCAAGCGATTAAGGTGCTGCGCGATGAGAATCGAGGTCTGGGTCTGGCCCAAGCCAAAGAGATAATTGAGTCCATGAGCTGAGCGGACTCGAAAACGGTTCTTTTGGAGGCTCGCTTTTTACAAGCTCGCCTAAATAGCTCAGCCTAGTTAAAATCCCGCACCGTTATGACCTTCCGGCGTTGCCTGCTCCTGCTCTTCGTCTGCCTCGCACTTCCGCTTCGTGCGCAAGAGCATTTTGATCCGGCCCACACGTGGATTTTCGCGGTCGGCCTTGTCGTCACGGACGATCCTGATCTCGCTTCCTGGCCGCAAGCGGGTCGCCCCGATGCCGAAATGATTGCTGCTTTTAAGGAGCGCGGTGTGCCCCGCAACCACATCCTCTATCTCCAAGATAAACGGGCTACCAAGGCTGAGATCGACCAAGATATGGGGCCCTTTTTCGAACATGCCCAGTCTGGCGACACGCTCATCTTTTACTACACGGGCCACGGTTCGAGAGACACGGACACCGACGCGCGTACGATCAGCTTCCTCACATACGACACGAAGTCCGATTGGCCGGTCTCGAATATGATCGATTCGGTAGAGCAACATTTCCATGGTGCGCAGGTCTTGCTTTTGGCCGATTGCTGTTACTCCGGCGGGCTGGTTCGCGCGGTGGAAAAACGGCACGAGCCCTTCGGCGTCGGCGTGCTGACCAGCTCACGCGCCACCTCGTCCAGCACCGGGGAATGGACGTTCACGAATTGCATTGTCGATGCGCTTAAGGGCAATCCCATGCTCGATCTGAACAGCGACGGCCAAATCACATTCGGCGAACTCGCTTCCTACACAAATATCGAGATGGCCTACGCGGAAAAACAGCTCTCCAGCTCGTACACGGCCGGGAGCGTTACCCGCGACTTTGTACTCGCCGAGAAGGTGGCCGCGAAGGACGCACGTGTGGGCGAGTGGTGTGAAGCGCGCGACGATGGAACCTGGTACCGCGCGAAGATTCTGAAGAACGGCGGTGACCGGTTCTTCGTGACGTGGGCCGATTACGAGTCGTCCGAGAATTGCTGGGTGAATGCGAACGATATTCGCCCGCTTCATCCGAAGGTGGTCCCCACCGGCTCGCGTGTGGACGTGAAGTCGGACGAGGAGGGCGATAACACCGTCTATCTTGCCACCGTTTTAAAGAATCGACTCGGCCTCTGCTACGTGCATTACGACGATTATCCCTCTGTGGACGATGAATGGGTCTCGCAAGATCGGCTCAAAGTGACTCGCGAGGCCGCGAATCACGGCACAACCGCATCTGACGACACGACCCCAGCCTCCTCACTGGTGCAGCGCGGCAGCGAGGCGCTCCAGCATATTGGCGGGAAATAACGGTGGAACCTTTGACAAGTCGGAACCCGCCTGTAGCGTACTGGCTATGACCACCTCACTCGACCTCACTAAACAAGCTCCCCGCAGCCCCCGCGAACTCCTCGGCGGCTACGTCATCCTGGCCCGCACCACCGACAAATGCCGTGCACTTCTCAATGGCAACATTGGCGATTTTCACTTCGATTGTCCGCTCGATAAATTCCTCTTCGGATTTAAGGGCGATATCACCGGCGATCAGTTCAAAGCCGTTGTCGAAAAGGGCGCATCCGACGAAGAAATCGTGGCATGGTTCAACGCCGCAGGAACGCCCAAGACGGCAGAAGAAATCAAGGCATTTAACGAAGGTTTCATCGCCAGAAGCCCCTACAACGATCCCGAGCGTAAAGAATGGTTCTCAGGCGAATGCGCCAAGCTGAACCTCGATCCCGCCACAACGACTCTGTTCGATTGGCTCGACGCTGACGACAAAACCATCGGCAAGTAATCCGACGAGTTTCTGACTCAAAGGCGTGATTGGTTGAGGATATTCCCAACGAATCACGCCTTTCTGGTGTTTATAATGCGGTCTTTCGCCGATAGTTCCCAGGAGCACCTTTCGCTTCAAAATGCTCCCTGTCTCTAGGCCCGAAGGGACGGCCTCATGTTAAGCCCATGTAGCAGACCGTCTGGGAAGACGGTCGAAGGCCTGGGTTACCATCAAACAAGCGCTTGCGGGCTGTAAGCTCGCGTAAAACTGTTTGATAGCGAACCTTTTTTTCGAACACGATTGACTTGCGGAAACTCCCGACTCAGTAAAAACGAGACGCGTGCCTCCAGCCCGCTTCGTATGGGCATTAACCTGGGCCTTCGGTCGGTCTCCGCCCGACCTCCGACCCAGGCTACGTTGACGCCGGCCCGCTGGGCCTAAAGCCAAAAGACACACGAACACCCGATTCGTCAGAGTTCCAACGGAGCAATAATCCTAATCATTACTGATGTCTCACCCCCCCTCACGAACCGGTTGAGGTCGATTCTATTGAGCGCCAAAGGCGCGATCCGTATAAAAGCCTGGTATGAGGCGGCTGATAAGCCGTCCGAAGTGCCAGGTCCACCACCCCAGCCGTCAGAGTTCCAAAGGAACGGCAATCAGAAGGTCTCTCGTTCTGATTTTTACTGATGTCTCCACAAGGTCGACATGGAGGAACTTGTTGATAGTGAGGATGTTACAGTGCTTTCGGTTCATGCTCGCTAATCACGTCGCTTGGCGGGGTCGGTGTCTCGACATGGAGGAACCTGTTGATAGTGAGAACGTTACGGTGCTTGCGGTTCATCCCCACTAAAATCACATCGGCAAGTGCCACAGGTCAATGGTGCTTTTTATGATGTGGGGCCGGTGTTGAGGTCGACGGGGCGGTTGGGGGCGCAGTAGGAACGGGGTGCAGACCGGGTTTCACGACCTGCACGGGAACAGGAGCCGGAATCTCGTAGGTCTTCCACATCACCTCTTCCAGTGAAGGGCCGGTCAGTTGGACATGCCACACATCGGCCAGTTTCTTGATGCCGACCTTACTGCCGATGAGCGCGGCGACTTTCGGGTTGGCCAGCGGTAAATCAAAGACGGCGGAGACCTGGTGGCCAGTGTAGTCAATCGAGCCGGTTCCTTTTGAGTCGAGGAACGGAGCGAGTTTGTTGCCCGGAAGAACCAAATGCACGGTGAAATCCTTAAACCGCGTGGTCACCTGTGCTTTCGGCGAGTACTTCAACTCGGTCACCACTTCACCCTGCGCGGAAATCGGGTTGATCTCGTCCGTCTGCAGTGCGCTAAGAGGCAGGAAAAGGGTCGGTCTGCCCGCGAGCCGCCCGTCGGTCAGGCTCACCTGGGAAACAATCGTCAACGTGTTCAGCCCCCAGCCATTCCAATCACTGGCCACGCAGAGATTACTCGCCTCGGCAAACAAGCCGGGGGCCATGCCGATTGACGCGGCCAGCGCACTGTAGTTGCACGTGGGGCAACGCACTTTCAGGTGCTCCGCAAGATCAGCGCGGGTAAAGACGCTCGGCAATTCCAGGTCGCCATTCAAAGCACCAAAAGGCGATTCGGCGGTCCAATTCTCGATCTTTAAATCGTAGTTCGACTGTAGATTCGACTTAAACACCAGCTTCGTGCAGGTGAACCCGGTTCCATCGAAGCTGGCGCTCTCGGCTGTGCAGGGCAGGTCGTTCAGGATAAAATTGCCACCCGTCGGGAAGTGGCACTCGCCCTCAGCATTGATGTGTTGAATGCTTGCGTACTCGCGTCCCTTATCGTCATTCAGGGTAATCGTCCCCTCCACGATCTTGATTCGGTCCAGTTTAATATCCCAGCCGATAGAAGAGAGGTGCGGGTAATCGACACCATCCACAATTGTGCCTAGAGGCGGTGGCGGAACGGGCAAACCATCCACCGGCAAGCCGTCATCTCCATAGTAACCGGCCACCGGTTCCTGAGTCAAAATCCAGCGCGGCGCGTAAATTCGAATCTCGTCTAGTTTAACGACACTGCCGGTTAAGAGGTTGGTCCAGCTCCATGGAAACGAGATCTTGGGGATGCGCACCTTCAGCCGCTGCACGCCTGTTCCGAGCGTATCCACTTCCGTATCGATGACATTAATCGAACCGCGGTAATCGTAAAAAATATCGGCGATGTGAACCCGTCCACCTATGGCTTTCGAGAGCTGTGCCTCAAATTCCGAGCGAACCTCCTCCGAGCTTACGTACTTAAAGACGCGATAGTACTCGTGGAGGCCGTACCAGCCCACCCCAAGTACTAAAAAGAACACGATAGCCAGCAGTAGCCGAACTTTCCACATTCATGTGAATTAGCAATCGAACGCCACACTGACAAGTGAACTTCTCCTCACCCAGCTAAAAGATTTTGATATAAGCCTTCGCCCGTAACCGGTCCAGCCAATCTTCATATCGCTTTTGCTGCTCCTCTTCCAGAACGGCTGCGTCGATATCTGGGCGAACCTCTTCGATCTTAGCGATCGACGGAAGCTTGCGATCATTTAGTTTCAAAATGAAGTAGTAACCATCTGCCGTCTCGATGACATCCGTAAATTGGCCGGGCTGCAACTTAATCAGCGGTTCCCACAAGTCTTCGCGCAAGGCATTGACGCCGGTTTTTGTGCGCATGCCCATTTCACCACCAGCATCTTTATCGTCGGACTCAGAGTACTGCTTGGCTAGATCTTCAAACTTGGCACCCGCATAGAGTTGACTCACGATTTGATCGGCCAATTCCCGTTTCGGATCGTAAGCGATCTGCTGTCCGTTCGGGCCGGTTTTGTAGCTGGGCGTGGCCGATTTCGTTAAGAAAATCTTGCTCACATCCAATTGCTCGTCGGTGGTGTATTTCTTTAAATTATCCTGGTAATACTTCTCCACTTGATAGGGGGAAACCAAGCTTGCCTGGCCCACCTGTCGGCTGCGCATGTAAACCGCAATGGTACTATCTGCGATATCTTTTCGAGCTTTTGACATGGTTATGCCGCGCGCTTCCAGCGTCTTAATGAACGCCACACGATCTCCGTTGTAATCGTTGCGAATCGTGTCATCCAGTCGTTGGTTGATGTAGATTTCCGGGATCTGCCCGCCGGACCGTTTAAACTCAGTCAAAATCAGTTTCGTCTCAATTAATGCCTTGAGCGCGTTTAGCTCCGCGTCTTGCAAGCGCGAGGGGAGATCGGGCCCGTGATAGTTTTGCTCAAGAATGCGCACCGTCTGCGCAGCGGCCTGTTTCACTTCCAAATTCGTGATCACCTGATCATCCACGAGCGCTCGAATCCCATCCACCATGAGCTGGCCGTGCACGGGATTTCCTGCCAGGCAAATGAAGCACAAAATCATCACGCTCGTGATGATTGGGCCTCGGAATAATGTGTTTATCTGGCGCTGGGAATTAAAATTCACGACTCGGTTATCGACGTTTCTCAAGCAAGGAGTCGATCCATGCTAAAATCTCCTTTAGCTTACGGAGTGGCTTTTGCTCGGTCAAGCGTGGAAACTTGCCGCCTACCATAACGTAATCTTGCCCTTGGCGCAGCATCAGCTTCTCACCTTGCGTCTCCACCAGGACAATGCGCGCCTGGGAGGCCTGGATTTTGATGGCAGTACTAAGCAGCAATCGCTCCACCGTTTCCGGCCATTTGCCATGTTTATCCCGCCATTCCTGGCGAATGACCTCCAACTCCTTCACGTTGCTGGTCTCCGCCAAGCGCTTGTAGCCCTCCATGCGCCACCGGGTTTCGCTCATGAAACTGCGCGGCAAAAACGCACCATACTTCCCTGCCCGCGTATCTTCGTCGCTCTCGGACCACACGAGGAAATCGAACTCCAGCTTGGTTTCGATCAATCGCCCCGCTTTCTCCCCCTTCATTTTCGCGACGGCCATCTTGAGCAGTTGGCAGTACAAATCGAACCCGACTGCGGTGATGTGTCCGCTCTGTGCCGTTCCGAGCAGATTCCCGGCACCGCGAATCTCCAGATCGCGCATGGCGATTTTAAAACCCGAGCCGAGCTGCGTGTATTGTTTGATCGCTGAGACACGCTTGCGGGCTTCTCCTGCGGGCAGTAGCGAGCGGGGCAAGAAAAGGTATGCATACGCCCGGTGATGCGCTCGACCGACGCGCCCACGCAATTGATACAGATCGGCCAATCCAAATCGATCTGCGCGATCGATGATGATTGTATTGGCATTGGGAATATCGATGCCGCTTTCAATAATCGTGGTGGAGAGAAGAATATCGGCGCGCCCCTCAATGAACCGTGTCATCACATCTTCCAGCTCGTCCGGCTCCATCTGCCCGTGACCGATGACGATTTTCGCTTTCGGAACGAGCGCCTGGATTCGCTCCGCCGTATCCGGCAATGAACTGATTCGGTTGTGCAGAAAGTAGACTTGGCCGCTCCGTTCCATTTCCCGTGAAATCGCGTCCCGTATGATCCGTTCATCGTACGGGCAAACCATCGTTTCGACGGGGTGGCGATTGGGCGGTGCGGTTTCGATGGTGCTCATGTCGCGAGCGCCGGTTAGCGAGAGGTAGAGGGTGCGGGGAATGGGAGTTGCCGAAAGCGTCAGCACGTCGACGAGTTGAAAAAGCTGCTTGAATTTCTCCTTTTGTTTGACGCCAAACCGCTGTTCTTCGTCGATGATGACTAGCCCCAACGACTTAAACCTCACATCTTTTGAGAGAAGTCGATGGGTTCCCACCACCACATCCACACTCCCATTCTTTAAGCCTTCCAGAGTGTCGCGCTCCTCTTTCGCCGAGCGCAACCGGTTCAGGCATTCCACGCGGAATGGGTAACCCGCGTAGCGCTCGCGCAAGGTCTTGAGGTGCTGCTCCGCCAGAACCGTGGTCGGCGCCAAAAACGCCGCCTGCTTTCCCTCTTGAATCGCCTTAAAAACCGCGCGAATCGCCACCTCGGTTTTTCCGAAACCGACATCGCCACAAATCAGCCGATCCATCGGGCGCGCACGTTGCATGTCGAGCTTTGTCTCCACGATGGCGCGCATCTGATCTTCGGTCTCTTCATAAACAAAAGAGTCCTCGAATTCCTGCTGCCACGGCGTGTCAGACTGGAACGTGTAGCCGACCTGCGATTCCCGCGTTGCCTGCACCGAAATGAGCTGCGCAGCATAGTCCATGACAGCTTTTTGGGTCGAGATCTTTGCCCGTTCCCAGCGTGCACCGCCCATCGTATCCAGTGCCGGGTGCCGCTTGCCCACGCCAACATATTTCGTCACTAAAAACGCCTGCTCCATGGGCACGTAGAGGATGCTTTTTTCGGCGAATTCCAGAACCAGTACCTCGCGCCCTTCATCACCAGAACCCATCGCACCGGGCAGCTCGGTGGTCCCTTTGTAGAGCGCAATGCCGTGGTGCATGTGCACAACGTAATCGCCATCTTGAATCTCTGAAAAATCGAGCGCCTGATGCTGGCTACGCATCGAAACGAGCCGTTCCTGTTTTCGCTGGGTGGTTAGCGTTTGATATCGACCAAAGATCTCGGCATCCGCCAGTACGACGATCTTGCCGCCGATCCAGACGAAACCGCGTAAGACGGGGCGAATATCAAATTGAATCGATTCCGGGTCGATTTGCGCTTCGGTCACGATTTCTGTGAGCCGTTTTTGTTCGCCCTCGTTTTGTGAAAACACGAACACGCTCCATCCCTCGTCTACCCAGTCCCGCAGATGATCCAGGAACCGTTCGCGACGCTGTTCTTGCAAAATGAAATCGGTCTTCGAGGCGTGGAGAAAATCGTGCCCGATAAACTCCGAGCAGAGTCGACTCTCCTCAAAGGAAGCCTCGGCAAGATCATCGTCGCCGCCGATAGAAAACGTCTGCACACTTCGCGGCAGGTAATCGTAAACCGTTGCCGTCTCCGCGTTCGCTGAATCGGATTCACCCGACTCCGGAGCTAGGCGGACCTCCAGCTTTTTGAGCGGCTGAATCGAGCGCTGGGTGTCGAGATCGAATTCGCGAATGGAGATCAGCTCATCGTCCTCCCACTCCGTCCGCAGCGGGACCATCGCCTCGCGCGGATAGAGGTCCAGCACCGCCCCACGCACGCTGAATTGACCGCGATCTTGCACCATCGCCTCGCGTGTGTAGCCAGCGGCAACCATGCGTTTCACGAATTCGTCTCGGGGAATCGCACGACCTCGTTCCATTATGAGGCAATGCTCTTTCAGGCTCTTTAAGGCGGGCAAGTGTTCATCAAGTGACCGGCGCACGATTAGAACCACGCCTTGAAACGCAGGCCCGAGCTTTTCGAGCACTTGGAAGCGCTCCGCCTCAGTCTCAGCGTTCGGTGAGGCTCCTTCGGCCAGCCGTTCCGTGGGCGGAAACACCAGACAACTGGTGCCCCACGCCGTCAGATCACTCGCCAGTTCCTCCTGCACCTTCACGTTCGGCACAACCACCAGAAACGGATGATGGGGCGATTGCAGAAACCAGCCGCTCAGCAGAAAGCCGTGCGTGGAGCTCGGGAAATGGGTCAGTGTCCCCGTGCGCGTCGATTCAGGCCGACGAAGTCGACGGTCCTCCCACCACTTTCCAAAAAGCTTCGCTGCCGTCGACATCAAGCCCTCGACTATACACGATGTTACCCGGAACCGCTACTCTACCGCGTCTCGGTACGGGAAATGACTTCTAGAAACTCTTCGGATGTGGTCGCGCGGAGCAATTGCCCCTTCACGTTATCGTCTTTAATCAGGCGGGCCAATCCACCGACCACGCTGAGGTACTCCGTGACCATGCGCTTGGGCGTGCCGATAACGAAAACCAGCCGCACGTTCTGCCCTGAATTCTCAAACCACACTCCCTTTTCGCTGCGACCGACGCTTAGAACCATCGCCTTCAAATGATCGGTGCGGGCGTGAGGAAATGCGATTTCATTAACGCACGTCGTCTCGACTTTTTCCCGGGCAAGGAGCTCCTGGTAAAAGGCTTCGAATTCCACAACCGAAGGATGTCCTTTCAAAAGCACCGCTACTTCGCGAATGGCCTCCGATTGACCTCGCTCTTCCAGATTCAGTTTGATCTGGTTGGGAGTAAGAAGCCGGGAAATCAACATAGGGGCGGTTGTACCTCTTAGGAATCAAACTACATTTTCAGAAGTTTTTCCAACTGATCATTCCGCGTGGAACCCAAATCAATCGCCTTACGATAATGCTTTTGAGCATCGTCGATCTTGGCCGGATCTTTGGCCTCAACAAGCGCCAAGAACATGTGAACTTCCGCCTGTTGGTCGTTCAAATCCAGGGAATGCTGAACGTGCTTTTCAGACATTTCCACCCAACCTTTTTCATAGCAGGCACGACCGAGAACATAATGACTCAATGCATCTGTGGGATCAATCGCGATGGCCTGGGTCAGCTCATCGATGCACGCTTCATAGCTGCGAATTTGGTAGTAAACGATTCCCAGGTTCCGATGGCAGAGGGAATCGGTCGGGCAGAGCTTGATTCCCTGGAGCAGCGCCTTACGAGCTTCACCGTACTCGCCTTGGTGGAACCGGACGACCCCGAGATTACTCCAGGCGTAGAGGCTCTCTGGGTACTTGGAAATGATCTCGTCATAACGCGCCGCGGATTCATCGAACCGGTTCATTTTGAAAAGATCGGCCGCTTCCTGGGCCAGCGTCTTCATGTCATCGGGAATGGTCGGCAGATGCTGTAGGTCCTCGGGATTCGGGGTGGGTGTCGGGGTCGTTTCGACAACCACGGGCGCTTGCGTCGGCGTCATCATCGCCACTTGATCCGGGGTCGGTTGCGGGGTCGCATTAACCACAGCGGCGGGAGCGGGCGTCGTGGTATCCGGTTGAGTCGCGGGCTGCTGCGTGGGCACCGGAGTTGGCGTGGGGTTATCGGCGACCATCGGTGCCGTCGTTACCAGAGGGGCGGGCGTCGGAGTGGGGTTATCGGCGACTGTCGCCGGCGGCAGGGTCGGCTGAGGAACAGGAGCAGGCGTGTCCAGCGCGACAGGGGCGGTGCTCGGCACAGGCGATGGACCGGCGGAAGGCGTGGTCTGCGCCATGGCTTCCGGGCTCGGCGAGGCGACCGCAGGTGTGGGGGGTTGCGCATCCGGCGGCTGCGTTATCGCCGTGGCGGCCACCTGAGCTGCGGCAGGCGTCGGACTGGGGGTCAGTTGCGCGACCGAGAAATCGGGATGAGGCACATCAGTTGGCGTATCGAGCGGCAGCGTGGGCATCGACATTTGTTTAATCAAATCGCGCTCCTCCGTGGTCAGAGCGACCGCAGGCGAGGTGATGATCTCCATCTGCTCTTTCAGCTTCTTCGATTGCACACGGAGCTTCTGGAATTCTTCCTCAGCCAAACGCTTCGCCGCCGTGCGCCGGTCTTCATCCTGCAATTGCTTTTGCAGAATCGAGCGCAACATCAGGTTTTCGCGTTCCAACGCTGGTTCTTGTGCGAGTTTTTTGTTAGCCGTATCGAGCTTGGCGATGCTCTCTTCCAGCTGTTGATGCAGCGACTTATTCTGATCATCCAGCGCCTGCTTTTCCTTTTGCGAAAGAGCAAGTTGGTCCTGCGCATCTTTGAGCTGACCTTCCACTTGAGTCAGTAATGCGTTGGCGCCACCGCCGCTCGTCAACGTTTTGATCTGTGCCTGCAACTGCTCCGCTTGGTCCTTCAGAACCTTGTTCTCCGCCGACAAAGCATTGACCTGAGTCTCATCCACCAACGGCTTTTGATTTTGTGCGTCCTGGAGCTGCTTCTTGACGTTGGCCAGTTGGCTCGACAAATCGTTGATCTGCGAGTTTTGTGTGTACGACTGCTTTTGGAGAGACTGAAACGCTTTGATCGCCGAATCGAGCCGCACCATGGCTCGGTCATTCATGAATTGCAGGGCAGAATACCGGCGCTGAAGCTCATCGTACGCGTCAGAATTGGGCACCGGAGGAAGTGGCTGAGCCTGATCGCCCTGAGCGGGAGGGGCTACGTTTGTCGGAGCAGGAGTCGGCTGAGTCTTAATCAAGTCAGGCAGTACGCTGATCTCATATTGGCAATCGCGCATCCGTGCCGCGACCATCGCTTGTTCCCACGTGGGATCGATCCGCTTGATCTGCACCAGGCGATCGTAGGCATCGTGAAAGCGTGCATAGGCACCACGGTAATCCTTAGAGTCCTTAAGACTGAATCCGTTCTCGATCTCCAGCCACGCCGTAACGTACCGGCTCTGCTCATCTTCAGCGAAGAGTCGGTCGCTCGCAAGGAGCAACCCGAAGACACTGAAAACAAAAACCGCCTTAGTGCTTTTCAACATACGTATTTTAAAATCGAGCTCTTCTCCAGCTAAATCAAAGTCCAGTTAATAAATGAACTTTAGTCCTCGCCACCTTATAGCGTATATGACCTCTCCTGAACTTCCAAGGACGAAAAACCGCCCCCATATTTCAATTGTGAAAGGCCCGAATGAGTCTGGACCTCATTTCGTAACTGGGTGATTGTTAGCAGGTTCCGACGAATTTCTCTATGAAATGTTTCGTACATACCGACTATTTTTTGCCCTTGCCGGTAAACCATCCTTTTCCTATGGAGAAATTTCGAGAATCGCGAGTGGCAATTGAACGGGAATGTTCGACAGCGGAATTTCCACCAGTCGAGTTGATCGATTTTGCCAGCCTGCTGCGTGTTCATTCGGAAAAATATCTAAGCAGTATCGAATCGGGCCAACTCTCTCCGGACGAGCTTTACCGGCTCGGCCTGCCGTGGTCGCCGAATCTCTTGCGCCGCTGTTGGCTGGAGACCTCGGCAACGGTGCTCGCTGCAAATGCCGCGCGTATCGACCACGTCGCCTGCAATCTAGGCGGCGGAACTCATCACGCGTTTCCAGAGCGTGGCCTCGGTTATTGTGTCTTAAACGACGTGGCTGTGGCGATTCATGAGCTCCGGGTCACCACACCGCTGCGGCGGTTTATGGTGATCGATACCGATGCCCACCACGGTAATGGCACCGCAGCGATCTTTGCGAATGATCCGGACGTGTTTACCTATTCCATTCATGGCGGGCGCAATTATCCAATTGAAAAACCACCGAGCACGCTCGATGTGCCTCTGCCCCGGCAGGTGGAGGGCGTCGATTACTTGAAAGCACTGACGGAATCTCTGCCGGGCGCAATCGACTCGTTTCAACCGGAGCTGATCTTTTGGAATTCGGGGGCCGATTGCCACGTCGACGATCTCTTCGGTCAGATGCGCCTTTCCACGGCACAGATGCGGGAGCGGGATCGACTTGTGCTAGGTTGGATTCGCGCGACCCCAGCGAAACTCGTCGTCCTGTACGGCGGCGGGTACAATAAGACTCCCGGTTTCACCGCACGACTGCATACTCAAACCATTTTGGCAACTGCAGCCGCCTACGTAGGTTTACCGAAACCGGACATCGAGCTTCTGTAGCGTTTCGATATTGGGGAATGCGTCGACGTGAAAGCGCTTCGGAAAAAGATTCGGCTGAACTTGCATCAAATGCCCCACGCTCTCGACCACCTCGTCCCAAGCCGCCATGCAGATGGTGCGTTGTTGCTCCGGGTTTTCGCCTTCACTAAACATGATGAAGTCGGTTTTGGGTAAGAGGATTTGGTGGCCACGTCGCCAGACACAGTAGGACATGGCGCGATCGTTAACACTGTTACGAACAGCGGTGTAGGTGGCGGGATAAATGGAGTTTTTCTCTTTGCGGAAGATGTCCTCTAAAATCTGTTGTTGCGCGTTGTAGTTGTCTCGCAAGGATGCATTGCGCAATCCCATCAGATCATTATAACGCGGCGATTCCTCGGGCGGAATCCAAGTGATCCAACGCTCGTCTTTCCACGTGAGCAGGTGGGGAGTCAAGCACCGGTGATTATCCAGCGCCTCCACCACACGCTCGAAAAAACCGGAATGCCCTTCAAGCTCTTCGGAGCCGGTCGCAAAAACGGTATCGCGATTCGGGATAGCAACCACGGGGGCACCCTTCACCGGCAGTGAGGTGAACAATCCCTTCAGGAGAAGTCGACAGGGCCCATAGCCGTCCGACCAAGTCGCGCGGAACACTCCCGGCTCGATCTTTGTGAGTGGTGAGGACGAGATTTTAGTCAGGTTTTTCACCGCGATGCTAAACGCTTCGCCCATCTTCTTGCCCTTGCTCGCCAACATCTCGTTCGTAAGAAATTTGATCGTGGAGGCGTTGTCGAGAACCACGTAGGCGGTGTGAAACTCGGTGACTGGAATGCCGGGGAATGGCGGTTGCACATCCACGCCAGTCTCTAACCGCTGCTTCAGACAGTAGGTGTCGAAATAAAAGCGCTCACGAACGCACGGAAGGAGATCATTGGCGAAATTGCCAAAATTTTCACCCGGATATCCTTCGATCAAACTGGACGCCGCAGCGTGGATGACCTTTGCCCGTTGATCATCGTAGGAGTGGAGGTAGTCGGGAAAATAGAGCGAGAGATCCAGCGTCCGTTGAGCCGATACGATGGAGAATTCCTTCTTACGAAATTCCAGAATTTGTTCACCGCCGAGCAGGCGATACTCAGAGAAAATGGCTAAACCGAATTCGTCTTGCGGAGAGATCTCAGCGTCGGAAGAGGTTTCCATGGCACCCATGAAGTTGGAGCCCCGTGCCAGTCCGGTCAAGACCGCGTGTTCACTGTTTTCGAGAGAGTAATACAACCCGGAAATGCTGTCCGCTTACTTGCGCGCAGGTGTAATCACGACGGTGCAGGTTTGGCCTGCGGCGAGATTCACGCCATCGGGCACTTTATCAATATGGATCCGCACGGGAATACGCTGTGCCAAGCGCACCCAAGTGAAGATCGGGTTCACGTTGGCGAGTCCTTCGGAGTTGTTTTCGCTATTGGTATCGGCGATTGCACGGCTGAAGCTCTCCACGTGGCCCGATATTTCCTCGTTCCAGCCCATCAGCTCGATGTGTGCCTCATCATTGAGGTGAATGTAAGGCAGCTTGGTCTCTTCAAAGTAACCGGCGATCCAGTACGAATCGCTATCGACCAAGGTCAGCAGAGAAACGCCCGGATTGGCGTAATCGCCGATGCGTAGGGTCAAGTTCGTAGCATACCCGTTTACTGGAGAGCGGACCACCGTGCGGTCCAGATTTGCCTGGGCTAGGTCTGCAGCCGCCACTGCGGAATCATAGGCGGCGCTGGCACTTTGTGCGGTCGAGAGGTAACTGCTCAGTTCTTCCGCCGAGACAGCGGTCGGACCGACTTTCTGGCGTCGTGCGGAATTGGCGTTGGCGATGTCGAGATCAGCTTTTCGGGCGACGACAGCAGCCTTGGCCTGGGCGAGAGCGAGCTGGTAGTTGGTGGGGTCGATTTCGAATAAAACATCGCCCTTATGCACCGTTTGGTTGTCTTCCACTTCCAGTTTCACAATGCGCCCGGCGACTTCCGGTGCCACGCGAACCACCTCCGCCCGTACGCGGCCGTCCCGTGTCCACGGAGAACGGACGTAATGCCACCAAAAGAGGTAGGCGAGAATCGCGGCGACAAGAACGAGGCCGGAGGTGCGAAGAATGCGGAGTTGAGCGGCGGTCATGGTTGTAGGAAGTGGTGTTAAAAGAGGAGGCCGATCAGGCACAGGATGATTACAAAAACAGAGGCGTCGACAAGCTGTCTGTGAGCAAACCACGTCTCGATGCGGTACCGATCCAGGACCATGCGAACCGGAAAAAAGACGAGACTCGCCACAATGAGATACGCAGAAAAGGGCGAAATGAAGATGCCGAATATATCGATTTCTTTAATATGCATACATGGTCTAAGTCAGCGAGGCCTTACTCAGCAGTCGAGGGTGCGCCGCCAGATAGAGTTCCATTTCGGTAAGCGCTCCGTAAATACGCGCCCAGATGGTGCGATGCTCCGATTGGAGGCCGGGATCAAGATCAGGCATTTCTTGTAGTTGTTTGCGCAATTCAAGCTCAGCTCGGGACGGTTGCTTTTCAAAGTGGCGAAACGCGGTGATGACCTCGGCCAGGCGTCCACGAAGCTCTGGAGGAACGGAACTCTGCTCGTACCAGTAGCGTAGTCGAATGAGTTCAATTCCTGCGTTAAGTGCGCCCAGCCCGGCATCGAGCCATTCATCTGTGTAGGTGCCGGAGAGATTTTGCGGATTATTGAGCCGGGTAATGCGGTCGTACATGCGGGTCTCCCAGTTCCACCGAGGAACAATGGGTTGGCGCTCGGCAATGAGCTGGAGTCCGATTCGGATTCGGTAGGTCACGTAGGCCCGGGCGGCTTCGGGATCGGGCGGGTAGATGAGCACATAGGCGACCGTGCTGAAGAAAATGCCAACGAGCGTCGCCACCGCTGTATTGATCGAGCCGGCCAGATCGTAGGTCATCGGGTTGGCGGGCTGAGTTAAATTGAGGAAAACAAGCGAGAATGAAATCGCAGATGCATTGGTGCGGGGGAACGCCATAAACAGCCCCATCGGGATGAGAAACAAGCCCAGCACCACAGCTCCTGTCTCGAAATTCGCGACTGAGGTCAATACGGCATACTTGCAGATCAATGCCGCGAGTGCCGCGAAAAAAGCGATTTTGAAGAACGCCCAACCCACTCGATCGGGGTTCGGATGTGCAGCAAAAAGGCTGGTCAAAATCGCTACGAAGATGAGCGCACCCGGCCCATCCGGCCAGGCACTGGCAATCCAAAAAGCGCCGGTTGCGGAAACGGCGACGAAAGCGCGCAGAGCATTGATCCGGGCGGCTCTGAGGTCGCGATGGAAATTGAGCGTCAGCAGCGGCGTCTTATCGTGGCGATCGTGGAGAATCTCGTTCCAATCGGTGAGCGCGCCGATGATGTGATCGATCAGATCTTCGAGGCGATCAATGACAAAGCGCTCCGAGACGAGCTCGGACATATTGGACGTTTCCGCCTCCGGGTGAAGTCGTTTGAGTTGGTCGCGGATCTGCCGGATTTCATCGAGCAGGCTATCGATGCGATTGTGCTCCAAGCGCTCCGGCATCTCGTTCAAATAGTCGATAATCACTTCATGAAAAACGTTGAGCAGGTTATGCCGGGGCCAACCGCAACGGATCAGATGGGCGTCCAGCGCACGTCGTGCTGAAACAATGCCGAGGATGTGCGCGATGAGGCTTCGCGCATTGTTCGCCTGCAAGCGAAACGAGGCCGATTCAGCGGCGGCGTACTCGATGAGTGTGTCGAGCGCGATGCATCGCGTGATCAATTCCTTGCCGATCTGCAGGCGCACGTGATTGTCCGCCTTATACGAGTAGACGGCGCGCTTGGCCGCCAGTACGAGCGCTTGTCGGATTTTCGCCAGCGTTTCATCTTTGGCGCGGTGAGGCGCGAAGAACCCGGTGATCACCACCGAGGTCATGATTCCGATGATGATGCACGAGCTGCGGGCCATCGCGATGTAGAAGACATCTTGCGGGGAATTGATCGCGTCAGCGGCAACGATTCCCGCGGTGTACCCGGCGAGAACGGTGGCGTAAGCACGGAAGTTCGTGAGCATTTGCGAGAGCCACGTGCAGCCCCCGACGATCGTGGCCAGTGCCAGGACGAAGAACTCCGGCGTTTGTGAAAAACAGGAGATGAGGATGATCGCGAGAATACAGCCCGATACCGTGCCGATCACCCGGTAAAGGCTCTTCGAGAGGACCATTCCTGGCGTCGGTTGCGCCACGATCCACACGGTTAACCACGCCCAGTGAGGCGATTCCAATTGCGCCGCGCACGCAATGTAGAAGGCCACCATGCTCGTGATCCAGTTCCGTAACGCGAACCCGATCATATCGATGCCGTCCGGGGACGCGCAGGACCGCACCAGAGCTTGGCTGCGCTCGGCGAGGGCTCGGTAAAGCTTCTGAAAGGCCCGTTGCACGGAGGTAGAGAATCGCGCAGAATGGATGATGGGTCTAGAGAAGATTTTCGAGCGATGTATTAGCCCATATTATACGGATGGGCGTCGATAATTAGGGCGTGTTCAAAGAGACGCCTGCGACGTAGCACCCGAAGATGGCGTTTCGGTGCAGCACGTCCCAGGTCGAAAAACCGACCGATTTGAGCAACTCAATTTGAAAGTGAAGTGAACGAGGCGTGTCTTCGCGGTCGATATACTCGAATACGAGATCGCGATAAGCGGAGTCGCGGAGTTGAGTCAAATACTCGCCGTAACGTTGCCAAGAGAGATCCCCGAGATCGGCGATGTCAGACGGCATTAAGTCGAACACATAAACGCGTCCGCCCGGCTTCAGACATGCGTGAAGATTGCGAAAGACCGACTGCCATTCCGATTCCTCGCGCAGATGGTGGAGAACAGCGGCGGCGAGTATGCAATCGACCGATTTCGGCGGGATTTGCAGCTGGCGCAAATCGGATTGCGTGCATATAAACGACGCGGCGGACTGGGCGGCGTGGAGTCGCTCCTCTGCGCGGGTGAGCATTGGCTGGCTGAGATCGACGAGCTGGCAGTGTAATCCGGGGCGTTGCTGAAGAACGCGCAGCGTAAAATTGCCCGCACCGCAGCCCAGATCGAGCAAATGATCACCCGGCTTCAGGTACGCGCTGGCACTACAGGCGACAAGATCGAGCACCAGCGCCGCGTCCATGGTGGCTAGCTGGCCGGTCTCCAGATTGCTGAACCGATCGACGTCTTTATCGAATCGTTCCTGGATCTCGGTGGTGGTGGATTTGAGGTGAAAGGGTGTCGCCATGGGAGGCGTAAGACTAACTGGAAAGGGCGGACGAGTCACGCTGCTCGGCATCTTGCTCGGCGAAGGGCGGGGTCGACGGGCCGAGAAGAGACTCGAAGGTCGGGAGCCGCCCGCTCAGAACCGTTTTCATCCACGGCTTCAGCGGACGATCCCAATCAATGAGGACGAGGTAGAGCAGCATGTCGTCGAAAAAGAAGATGTTCATGAACACGAGGCTGAGCGCGTGAAACGAGATCATAAACGGAATGAAGAACCAGCGAAACTTCGGCCAAATGAAGGCCAATGGCGCAACGAGCTCTGCTATTGTAATAAAGACAAAACCGATGCGGAGGGTTAGCGCGAAAAGTGGGTATTCTGGCGCGTGCCAACCGAGCCCTGTGTCGAAGTAGTAGGCGCGGATACTGGCATCGACGACAAAGTCTTCCATGCTTCGATTGAAAAAGACATTGTAGTAGAATTGTCCCTGAATGATGCGCGAGATCGAGACGAGCACATAGGTGGAGCAGAGGAGGGCGGCCACCGTAAAAAAGGGCCAGCGCGCATCTTCCGTGAACTCCACTTTTTCCCCCGTACCCGCCGATTTCCGTTCGTAATAGAGGTACAGATCGGCCCAAGCGAAGAACGCGAGAGCCCAGGATGTCCAAACCAGCGCTATATCGGTGTGAACGGGATCGCCGTAGGCGCGATCAACGGTGGAGACGATCGTGACGAGTAGGCTTGCGACGGTAGCGGCGGGAGCGAAGAATCGAGGAATAAACGTGAGCAAACAGAACACAATCGAAAGGGCCCAGATCGCGGTGAGCGTGTCGGCGCGGAACACGAATGCTTTTTGCTCGTCCGTGAGCAAATTGAGGAATCCAAGCCCCTTCAATATGGAGAGCGGCAGAGCGGAGAGCCGCCACATGGGATCCAACAACATCTTAAAGATCCACAGGCCGAAAACACCCCTGCGCAAGTAGAGTAACAAGCGCGGGCTGGGGTTCTCGTTTAGGATTTCGAAGGGTCCGACGAGACGGTAAAGGAAGTGAGCGTAGTCCATGTGGGTTTTTCACCGGGTTGCGGGCGGATCGGGACGGAGAACTCCCGGATTTCCACGGTAACGACCGGATTCGCGGGATGGAGAAGGTTGTACTCGTGGGCGATGGCCTGGATGGTGGCGGGCATGCGCGGATCATTCAGATCGCGGGGAAGATCGAATTGGACAATCGAAGGAATGATTTGCTCAACGAGCAGCCGCGTTTCCGTTTTGTCCGCGTGAATGCCGATCATCTCGCCGCACTTCACGTCCGCAAGATCGAACGAATACGGGAAAATGGCCCACGCCATGATGGGGAAGTACTTAAAATTATTATTCGTGAAGTGGCCTCCGATGAGCAGCGCCATCACGAGGACAGTGACGACCGCATGCGGCATGGGAATCTTACTCAAATGCCGGCTTATGGGCGGGAACGTCACGAACGAGATGAGAAACCAAATCCAGAAGTACATCTGCCCGAAATACCAGCCGCCGCCCTTAGGAACGATGAGGGCCGATCCCAGCGAAAAAATCGCCAGGGAAATGACCATGATGCGATAGAGCTGCCAAGTGAACAGTGGGCTGTTATCCTCAAGCTCAGGCTTCGACTCAGGACGCTCGCTCATAAAAGAAGTTTTGCGCAAATGAACCGAGAAACAAGTCAAATGGAGGGAAGAGCAACAGATGCTAAGTATTCGGCAAGGATGGGCTCATCTCACTGAGGAGGGCGAGTGGAGTATTTCACAGCCGCCCGCTGCTTCTCCGTCCAAAACGGTGCAATGGATTCCGGGCAAACGAATGCTTGTTCCCAATGCAGGCCACATTTTTCCATTACGCGGCGCGAAGCGGCATTCGCCTCGAGAGTGGTGGCCATGACATAGCGGATGCGAAGTGTCTTGGTGGCGTACTCGAGCAATCGCCGCGCGCCTTCCGTAGCAAACCCTAGGCTCCAATACTTGGAGAGAAATCGATAGCCCAGCTCCACCTCACCCGGGAAGAGCGCCTCATTCGGGCGGAGATGCAACCAGCCGAGGAACGTGCCGTCGGCGAGACGCGCCGACCAGAAGCCAAGCATAGGGCCAAATCGCGAAAAGCTCTCGAGCTTTATCAGCATGTGCTCTTCGTAAATGGGCCAGGGAGCGGGCGGCTTGGCTTCATCAATGTAGCGCCGAACGATGAGGTCTTGATCAAGCGCGTAGAGATCCGGCAGGTCGAGCGGGGAGAGTTTCCGCAGGAGCAGACGGTTCGAGCGGAGATCGGTGAGGCTCATTGCAGCAATCGACGAAGCTAGACGCAAAAAGCGGCACAAGCCAAACGCTAACTCATGTGGTATCGTTTCACTATGCGAATCGGCGTGCCGAAAGAGACGAAAGCGCAGGAGGGGCGCGTGGCTTTGGTGCCGGGAAATGTCTCTCGGCTGGTGCGGTTGGGCCACGAGGTGCTAGTGGAACGCAATGCCGGGCTCGGCTCGGGTTACTCCGACGGCGAGTACGAGAGCGCCGGAGCTCGCATGGTCGATGGCCCGGAGGAAGCGTTTGGCGCAGAGCTGGTTGTTAAGGTGAAAGAGCCGCTGCCGAGCGAGTATGCGTTCTTGCGGAAAAACCAGGTGCTTTTCACCTACCTGCATCTTGCGGCCAACCTGGAACTGACCCGCGTTTTGATGGAGCGAGGAGTTACGGCGATCGCCTACGAAATGGTTTCCAAGAAAGGCCGACTGCCCTTGCTCGAGCCGATGAGCGAGATTGCTGGGCGAATGAGCGTGATCGTGGGCGGCTATTTCCTGGGACGTAACCTGGGCGGTAAAGGTGTTTTGCTCGGCGGCGTGCCCGGCGTACTGCCAGGAAAAGTGGTGGTGATCGGGGGAGGCACGGCGGGCATTAATGCGGCGAGAATGGCCATGGGCTTGGGTGCTGATGTCACGATTCTGGAGGTCGATCTGGAACGCATGCGGTTCCTCGATTTGACGATGCATTCGGTGCACACGTTCTTTTCATCCGAAGCGCATTTGGAGGAGATTTTGCCAGGGACCGATTTACTGGTAGGCGCGGTATTGGTTCCCGGAGCACGCGCCCCGAAGTTGATCTCGCGGAGGATGTTGAGCTCGATGAAGCCGGGCAGCGTGTTTGTCGATATCGCGATCGATCAAGGCGGGTGCGGGGAGACCTCTCGACCCACGACGCATGATGCCCCGATCTACGAAGAATGCAGCGTGATCCATTATTGCGTGGCGAACATGCCCGGCGCCTATGCGCGGACGGCAACGCAGGCGCTAACCAACGTAACCGGTCCCTACGTTGAAGCGCTGGCCGATTACGGTGTCGACGCCGCGTGCGAACGGGTGGAGGGGTTGCGAGTCGGGGTGAGTGTCCGTGCAGGCGAGTTACTCTGTCGCCAGGTGGCTGAGGCGCACGGGATGCCAGTGAAAACTAACGGCTAACGACATCAGTTACTCGCCCGTCGTTAGAATACACGTCCTGCAACGAACGGAGTGTCGCGTCATCGCACACGATGGGGCTGCGCGCGTCCGCCGTCTGGGTCTGAATGCGGATGTCCTTTAGCGAAACATTCTTGGCGTGGCGAACGTAGAATCCCCACGCCGGATAGGGAGTGAACGGCGGAAATTCCGGGTAGTCCACGATTCGTTCCGGTACATCAAAGCGATTCGCTTCTTCCTCCGTGCCGCCGCCTGGAAACGAGAGATCGATTCCTTCCATGCGTACGTTTTCGATGAAATGGCCGGGGATGCCGCTGATGAAAATCCCGGCACGCCGTGGAAAGCCCCAGAGCGGTTCGCCCTCTTCCCAAACGGTCCCGCGGATATTTCGTAAGGTGACTCCACGCAGAGCTCCCGCTTCTCGAGCCGTTTGCCCTGCGTAATAGGTGCGTTTCCGCTCGCCCAAATGAATGAAAATCGGGCCGCTGACACGGTCCATAATCACGTTCGAAACCAAGATATTTTCCACGATTGCGCCATCTTTGCTGATCAATTTAACGCCGCCGCCCGTGGTCTCATAGATCACCGAATCGGAAAAGACGACGTTGCGAATATCACCCACCGACTCTGTGCCGATCTTAAACGCGCCCCACGCACTTTTCAGCAAGCACCCAGTCACCACGATGTTCTCACAGGGAGAAGAGTGCGTCGATTTGATGCAAATCGCATCGTCGCCGGTGACGATATCGCAATGAGAAATTCGCACATTTCGGCACGAATCGATATCGATTCCATCGTTGTTCGCATTCACGGTGCTGCGAATGGTCACATCGTGAATTGAAACATTCTCACAGTCCGAATAGTGGCTGACCCAACCGGCGGAATTGCGCAAGGTAACGCCAGAAACCTGAACCGCTTTACAGCGCGAAAAGCGGATCATGAACGGGCGGCCATCCTGTTCAAACGCAAATGACCCGCCCGATCCATCGATGGTTCCGTGACCGCTAATGCCGACGTTTTGGCAATCGACCGCACGAATCAACACGGTGTTTCGATTTTGACCGACGGCGTCGATAAACGCATCGACTGCCGGTGGGTAATCCTCGATTCGTGAACTGCCTATCAAAATTGCACCGCTATCGAGATGCAGGGTGATGCCGGTTCGTAAAGTGAGCGTTCCCGTGAGGAAGGTGCCTGCGGGGAAGTGAACCGTGCCTCCGCCATTCGCAGCGGCGTGGTCGATTGCGCGCTGGATGGATTCGGTTTGGACTGCAGCCGTACCGGAAACGGCACCGAAGTCGGTAACGATAATCATTAGGACGGATCGCTAATCGTGGCTGCTCTCACAGGTGATACCCGACCAGAGCTTACAACCGTAGGCGATCCACCGTCCGGCAATCGGACGGCGGTCTGCTAACCGGGCGGTGAATCAAACCCGACCCGGTGACGCATCAGAAGACTACTTGGACTCAGGCTTCTTGGCCTTTTCTTTCTTCTCTGCCTTGGGCGCGTCGTCCTTCGGAGCCTTCAGGTGAGCAGAAACGTGTTTGTTCATCGCAAACATGTCCACTTCAGCTTTGCCATCGAACACGGCCTTGAGCTTGTCATCGGCCTTGATGATCTTCTTATCTTGGAGCTTATGGGCCTTGATGTATTCCCAGAGCTTCTTAACGACTTGGGTACGAGGAAGGGGTTCGGATCCAACGATCGCCGCTAAGGCTTCATCCGGATGCAGGGGACGGACAAAGGCGGGATTTGGTTTACGTTTCGGTTCGGATTCAGATTCAGACTTTTTCGGAGCTTTAGTTGCCATGGGTTGGTGGTAGCTTGTTATGGAGAATAATCAATCTTTTTTTCTCTCTGAAAACGAGAGCGTTTCAGAGGGGAAACCAAAAATTCACCTATTTTAGAGGAATTCCTCCGGTGTTACTTGCTGGTGGAGAGGTACTTACGCTCGGTGTTGGAGGTAGATTTGACGGCATCGTCCCAGATGACTTTGTGGCATATAATTGTGTCATCAAATCGTTTCTTACACCCTCAGGGAGTAGCGTAATTTGTGACTTGCCTTCCAAGATTTTTTGGTTCTCTAAAACTGCAAAGAGAGCTTCAGCGATTTCTGGGTACTGTGCAATCTCTGCCAAGGCATCCCCGACGATCTCCGGGCGCTTGGCAGCCGACTTCGCAAATTCAACCGCCGCCTGACGTTCCGCCGCACTGGAAATGATGTTCACCTGGTTTGTCCCATCCTGCTTGATGGCGGAGGTCACCTGGCGCAATCGGTTCACGACCTTCGCCTCAATTTGACTGATCATCTTAGCGTCACGAAAGTGGACCTTACGCACATAAACGGAGCCCAGGGAAAAACCCCAGTCGCGCGACTTAAGACTCACGTCATCGCGTACCTGGCGACTCATCTCATGGCGCTCGCCGAGCATGTTCGAGAGGCGCATGTTACTCAAGTTTCTCACCGTGGCGTTGCCCACGTTCGCCCGTAGGGAACCGCGTGGATCGGAGTTCTTGAACAGATAAGAAACGGGGTCTTCGATCCACATTTCGTACCAGATACCGATACCCATCGGCGCGCCTTCCTCCGAATTGACAGGTTGGCTGCGCAAATACTCCTGATCGAGCCGTAGATCGACTTCCCAGACAGAGCCGAGAAAATTCACCACCAGCGCTTTCCAGCCGAGCTTATCGTAAAGAAAGTGCAGACCCGGTTCGTCGATGACTAACTCGACCTTACCGAAGAGCACGAAGACCTGCGCCCGGCACTCACCCACGATGGTGTAGACACCAATCGAGCGCAAGATTGCCAGGAAGGACGACATCCCGATGAATGAAAGAATGAATGTGACAACTGCGGTCACTCCGATTGTAAAAAGCATTTCCATAAGACTCCTTTATTTCTTCGTTTCTAGTACCACTTGAGTGGCGCGTGCAAACAACGCCAGCCGGATGTTTCTCAAGTACAGTTGCAAGGCCTCAGGGCCTCGCTCACGCAGGGCTGCTAACTGTTGCGCCAACCGCATCAAGGGCTCCACTTCCGCTTGAGCGCGCAGTGTTTCGATTTCCACGGCGCGGCGCGATTGAACGATCCGCTGATCGGCAGAGGCTTGTGCTAAGCTGATGTCAGATGAGACTAAATTATGCGCCGTGTTAATGGCGGCCAGTGCCGATTCCACTTCATTCGGCGGATCGATGCTCGTGATCAAAACAGCATCGAGCGTGATTCCGTAACGAGCGGCGGAAGAGGCGCATTCCCGGTCCATCTGCTCGTTTAATTCCCGAAGATTTTTCCGCAAATCATTGATGGAGATGCCCTGGACACTCGCAGGTTCGCCAGCCACGCCCGGCTCCGCAGGCGGTCGCAGCGGTGCTTCAAAGTTGGCGATACGCTCGCGCAAAATCGAAATGAAGTAGCCCATCACGTGTGCGATTGGGTTCTTGATACCGAATACGGTGGCGTAGAGATTCCGCTCCGTAACGGCGTAACGCAATTGACCCACCAGCCCGGTGTTCAGCTGATCTTTCGTCACGGCTTCCAAAATGGTGTTGTTGAGATTGGCGGTCGGGCTCTCGGGGTCAAACGCAATATTCACCGTCTGCGTGGCGACAGAGACCTTGTAGACCTTTTCCCATGGCAGCTTGTAATAGGGACCGCCAGGCCCGATAACCCGCAGCTCCGGGTAAACGTAGCGCAACCGCTCTTCCGCCGTCAGCTTCTCGCCCATCGGTCCATCGACCGTCGAGCCCTGAAGCCGCTGCGCGCGACCAAACGACGTGATCACTGCTCTTTCATTCTGACCGACCGTGTAGATGCCCGTAACGATGATCGAAACGAGTAAATAACCGCCAATCCCGATCATTATCCCGATAAGAATACCCATGCCTTAACGGCTACTCCCCTATTCGATGGGGGACAAGGTAAAACTTCAAGTCATTGTGGAGGCTCGATGTACTTGAGTGAAATGATCTCACAGGTCTTTGTCACTTCGGTCGGGTTGTCGCGTTGGAACCCACCGGTAACCAAGCTGCGATTATCCTCCATCAGGATGGCGGTGTGATAGGTCCGCGCCATGTTCAGGGCTGTGTAAAGCACCATGTATTCTTCGCCGGATCATAGATTCGACATGCGGGGGTGATCGAAAAATTTTCTATCGGTGGGTCCTAATTTGCACCTGCTGTGGTCATCAACCCCGAGGGAGTAAAGTCGTTTGAGTTAATGTACAGCGTAAACTACTCCCCATCATTCCCGATTGCTGCCACCGGACAAACTGCCAGCGCATCTTCTGCCGCCGTCTCTTCGGCTTTTGACTCAGGTTGCTTGAAGAAGAAGACGTAGCTCTCATCATCGTTATATTTCAAGAGTGAGCCGACGCCATCCACATCCATGCACGTCTTGCAGGGAACGCAGGTTTTATCGACATAATATTTGCCAGGAACGTTCTCGGGAACTTTATCGGATTTATCGGCCATGCAGGCAACTGAAGCAGATTGGCTGCCAAGATAAAAGGACGTTGCCGATGTCTCTGGCGAATAGAATTAGAGCTTTTACAGATTCCTGACAGGTTTCTGACAGCATGATCTCTGGCAGACATCGAGGCATGTTGCAAAAGCACCGCAAAGGGTTACTCGTCGTTTTGGGTGTACTCGCTGTTTTATTGGCGATCTACGAAATTCGAGTTCAGATCGGAGCGGCGAACGTCGCTTATCAGATGGATCAGCTCATGGCAGAACAGCAGAAGATCATCGATCACACGGTGAATGATCCAAGGGCACCGCTTAAGATCGATGCGACCATCTCCCCGGACGTTTCGATCAACGGGTCTGGTCTCCCGTTTCATAGGGTAGACATTCGAGTGACGAACGTTTCTAACAAAGCTCTTTTTGCTCGCATTCCGAATCTTGCTCTTTCCAACGGCTATACTTCATCGAAAACAAAAGCAGACGGTGAGTTCTATGCAATAAATTATAAATGTCTCTACGAATCCGGTACCACGCATTGGAATGACGATTTCATCCGGGTAAATCGAGAGATTTCCAACTGACTGCCTACAGTCGAGACACAGAATGGCGGGGCACTTACAAGATCACTTACGCGTTCCAGCTTCCCTACACGTGGGACCACGGCTACGGGGGAATCGTTCCCGAAAACGCTGGCAGGTTAAAAATAAGGAGTTTGACATCAAGGGATGGTACACCCAGACGCAATGTTTGGTTACAAGGGCGAGATTACTTTGGTGGTTCCGTTCCGGTTGTAAATCTCTGGGTAAAGATGTGTCATGAAATCACGGGCTTCCAGCAACATGAAGAGGCTCTGTACCGAAGTGGGAGCCCTTGTAGTCCTGTAGGGGAACGACGCTACCGTCCCTCAAATCAGTCACTGAATCTAATTTCAGGCCTTTTGGAGTGATCAAAAAGTGTTCAATATTCGTCGATTGTGGAGTGAGGTTAAAGGCGACGCTGAGGTCGACCTTGTGTGAATGTACCTCCACTTTATCGACTGAGCAGCGCCAACCCGTGGATAGCCATGCCCCTTGTTCAAAACGACCCTTACTATCAAAGAGATAATAGGTCATTGATCCCTCACCAGGCGTGCAAAAAATCGGTTGTGTATTAATCACTAAAAGATGCTCTTTGTTCTCTGTATCGTGGACTAACCCGGTGAAAGCATTTACGGATGAGCCCTTTCTAGACTGACAATCCTCTAAGGTGCGTATTTTCCAGGCTTGCTTAAAATTATTCGGCTTTGTGATCAGGGCATCCAGAGCCATCTGCCAAGGAAAACTCTCCTTCTGAGGACCAAAACGCCCGATTCCTACTTGACGAGGTTCTTCAGTTAAGAGTGCGTGGACCAGCTCTCTATTGCTCCGTCGATCCTGGACAAGCCAATCTTGCACCATGATGATTCTTCCTGAACTTTTATCGTAGTTCCATTTCAAGATCAGAGTTCGGGCGATATCGTCTAACATCGCGCGTAGAGTCAGTGTTTCGGAACTCATTAATGGTCCCACTCCACCTAGCTGAGGACGAATATTGTTCTCGAGCTCGATCGAACCGTCTGGAAACACAATCGGGATCTTCACTTTCTCTCGCAGAAGTTTTATCTGCTGGAGGAAGGGCAAATCCACATAGCAAGGTGGATAAGCGGGGTCGGGACGCCAATTCTTCATGTACATTAGCCCGGTGAGGGTGGGACTTTCTGCGGAGGTATCCAGCCAGTCTCCGTAGCTCACCGCAGGGAGGGCGATGGTCAGCAGAGCAATGAGCGCGTATCGATTCATGAAGAGAGTCACTACACCCGCTGATGAATCAAGGCGACCTTTTTGCAGGTCACTGATGTGCAGCGAGATGCCTTTATGGTACGGGCACTGTGGTCGTGAAATGATTTGCAGGTTCACAAGCCAAGCTTCCTCCCTTGTCTCAGATGCAAAACGATTTCGTGAATGATTTTGCTCGTACCATAAAGGCACGAGCGACCTGTGTGTGGGGCGTACCGGGTTTCACCCGGGCCTATGGTCCTTTCGCCCCTGACGGGGCTTGAAGGCAGCGGATGTGCAACGGTCGAATCGGCTCGGTTGCACCTAGGGCTGGAGATAGCGGATGTTGTCGGCTCAACGGTTCGGTCGCCTGTGTAGCCGACTACATGCTGAAGCGCGGCCCGAGGTAGCTTTCGCGGGCGACGGGGTCGGTGATGAGGAACTCGCTGGTTCCTTCAGAAATAACGCGGCCTTCGCTCATGATGTAGGCGCGATCGACTACAGAGAGTGTCTCGCGGACCTTGTGATCGGTGACAAGCACACCGAGACCGCGTTGACGCAGCGTGAGGATGATCTGTTGAATATCGTGCACACCCATGGGATCGACGCCTGCGAATGGTTCGTCCAACATCAGAAGCGTGGGGTTGGTCACTAGGGCTCGGGCGATCGTCACGCGGCGTTTTTCACCGCCGGAGAGTGTGATGGCGACGTTGTTCCGGACATGCTCCAAACCGAAGTCCTTGAGCAATTCATCGCAACGCTGTTCACGCTCGGATTGCGGGATCGGCAAGGTTTCTAAAATGGCCAGCAGGTTTTCTTCCACGGTGAGCTTACGAAAGATCGATTCTTCCTGCGGCAGGTAACCGATGCCCCGACGCGCGCGACGATACATGGGCATGCGAGTGACATCTTCATCACCCATAAACACGGCGCCTGAAGTGGGATTTACCAGACCGACAATTATGTAGAACGTGGTGGTTTTACCGGCACCGTTTCCACCGAGCAGGCCGACGACTTCTCCCGCGCGGACGGAAATGTTCACGCCACTGACGACCCTTCGACCGCCGTACTGTTTCACCAGACCCTTCGTCAAAACGAGGAGCTCGCCGGGTGTTGCTTCCGGGTTGGTCTGCTGATGGCGCAGATCTTCGATTGCCGCCGTCTCGGGATTTTTCGCGCGAAACTCCGCCTCTTCCCGCTTGGTTTGCTCGTCGGGCTGACGCTGTTGCGTGTCGTGCCCGTTTTGGTGCGCACCGTTGGAAGAACCGTTGGACTTCACTGCGTTATCTTTATCCTGAGGATTGTTGGGGGATGAGCTCACGGTAAATAGGGGGTTAAGGGGCGGAAGGTGCGGGCGCTGGTGTTGTGGAGGAGGCAGTGCTGCCGGGGAGGGTGATTTTGCTCTGTTCGATGGTCATCGTGTTCTTGCCGCGGTAAATGAGAATGGTTTTACCCACTACATCGCGGTCGCCGTCGCGGATCTTAGGATCTTCCGTCAAAACAATCTTATTGTCGTCCTGAGTAAAGACCGCGTGTCCGGCGTGGGTGAGCCGATCGGGTTGCTCAATGACAACGTTACCATTGGCGATCATGTGGTCGATTTTGTTGTTCTTATTGAAGTAGGCGGTGAGTTGGTTGCAGCGCATACGAAAGTTATTGCCGACCACGGTGACCTGCTGATCGGAAGTGCCGTTGCAGATGACCGTGCGCGATGTTTGATCCATATCCGCTGAGGAAGAAGAAATCACGGTATCGTTAACGGGTGCTGCGGGCAAGGATTCCAGAAGAGGATCGCGCGTTTTGGGGTCAGGCGGCGTTGTGGAAGTTGATGTCGTCGATGTTGTCGAGGATGCGCTGCTTGAGCCTGCTGGAGGCGCGGTGTCGGGCGCGACTGGCGCTGGCTGTGAGTTATCGGGAGGTGTTGCGCCGCCTCCTGGCGTGGAGGAGGGGAGGTCTTGCGCCACAAGGACGGAGACCGACGCGGCAACCAGGAGAGATTGGTAAATAAAGCGTTTCATTGAGAGGGAGGTGAATTGGTTTGCGAAGCAGCACCCGGAGTCTTATCGAAAATGAGCGGAGGCAGCTGGTCGGCGTTCATCTGAGGGAGAGCGGGGAGAGTGGGAATCGGTTGATCGGGAGACGCGGGTGCGGGCGGAGCGGGCGCGGATGTGTCAGAAGGGGCAGGAGCCGGTGAGGGAGTGTTGTTTGTACTGGGCGAAGCGGCTTTTCCGATATCGAAATTCAGCAGCGTAATTTTGACGTCCCTACGCAGCGTGTAGTGCTTGGTCGAGAGATCGAAATCGGCCCGTTGTGCCGTGGCGATCATCTGGTCGCGCTTCACGCAGACGCTATTGGTGGTGCGCATGATGCGGTCGTTGAGCATGATGTCCGCGTCCGGGGAGGTGATGACGGTAGTAACCGTGTTCGTATCATGGATCACTTCATAAACATCGATGGTCACGTTCTGGGCCCGGGCGCGATTGGGCGTGATGCCGGTGGCGCGTTCCGCGTGAAACGTGTTGGCCAGCGTGTTGTTCGTGGCGCTGACGTACGAAGGGTAAGTTACGTTTTCGAAGGTTTGACCGACGGCGAGAGGCGCACTGTTATGGCGGTCATCGGCGGAAGGCGTTTGCGCCCACGCTGTGGAGACCAAGACCACCGGCACCCAGGGGATCAGGAGCAGTGAAGGAAGCAGGAACACCAGCGGCCAATGGACGTGGCTGCTCCCTTGCAGAGGCGAGCGTTTCGAATTACGCATGGGCGGCCTCTCGGATGCGAAGGAGCCTGGCCAGTAGCGCGTCGACCTCGTTCAGCGGAATCATATTCGGGCCATCAGATGGCGATTCCGAAGGATTCGGGTGCGTTTCGATAAACAATCCATCAATGCCCACAGCCATGGCGGCTCGTGCCAAGACGGGCACCATGTCACCATCGCCGCCGGTGGAGGTGCCCTGGCCACCGGGACGCTGCACGGAGTGAGTCGCATCAAAAACCACGCGATGCCCGTTCTGGCGCATGGTGGCGAGCCCGCGCATATCCACGACAAGATTATTGTAGCCGAACGTGGTACCGCGCTCCGTGATCACGTACGCCGGAGCCCCCGCGCTCTTTAACTTGGCTCCGATATTGTTCACGTCAGTCGGCGCTAAAAATTGTCCTTTTTTTACATTCACAGCGCGTCCCGATTTAGCCGCTTCCACAAGCAAGTCCGTTTGACGACAGAGAAACGCCGGGATTTGTAAGAGATCCACGTGTTCTGCGACTTCCGCGACCTGCACGCACTCGTGGATATCCGTGGTGACCGGGCAACCGTAAGTCTCGCGAATCCGGCCTAGAATACGCACACCTTCAGTGAGACCGGGCCCGCGAAACGATGTGCCGCTGGTGCGATTGGCCTTATCAAACGACGCCTTAAAGATAAACGAAATGCTCCGCGCCTGGGTGATCTCCACCAGGGCCGCCGCGATCTTTTGCGTGAGTGCTTCCGATTCAATAACGCACGGACCCGCGATCAAAAAGAACGGGCTATTCAGGACATTAAGGATGGAAGATGAGGAAACGGACATGTGAGACGCAAGTTATACCACGAGTTCGGCCAATCCGTTAAGGTTGACTTTATTACAACCGAAAAGGTTACCGTTCAAAGCCATTAAGGCACCAGAGACACAGTTGCTTCCGCATGCATCTCCACGTAATTCGCCATATGCGCTTCCACCCGGTAAGTACCGAGCGGGAACTGGGTAACATCGATAGCATTCGAGTAGACGAGCTTGTCATCAGGATCAGCCATCGTCGTCCCGACGACTTGAAGAAACGCATGGTCGTCCGAGTACGAGTAGACCACGTCATTGGTAGCTGTATTGATCACCCGGAAATCCCAGCGCTGTGCGGTCGCAAACGAGAGCGTGTAGGTCTTCTTGCCATGGTTATGCACAGTAAACGTCACTTTGATGCTGGGATTAAGGGCTCCCGCCTTGAGCACTCGAATCGAAGCGGGGTTCGGATCGATTTTCACCGAGGCGTCGAAATCCTTAAGCACCACCTCATTGGCGCGCTGAATGCGTTTCGGGTCGCCATTGAAAATACTAAAATGCGATCCACCGCTGAACAAGCCGGGATTCACATCTTTGCTTGGATTCACGTCGACAGCGCGAGATAGTGAGAAGGTGCTCACGACCAAAAACAGACTGACGACGACGAACTTAGAAAACTTCATCCGGGTACGGATACCAAACTTATCCCGTATGTTCAAATCTTTAGGGATGGTCTCGGCTCTCCTTGCTGGGAGCGACCTCGCCTGCGCGGGAGGCCATAAGCCGCCCCCGGTGACGCTCACCATCACAATCGAGACGAGCGGCCAGGGCATGGCACCGCAACAGGCCATTCCCGTAACGCTCCCAGCGAGCGGTCAGACGATCTTTGTGCGAGCGATTCCAGAAATCACCGAAAAGAACTTGATTAAAGTGGAGCTTCGACCCGATGGCACCCCTCTGCTCACGTTTGATCACCAGGGTCGAATTAACCTGGACGTCTCAACCGGTGTCAACCAGGGCCGATTCCTGGTCGTCCTAATCGATGGCGTGGTGGTCTACGCACCGATCATTGATTTACAGATTAAAACGGGGCAATTGCTCATCCCGCACCCGCTACCGCTACCGATCATGGACGCTCTGCAGAAGGTCGCCATCTACAATTCACACGAAGATAAGGGCTCTGTCGTCCAGGAACAACAACAGCAGTAGATCAGAACTGCACGCGCATGCCGCCGTTGATGCTTTGGCCCAGGTAATGACTTTGGCCCGCTTGAACATCGTAATCAAGGAAGGCACCGCAATCGGTCGCGCCTATTTTGAACCGGGCGTCGAGACCGAACCCGAGAACCGCGAAGTCACGTTCCGGACTAACCGTTCGGGAGACGAAACTGCCCAGGGTAGGTGCGCCCAGCAGACCTTCATTCACATTGCGCGCGTCATCTAGGAATTCATGGTAAGCCGCCGCGTTTACTTTCTCCGAGAGGGCCCATCCCGAGAACTGGTCCGTATGGCTCACGCGAAATCCCTCATGTACCCGAAACGAGTCTTCGCTTTGGCTAGCGACTGAAAGGCCGAAAATGCCAGCGTTGCTTTCGTTGTAAGAATCCTCCTCTAAATGGGCGTATTGCACCCCCACTTCAGGGGTCACCACCCAGCTCGAACCCAGGTTAAAGTCACGGCCACCGGTAAAATCGGTGAAAAATTGGTCGCCGTCCGGGTCGGCATGAGCGACTGCACTGAGCACTTGCCGATTCGACTCATACTGGGAAGGTCCTCCGCCAATAATGCCTTTGACCTTCCAATTATCTTGGTTCCATAGGCCATAAATTCCGAACGATTCCGAGCTGACTTCCAAATGCGAAAAATCGCTAAAAGTGGCCGTTGTATCGGCGTACGAAGCAAAAAATCCGAGCGTGAAATTCGGCATCAAGCGGTAGTCAAATCCTAAGGTAGGACTGCCGGTGAACGAGTGATAGGCTTGGTTGGCTCCATAGCTGTCTTGGGAGGCAATCACGAAAGTGCCGGCTCCCCAAACGCCCCAGGGGTGATCCTGTGTGGCGGGCGGAGTCATCATCTTTTTGTCATCAGATCCGTTCACGTTTTCGCCGATGAGGCTCGTTCCCGTGAGCGAGGAGAGGTGCCCCGCAGTCTGATCAAAGGCGATTGCGCTGGGATCGGTGCTCAACGTGAACTGAGAGAAGTCCCACCCGGCGTTGTTTTGGCCGATTTCATCCTGGCGATTTGCCAAGGTGTCATCGATTAAGAACTGTGTCGCGTTAAGAGGGAGCTGGCCGGATGCGTCCAGGATCTCTTTGCCGAGAACTTATCTGAAAAAGGATTCCGAGTTGATCGAGCCGATACTCAGTCCGACCAGGTAGGGATCGAAGGAGGGCGAGAGATTTTGGCCATTATTGTCGAAAGCACCGGCAATGCTGCGGAGGGAGGGATCGACTTGGTTGGCTAAGGTGATAATATTGGCATCCAGCGCCAGGTTATTCCACTGATAACGATGGGCCCCGAAGTTCAGGAGCCCGGCGGTCGATCCGTTCGACACACCAGCCGCCGCCAGATCGCTCGCCTTTAAGCCGACAAGGTTCAGGATGAGCGATCCAGTACCGTTTACCTCGGTGATGCCGCCCTGCAAGTTCGCGACACCGTTAATCGTGACCGTGCTGGCGGTGCCGCCCGGCTTAGTGTTCAGGTCGATGGCGAATTTCGCGCCGGAAACCGTGCCGCCATTGAGGGTGATGTTAGCGCCCAAGCCCGTCATAATGCCGTAGCCGGTTCCCACAATCACGCCGGAATTGGTCAAACTCCGGATACTGCCAGATGTAGAAATACCGGTGCTATCGGTTCCGCCGATGCCGAGAATCGAGCCGGAATTGGTCAGAACTCCAATTGACCCGTTCGAAATCAAACCGTAACTGTTGCTGCTCGAATTCCCAATTCCACTAATGGTCCCGGAGTTTACCAGCGTACTGATCGAGCCGCTTTGAATGCCGATAGCGGATCCGCCTGTGTTTTGAGCTGTAATCGTGCCCGAGTTTGTCAAACTTCCGATTGATCCATTGATCTGCATTCCGTAGCTGGTCAGGTCCACAGATGAGGCTGAAATTAAGCCGGTGTTCAGAAGCGTTCCGAGAGAACCAGAGTCTTGTATCCCGTAGCCTGCACCTCCAAGGAAAAAAACATCGGAAGTAGAGTCGGCGGAGATTGTGCCCGTATTAATCAACGTCACGATTGAGCTGGTACTAATACCATACGCAAGGCCCGTCGAATCGCTGCGAATGCTTCCAGAATTGATTATTGTACCGTTAGCGTCGCCAAGAACTGCGTAAGCAATACCACTGCTACCCGAGGCTAAGATCAAACCAGAATTATTCAAGACACTCGTTAAGCCAATATCCACGTAACCATACCCGAGCGTACCCACGCCCGCAATCGTTCCGGAGTTGTTGAAGGTGCCCGTCGAGCCACCCTCTACAAAAACTCCTAGGGCAAGGTCGTTGGTTGCTGTTCCAAGGATAGTCCCTGAGTTTGTAGCGGTGCCGATTGATGCGCCTGAAAGATAAATACCTACCCCGGTACCTCCTGATCCAGTGATCGTTCCACTATTATTCAATGTACCAATGGAGCCGCCGCCCGAGAGCTGGACACCGAAACAGGTTCCAGTCGTTGAATCTGAAATGGATCCGGAATTGGTCAAGCTCGTGATCGATCCTGAAAAGTTAACTGCGGCTTCGGAGTTATTTCCGCTAGCGGAGAGCGTTCCAGCGTTAGACAGAGAACCGTTCTTCACATCAATCAGGAAATTGTTGGTCGAGTTTGATAAGGCGATTCCCGAATTAATCGTAATCGTGTAATTCGCGGTTGTAACAGTGTCCTTGAAGTAAGCTGATGACGAACTCGCGACTGCCGTTACCGAGTATCCAGAACTGGAATTACCCGTAACCAGCCAATTAGACGGCGGTGTATCCGTGTAGTTCACGGCCTGAGCCGACTGAAAGCCAAAACTCAGCGCAAGCGTTACAACCGCCAGACGTATGGCCTTTATTAGATAGCTTTTCCGATAGCTTATTTTCTTCATTTTCTTCTCCTGATCCTAACTTTTTTAAAACTGTTCTCTCACTGCGGTCGCTAATCGACCGTGAAGGTACGATTACCAGGGCCTGAGTCAAATTAAAAAGCAGTCGACGCCTTTACTTCACTGCTGCCAGAAATTGATTGCTCTAAAAGATGTCTTTGCTACGTTCCGGGTATGGCTGACGTCCCTAAAATCGGTAATTTGACTTCCGTTACGACGGCAAAAAACGCGCTTCTGACCAAGGCAACAACAGTGTTGCCTCCTAAGCCAGAAGGACCTGCGATCTATTATCTTTTCCAAAACAGCGAGACGACCGGACCTTTCTCGGCTCAAGCGGTCACCCGGATGATCGAAAATGGAATCGTGGACTACACCACGTTTTGCCGCACGGAAGCCGATACTCAATGGAAGTCGATCTCCGATTTCCCTGAGCTGTCGAACGTCGGCTAACTTAGGGCTCCTGCAGGAGTAGCTCGGCCACTTTCGCCTTCACGTTCTCGGCACGCATTAGCGCTTCGCCTACAAGAATAGCGTTCACCCCAGCGGCACGAACCCGTTTGCTGTCCTCTCCTGAGCGGATTCCACTCTCGCTAACGGCGATGGCGTCGCTAGGAATTTCCTCGGCCAACTGCTCTGTCGTCGCGAGATCGACGGAAAATGTTTTCAAGTTCCGGTTATTGATCCCGATTAAATCGGCACCGAGTTCCAAGGCACGATTCATCTCGTCCAAATCGTGCACCTCCACCAGCACATCCAATTGAAACACCTTGGCCCGCTCGTAGAGACTCTCCAGATCATCATCGCTCGGTAACGCTGCCACGATGAGCAGAATGGCGTCCGCGCCGGCAATCACGGACTCATAAATCTGGAGTTCATGCACAATAAAGTCCTTGCGCAGGATGGGGAGATCGACTTCGGCGCGAATGTGGTTCAGATAGCTCAAATGCCCCTGGAAATACTTTTCATCCGTTAAAATACTGAGTGCGTGCGCACCGGCTCGGGCATATTCCCGCGCCTGGGAGAGTGGATTAAAATTCTCCGAAATAACCCCAGCCGAGGGCGACGCTTTCTTCACCTCCGCGATTAACGCCAGATCGTCCCCGCGCGAAAGGGCCGCGCGAAAGGGCCGAAAATCATTCCGTTCCAGTGCTTTCGCCCGCAACTCCTGTGCGTGGGGTACCAGCCGTTTCCATTCCGTCTCTTTATGCGCCAAAATCTCTGCCAAAGTATTGCTGCTCACCCCGGCAGACTACAGAAACAGCTCCGCTTCAGCAAGGCAGGGGTTGTTGTTGTTAGAGATGGAATCAACTTGATACTGCTTCTATATCAATTGCCTTGACCCCACCTCTAAATCTTGTACCATTACAACCGTGGAAATTCCGTTTTTTAAGCATGATCACGTCGATCCCCTCGACTACGCGACTCAAGCCGCGCACTCGCTCGATTCTGCGGAGAGCCGCATGGAAAATGGCCTTCGATTGGCCTCCGTTAAATCGACGTTCCTCAACTACTCGCCCATCATGATCGTTGCGGCCGCTGCGTCGAATTTCGTTGGTGTTGCCGGTGTCACGGTGTTTTGTGCGGGAATGGGTCTCCACAATGCCGAACCGTACGTGGATCAAGTGAAACATGAGCGCGAAGGAATCGAATCTCGCAACGAAGAGCTCATGAACAGTTTCGACGGAGAAAAAGACAAGGACCTGTTTGTCGGTTTCATTAAGCAAATCAAGTCCGCCAGTGACGAAGCCACGCACGATCTAAAAGATCATCGCGCGCTTCACAAGGAGCAAGTTACAGAGATCCTGACGAAGTGGACCGATAAGATCACCGAGGTCCAGACCGATACGTTGGAAAAGCTCCAGAGCCGTCGTTCCCAGGAGGGGATGACTGCCTCATTCCACGCGCAAGAGAGTGAAGGCCATCACGAAGCGGCTGCTCTCCACGCTTAAAGGGAGACGTTACTTACTCCGAACCGAGTGGGCCGTGCGCGAGCAAATCTCTGCCAGCACCACGGCAGCCAGTGCCGCACAGACTAACCAAGCGAGCAGGCGATAGGCACTGGCATTATCGTCCAGCGTGATTTGCGTGTAAATCTCTAGGGAAAGGGTGGACGTCTCTCCTGGAATATTTCCTGCCAGCATAATCGTCGCGCCAAACTCACCCAGAGCCCGCGCAAAAGCGAGCAGCGCCCCAGAAATAATGCTCGGCGCAATCAGTGGTAACGTGATGGTCCGCAGAATTCGCAGCGGCGAGGCCCCCAGCATCGCGGCCATCTCTTCCATGGCGGGATCGAGTTCCGCCCAATCGGTGCGAACGGTCCGCACGAACAGTGGAAACGACATCACCCCCGCAGCAATCACCACCGCACGCCACGTAAAGACGATCGGGAAATGCATGAGCAGCAGACCCACCGGCCCGTTTCGCCCGAACAACTGCAAGAGAAGGAGCCCGGTCGCCACGGGAGGCATCACCAATGGCAGGAGCGCTATCGTCTCGACAATCGGCTTCAGCCGGGAGCTCGAACGCGCCAGCCACCAGGCCAGGAGCAGGCCGGGCGGAATGATGAGCAGCGTGGAGAGCGCAGCGCAACCTAGCGTGAACAGGACGATATCGAGGTCACGGGGCATCGGTGCGGGGCTCGTCCTTGCGGAATACTAGTTCCTCTTTATCGATCAAACGGTAGTAACAGGTGGGGCGCGCCTTCCCGTTTGTATCCTTCGTATGACACACGCCTTGGCCGAGCTGACGCACCAGATAGAGCAGCGAGTTCTGCTCACAATTCACACGCACCTCATGCAGCTCCAGCAGATCTCCGGAGGTCTTACCCTTAATCCACAATTCCTGCCGGCTCGTGCTCCAAAACGTCGCCAGCCGGGTTTCCAGCGATTGCTTCAGAGCCAGTTCATTCGCATAAGCCACGAGCAGAACTTCCTTCGAATCGACATCTTGAACCACCACCGGCAGCACGTGGTTAGCCGACGCCGCGATCTTGTGGAGCTTTTGGAAGTCCAGCTTCAGTGCTGAACCCTCTTCAATTTCTTTACTCATCCCCTCACGTTACCAAGGCCGGCGAGAAGCGAAAAGAGGAGAACAATCAAGCCGGCCGTGAAGACTTGCCTTTTGAGTCAATTATTCAAAGTTGACCTCAATCGTATCCTAGAGGCATGCGCCGCAGAAAATGGACCCTTCGTCTTGGCCTCGCGGGAGTCGTGCTTTTGTTGGTCGCGCTCGGTTACTTCGAAGTTGGCGAGAAATCGCCGTGGAAACTGGTGTCGGGATTGCACACGGGACGGATGTCGCCGAAGGCATTGGTGTTGCCAGATGGCCGGGTGTTCGTCGGAGGGGGTTGGGGTCCTTTAGGCTATGGCGTTGCGTGGAACTCCAATTGCGAGATTTTCAATCCCGATTCCAAAACATGGTCGGATATCGGCAGAGGAGCGGTCAAGGGCAGATCGGACGATAATCCAGCGTTTGCTTACGTCGGCAAGGGGAAGGTGCTGGAGGTCATTGACAGCCAAGTCTTGACGTACGATCTCGGGACCCAGCAATGGTCGAGACCGGTGAAGCTGGCGGGAGCACATTGCTCGTGTTGGGTCGCGGCTTTAAATGAGGGGCGTGTGTTAATTGCGGGTGGGGAAAGCTCGCCGGAACTCTTCGATCTTGCCACAGGGACCAGCACCGTGATTTTGGGGCCGACAAGCACCAATTCCATGAGCGGAGTCTGCCTCCCGGATGGGCGTGAGTTCATGCCGATGGACGGGACGGGGACGGCGTCCCTGTTCAATCCGGCTGAACAGAGGTGGGACGACTATACGGAGGATGTGACCACGATCGATACGCCGGTGCTTCTTCCCGATGGTCGAATCTTGTGGGGTATCGCCAACGACTATGCTCATCCCGGCGAGATGGCGTTTAATGAGAAGACGGGCTCGGACTTGATCGCTGATCCCGTCCATCGAGTGGAATCGAGCTTCACCCTGTTGCCGGATGGTGAATTGCTGGTTGTTGGCGGCGTGGACGATCCCGGTCCCGGTTTGCTCGATTCACTTCAATACCGAGCGGCGGCAACGTGGTCGATGGTGATTCGCAGCACCGCGTTTCCGTTGTCATTCTCCACTGCGGACCCTCGCAGTACGCTTGCCGATTGTTGGATTTGGAACCTGAAGAGCGATCACTGGCGGCGCGTCGGTCGGCTAAATCACCCGAGATGCCTGCACACCACCGTGGTGCTTAAGGACGGGCGAGTCCTCGTTATCGGCGGAACGGATGTCGATACGGACGGTGCATATATAGGTAATCCATTGACCAGTGTGGAAATCATTGATTCAAAGGATCTGGAGACGAGGCCAACGGTTCCATAGGACGGGTCCTTAATCGGAGCGCTCGGGCGAGTGAAGCGAAAATGTTTCAGGGTTTAAGTTACGCTGGGCTCGCCAGATCTTGGAGCGTTTGTCCAAAGCAAAGTGGAAAGCGGTCGATATCAGTCAGCAAGCGAAGTCATTCGGGTGGGCCTCCGGCTACTCGAAGATCACGACCGCCTGCGCGAGACTCGACTTTCGGAGGTGCGCAGCAATATTCAAACGGGAATCGACCAACTCGATCGTGGAGAAGGCATCCCAGGGGACGGGGTTCTTGCCGCATTGAAAGCACGGAGCAGGGCCTTTCGAAAGTCCAAAAACGGTATGTGATTACATTCTCTCGCCGATCGCCCGTGATGACCTGGAAGAGATACTTCTTCTGTAGTGGTCGGACGACTCGCCGCCCCCGCTTAACCCAGTATTCATTTCGCCTGCGTAGTATGCACATTGGGATCGAACGGCCAGTCGTCGGTGCGGAAGGGTTCAGTGGGAAGGCCACTGTCGTCGGTAAGATTCACACCTACAGGATCGCTTATCCACGCGTATCGCAGAGCTGCCGGTTGTGGGACCTGCGGGCAAGAGACGACGATTTCGTCACCCTGAATCGATGCCGTCGCTTCTACGAATAGGTGGTCGGGACCCGCTACGCAGAACTGCGCCGGGGCCTTGCCGTCCTGGGTTTTCAAAGTGCCCGTAACGACGAATTTCACGTGATAACTGCCCTTGTCGTCCTTCGTTGCTGATGTAAACACCGGGCCGGAGCAGACGATCTTTTTTCCGTAAACTTGGTTCAGAGCGACGTTTGCCAGGCGTGTGCCAATATCGCGCTTGTCCGCAGGATGGAGGTCGTGAGACTGCCCGATGTCGATTGCGACGGATAGAGCCGCATTGGGGACATTTCGGGAAACTTTCCACTGCGCCTCACGTAAGGCAGCCCACGTCGTTTTCGTGGCCCCTTGGTCTCCGTAATTGGGCAGTTGCTGGATTAAGAAGGGGAAATCGCCTTCCATCCAATGGGTACGCCAGCCGGTGATCAATAAAGAGAGAAGTTTTTGATAGGTGATTGCACCGCCGACGTCATTCTCGCCCTGATACCAGATGGCTCCACGAATCGTAAAAGGCATTAGCGGGCGAATCATCCCGTTATAGAGGGTGGTGATACGGCCATCTTTCGGCGGATGAGGTCGTGCCGCCAGCGCGACTTCGGCCAGGGGCGGAAAAGAACTTTCTACCTTTACGGTGTACTCGTCGTCGTTATTCGCTGGCAACTTGGTCAGGGCGGGGGCAAGCGTACCGAGTTGAGCCACGTACCGGATCGCCAGTAAGTTAGTTCCTGCCTTCACGTCGGCACCCGGAACTGTCAGGACCGTGGGTCCCGTTGTAAAAGCCGTCGATGCGAGACCGAAGTCTTCAATCTTACTTCCGTTCCAATAGACCGTGAACGTTTGATTGATATTATAACCCAGAGTCATTTGGAGATTCTTACCTGCTTGCCCGGAGGCGATTTCTTCTTCTTTACGGATCCAAACGACACCGCCATCGGGCAGGCCTAGGTCAGACCATTTTGCGCCGACTTTCCCTGGTAACCAACCACTTTTGTCCGCGTTTGGATTCATCCAACCTTCTTTTTCACCCCGGTTGGGTGGATCCGTTCGACCGTTGGCTTGCTCCCAAGTGGTCATCTCATCTGGGAAGGTTTTGACGCGGTCGGGAAACGCTTTGGCGTTGGCAAGATCGCGTTCGGCCATCGCTTTAAAATCGGGATCTGTATCCAACATATCCTTACCCGTCCAAAACATGGCAGAAGTGGCCCCGACACTGGAAACGACGATGCCGATCGGGACTCCCAGCTCGCCATTGAGCCTGCGGGCAAAGTAAAAAGACGTGGCACTGAAAGTCTTTACGGTGTCTGGCGTGCAGACCTGCCACGTTACCGGTACGCTGTCCTGCGGCTCAATGGCGGGGTTCTTCGGTACAGTTCCCTGCCGAACGAGCGGAAAGTTGGCGCTGGTGATATCCTCCAGGTATTTGGGATTTTTGAGCGTCCCGCCCATAGTCATTGCCATATTGGATTGTCCGGAGCAAAGCCACACTTCGCCGACCAGAACATCGTTAACGGTTACCTCATTGGTCCCTTTGATCGACAGTGCCGCCGGGGTTGTGTTTGCGGGCATCGGGTCAAGTTTCACCAGCCACTTACCTGAGGGATCTGCCGTCACTTCCTTGTGCTGCGTCTGAAAGGAAACGGTGATTTTCTCTCCAGGGTCAGCCATTCCCCAGATAGGCACGGGTCGATCTCGTTGCAGTACCATGTGATCGCTAAAGATCCCGTTTGGCTGCACTGCGGCAGGTGCCACGTTCGGCAAGGCGAAAAGTCCGATGAGGACGACAGATAGGTTCAAAGTGCTTATTTTCATATAAATCGATTTATTTCTTAGTGCCCAGCGTCTGGTGGTGTCGCTACGGGGCCGTCCACGTCCCAGTCATCCGTGCGGAACGGCGATGCAGGAAGACCGTTCTTGCCGAAGAAGTTCACCTTGGGAAAATCGGCCCAGCCGTAGCGCACCGCCACCGGGTTCGGCACCTGCGGGCTGGAGACCACGACGGTATCGCCGGCGATGCTCGCATCCGCAAAGACGAATTTCTTATCCGCCCCGGCAATGACAAAGCCCGCGAGCGGCCCGCCTTGGGCGACCAATCCCCCGCCACCTTGGGTAAAGTGAATCACTGCCTTACCGCCTGTAAGGTCCAGCGATTGATAAACCGGGCTGAAGGCGTCCGCACCATTGCGTCCGTAAGCCAGGGCTAGGGCCACCTTCATCACCCGCTCCCCGGCTGGTTCTTTGCGCAGGTAATGGACGTTCGTTTCTCCTAAATCCATCGTAACCACCAGACCCGTGTGGGGCGTCACCTGTACCGTTTTAAACTCCGCCTCTTGAATCACGGCGATGCCGCTGAGTTCATTGGGATCAACTTGTAGTTTGCGATTCGGGGCAATTTGGCAGATCACAAACGGCAGCTCCGGTTGCCCGAAGCCCGTGCGCCAGTCGGAAATCAACGCTGGCAGCAACTGGCGATAGGTATCGGCTACGCGCACATAGGCGTTGGATTCGCCCTGGTACCAGACCACACCGCGCACGGGGAATTTAAGGATCGGTGCCACCATGCCATTCCAGAGCGTGCTCGGTCCGCGGAAATCGCCAGGCCAACCGACGGGGAACGTGGGCGGGGTCGTCTTGTTCTTTATGGCGTCGGCCTTGTCGGCCAGGAACTTGTCCATGACGGGTTGCATCTTGGCTTTGCGCGCATCGTAGTCGTCCTTTGCTAGCCCGATGTCGGTCGATTTATCCTGCGGCCACGGCCCCTTTTTCAGCGTCTCCAGAGGCAACCAACATTGAATCTGGGTGCCGCCGAACGAGTCGTTGATAATGCCCACGGGCTCGCCCAGTTCCTTCTGTAATTTGCTGCCGAACCACCAACCCACGGCGGAGAAGAACTTTGTACTGGCGTCGCCGGAGACGACCCAATGAGCGGGCTCGGTCGTCACCGGGCTCATTTGGGTGTTGTGGGAGATGGTGCAGAGCCGGTAAAGCGGATTGGCGGAGGCGGCGACCGCTTCTGGTCCACCGGTGGAGCGGCCCAAGGCCCACTCCATGTTCGATTGCCCGGAACAAAGCCAAACCTCGCCCACCAGTAAGTTCTTCACAGTCAACGGCGTGGCAGTCTGGCTACCGGTAACGGTCATTACTCTGTTCTCCGCGCTGATGGTCAACGGGGTCAACTTCACCTGCCAAGAACCATCAGCGGCCGCCGTGGCAGTCTGCTTCTGTCCGGCAAAGTCCACTGTTACGATTTCGCCCGGGGCAGCGGTGCCCCAAACAGGTACGGCGACCCCTTGTTGCAACACAGCCTCATCGGCAAAAATGGGGTTGAGTTGCACTTCAGCAGAAGCCAATTGCGGCAGCCATGCGAAGAGTCCGAGAAGGAAGAGTGGGAGTTTGGCAGATGCGTTTGTTTTCATGTGAAATTAGTCTTTCGGTTGCTTGCTTAGAAACGTGGTCAGCTTAGTCTGGAAGTCAGTAGTGGCTTGCGCATCACCTGGTTTCATTCCAAACCCGTGCTTGATACCCGGTAGCAAGTGGAACTCAGCCTCCTGTCCGTTCGCTTTTACTGCTTCTGAGTAGACCTGAGCACTGGCGATCCAAGATGGATTGTCCTGATCTCCTATGGCGATAAACATGTGTGCTTTCGAGCCGGGAATGGGCTTGACGTCATCTGTAATTCCAATCGGCGCATCGGAATTACTAAGCTTGGGGGTGTTCAGATAAGCGGGATAAATCAGAATCACCTGGGTGAATGGGCTTGCTGTGCCGAGATCATGAATGGTGCGGGCGGTGAGATGTCCCCCGGCAGAGAATCCCATCATGCCGAGCGAATTTGTATGTAGGCCAAGCTGGGCTCCCTTCTTTTGCAGCAGGCTGACAGCTGTGAGGGCATCCTGTAGGGCTTCAGCGCGGGTTTCGGCATCCAGGCGGACTTTGGTTGATGCATGGGTGTACTCGAGAATGGCTACGTCATACCCCAGGCGGTTCAGAAAATCGGCTGCCGGAACTCCTTCACTGAAGACGGCCAAGCCGTGATATGCACCGCCAGGACAAACAAGAATTGTTCCTTTCACTGGGGTGACCTGAGTCAGAATGATGTCGATGGTGGGAGGCAACACAACGGGCACGGGCGTTACGCCTGGTGGCGGCGGCGGGGGTTTTACGGGCGGAGGAGCGGGATTTCCCTGCAAGTCGATATGCATAGTGCCACTGGGAAAGCCCTTGCCTTTAGCGAACAAGGAAGTCACGTTGCCTAATGAGAGAAGTGCAAAAAGAAAGAGAAGACGTGGTAATGAATTCACAACAGTTTAGTGGTCGTGCGTTTGAATTGGATACCTCAGCGATGAACTGAGGCTTCGCGAAAATTCAAAGCAGCTTTAGAATCTTCACTTTACCATTCTAGTAACATTGGATTAAACATCATGGTGCGTGGATTTTTCTACCAAGCAGTGGCACCTCTTTCGGCGTTCCTTTCCCTCGGTTTTGAGGGTCCATAGCGCGGACTTCTTGCCCAAAAAGCGGTGGTGGCTCTCAACTTTTCTGAAGTATCCAAGCTTCTCCTTCGTCCTAGATGGACATGGAGAATTCCACCATCAAGGTCGGATTTGGCCAGTAATTGCTCCTTGTCTCATGGCGGAATGGCCCGATGGTTTATTCGAATATGGCCCTCCAGTTGGAGAAACGTGGTCCGAGTTTTACATCAAATACGAACCTGAGAGCCTGCCGCATCTCATCAACTGTGGCTTCATCGATTTGGACAATCCCGTTCGACCCATCCGCCAACCTGCCACAGTGGAAAAACTCATTCGGGAACTGTCGGACGTGGCCAGCAGTCGAGAGGGTTATACGAAAGCAGATTGGGTGGATCGCCATTGCGAACAAATTATCTTGGCAGCGTTAACACCCGGACGACCGGAAGTCTCGGTGGAAGAAGCCGATGTTTTCAAGGAAATGGAAAGCTGGCTCAAGGGAAGGTTTCAGGATATCTCGCTAGACGATTTGGCCAGACAGTTTCATATGTCCCCTCAAACATTTCGGCGCCGCTGCTTTAAAATTCACCAAATGAGCCCGATGCGGTACCTGACCAAACTCAGAATCGAGGAAGGTGGACGGCTGCTTGTGGAAACGGTTCTCAGCGTGGAACAAATTGCCAAGCGCACCGGCTTTAAAGATCCTCAATACTTCAGTCGTCGGTTTCGCCAAGAGATGGGAAAAAGTCCAAGTGAATACCGGCGTAGCTCAGCTCTCCCATCGGTTCTATCAATTTCCGATAATCGATCAAAATCTTGTCGCCCCGAGTGAGAGTGCCCCGCCGACACGAGCCGAGGGAAGCTTCAAAAGATGGACTCTAATTGCCGGATAAGAGTTGATCTATCAGCGGGTCCAGATGCGACGCCCAGGTTTCGTAGCCTTCCGGCTTGAGATGAACTCCATCAAATCCGACGCCTTTGAAATCCTTCATGAACGGGGTGAGATCCAACCAGAAAATCGATTGGTTATCCGCGAACGTTTGAGTGATGGCGTTGACCTCCGCCGTCCGTTGCCGGTTTCGACTGTTTGGCAAAATGGCCATCAGGACAATCTTGGCCGAGGGGTACATGGCTTTAAGCTTGTCCAGGACCGCTTTCGTTCCGGCTGCGATATCGGCAGTTGGGTATTTCATATCGTTCACACCCGCCAGCAGCACAATGACCTTCGGCGCGAGCGACTGCACGTTCATGTGACTGAGCCGCCATAAAATGTGCTCGGTGCCATCGGAACCCACACCGAAATTCAGGACATTCCGGTTCGCGTAGTGGCTCTGCCACACATCGTAGCCGACTAGCGGCCATTTCGCCGTGGGTTTCTCCAAGAAATTCTGAGTCAGCGAATCGCCGATAAACATGATGTCGACTGGCTTCCCTTGGACGGCTGCGACGCGGTCCTGGCATTCCTTCAGCCAGCCAGCTCCGTAGGGGATGGGATTGTCGGCGGGAATAACGGTTTTGGGATCATCGGCAAACGTGGCGCGGCTGGAGAGCACGACGAGGAGGGCAAGCGCGAGGTGAAAAGATGACGGTTTCATAATGATGCAAATGACCCACGATTAATTGATTGAAGTTGATCAATAGTCGATTATCCTCCAAAAAATGTCAATTGCTCGCTCTTACCTTTTAGCTTCATTTCTTGCGCTGCTCTTTCAAAATAGCGCTTCCGCTTCTGAGGCCCCGCTCACCGTGTGGTTCAATAAACCCGGTAATACGCCGGGGCCGGATCAGGCGGTCATCATCGGCCAGGCGGGTCAAAACGGGTACAGCTCTTCGATCTTGGGGGAAAGTCTTCCTGTGGGAAATGGGAACATGGGTGCTCTGTTGCTGGGCGGACCCGCCTTAGAGCGGATCGTCTTGAACGAAGACAGTCTTTGGTCCGGTAATTTCTTTAAGGAGAGCGGATTCGGCCCGATCTGCTCTGGTAATTACCAAACCCTAGGCAATCTTTGGATCACCCTTCCGGGTCATGAAACGGCCAAGAATTACAAGCGCGTGTTGGATCTGAAAACCGCTACGGTAACGGTGGATTACGATTCTAACGGTGTGGCCTACCATCGGGAGCTTTTCGCCTCAAATCCAGATCGGGTGATCGTTGTACGATTGACCGCGAGCCAACCGGGCCAACTCACTGGAAAGCTGGTCTGGCAGGACGCGCATTCCGACAAGATCGTGCCGCCGAAGCTGAGCACTCCGCCGGACGATTTTCTCGGTCATGATTTCAAGATGGAGGTACGTCCCAACGCCATACGCGCGTCCGGGGCGCTTGCCAACAACCTCCGCTTCGCCACAGGTTTCACCGTGCAACACGTGAATGGAACCGTCACTGTGAGCGGCGACTCGATTCAGTTCGATCACGTCGACTCACTCACGATCATCATGGCGGCAGCGACCGATTACGCTGAGGACTTTGCCAAAAAGTATCGCTCCGGCATTGATCCCATGACGTTGGTCGAGGGGTGGCTCGCGGCCAGTTCCCGTAAACCGTATGAGACCCTGCAATCCATCCAGCGCACCGATTACGAGAAGCTCTTTGACCGGGTTCACCTCGACTTGGGCGACTCCACTCCAGAACAACGCGCCATGCCCACGGGCCCGCGTCGAATCGCGGCGACGAAATCCTTTGATCCCGAGCAGGAAGCGATTCAGTTTCAATTCGGACGCTACTTGCTGATTTCCTGCTCTCGTCCCGGTGGACTTCCGGCGAATTTGCAGGGCTTGTGGAACGATGTCAACAACCCGCCGCTCGCCTCCGATTACCACACCAATATCAACATCGAAATGAACTACTGGCCTGCGGAAGTCACGAATCTTTCTGAGTGTCACATGCCACTATTCGATCTGGTAGAAAGTCAGGTGGAAGGCTGGCGGGAGGACACCGCCGCGAACCCGCGGGATTGGAAGCAGCCCTACCCGAACGCCAAGCCGGGTGGCTGGGCCGTACACACCTCGCACAACATCATGGGGGTGAGTTGGTGGAAATGGGACAACACCGCCAACGCCTGGTACGCCCACCAGTTCTGGGAACATTACCAGTTCACGCAAGACAAGGAATGGCTGCGCAGAATCGCGTGGCCGTTGATGCGGGAGGTGGCGGAGTTTTGGCTGTGTCGGCTGAAGCAATTACCAGATGGCCGCTTGGTGGTGCCGAATGGTTGGTCGCCGGAGCACGGCCCCACGGAGGACGGTGTTTCCTACTGCCAGGAAATCATTTGGAACCACTTTTCCAACACAATCGAAGCCGCCGATGTCCTTGGCGAGGACAAGGAATTTCGGCATCGGTTGGCCGAAGCTCGGGACAAGTTGGCAGGGCCGCAGATCGGGAGTTGGGGGCAGTTATTAGAGTGGTTGAACGAAAAAAAGAACATGAACGAACTGGATACGCCGCAGGACCACCATCGCCATACGTCTCACCTCTTTGCGGTGTTTCCAGGCCACCAAATCAGCGTGGCGCTGACACCAGAACTAGCCAAGGCTGCCCGGGTTTCTCTGGTGGCTCGATCCGACCAAGGGAGCGATGTCACCGAATGGGCGTTCGCCTGGCGCACCGCCCTCTATGCGCGGCTGCGGGACGGCGACATGGCGCACCATCAGGAGCTCAAGTTTCTCGATCGCATGTACGACAACCTATTTGCGTGGCTCGGCTGTTTCCAGATCGACGGCGACTTTGGAATCACCGCCGCAATGGCAGAGATGCTCATGCAATCCCACGCCGGATCTATCGAGCTTTTACCTGCCTTGCCTAAAGTCTGGAATACCGGTTCCGTAACGGGACTTCGTGCCAGGGGCGGGTACCAAGTGGATATCGAGTGGAGAGAGGGCGCACTTGAAAGCGTCACCGTCACCAGCGTTGCCGGTAATCACCCGAGCTTAACGTACGAGGGAAAAACCATCGCCTTTGACCTATCTATTGGGCAAAGGCGTAAACTCAACGCTTTGGATTTCAAATAGCCTTTGCACAGCTGCATCTAAGTGTCCACTCGATGGACCACGGCCTTGAATACCTCCAGGTCCTGGAAAAGAAAAATGAGCGGGTGAAGAGACTCGAACTCTCGACATCAACCTTGGCAAGGTTGCACTCTACCAACTGAGTTACACCCGCATAAACTGCCTGTTTGGGGAGTAAACTAAAACAGAAACGGAAAAGCAAGCGCTTTTGTAGCAGAGGTCCAACAACAACGTCGAAGTGATCCGAGACACCGCCCTCACGACCAACATCGGCCCTCCAAAACACAAAAGAGCCCAGGCACTGAAGCCTGAGCTCTTCACGAGTAATGAAACTAAACTGAACCCGAACTTAGACCGATTGGCCTTGAGTCTGAGACTGACCGGGTTCTGGCATGGCGCTGGTCTTGCCGACTGCGACCATCGTCTGGAACATGTGGCCGAGACCTGCGGAGAGGCCCAGGTCATCACCTTGCATCGCACCTAGAGCAGAGGCGACGGTTTGACCGATGTTTTTGCAGGCGCTGATTTCAGGGGATTCAACTACGTTGCGGTGGGTATCGGGAATGTCTTTGCGGTAATTGGCATATTCCAAGGCTTGTTCTTGTACGTCGACGGCCATAATTTTTTAAGAGGTGAGGTGTTTTTGCTGTTTAGGGTTGTGTTTTGAAATCGGGAACGCTAGTCCGGGTTAATCACCCTGCATGTCGACGGCTATAACCATGACACTCAAGGTGGTGAACTCCATAGGAACCTTGAGTCCTTTGGAGCGACAGTAATTGACTGCTTCTACGATGAACTGGCAGGTGCGCTGCATCTGTCCTGCATAGAAAGAGTGGTAGGCGTTACTGTAGCAATCCGCGAGAAAGGCATCCACGTGAAGGAGACTGCACGATAACAGGCCGCTTGGCAAGTGAAACCTTTTTGAACTGCCTAAATTTGTAGTCCAACTGGGATGGTTTAGAGGTATGAAAAGCCCGTAGATGTTTTGAGCTTGGCAAATATGAAATTTGTTTTATACACATAGGCAAGCAAAAGGCTTACGAATACTATGAATTTTAGAGATGTACCGAACCTGCTCAAGTTCGAGCAGTTTGCTCGGGAGCACTCGGATAACGAGCTTGTTATGGATTGTTACCGTCGCGTGCGCGACATGATTGCAAAAGTAGCAAAGCCGCCAAGTGTTTTGGATTTTGGAGCTTCCGGCATGCCGGACATTGACGGCATGAAAGAAAGTTGCGCAGCCGTGGAGAAATCGACCCGCTTGTTATGGGCGTGTGCCGCCGCCACGGACAATATTTACCCGCCTATCTGGGAATACCTCCCCGATTACGAAGCGAGCATCGATTACTTCCAGTCTTTAGACGACCTCGAGTTGATGGCGGTAACCAAGCTTCACCGAATCACGTGGGAAGATGGTCATCAGCACCAATAAGACTCTTGGATGTATTCCGAGTGAGTTGAATTACCGTTTCGTAGCCCTTTAAAAGGTTCTTGCTTTCTTGAGTGGGGGGCTGGATCGTTTGAGGACATGAACGGAGCACCTGTAAGTGTGGACGGCCGTCAGTGGTGTCGTGAAGCAGATGCGGTCGCCGCCCGCTTAAATCTTCACCATTTGTTTGCTTCCTTCCTTGGTAAAATTACGGGGACGCTTGTGCTTCTGGGAGTGGCGGAATTGCTGCTCCGCACGTTCGGGTTTAGCGGGATTGCGCGTTCTTCCATTACAGCCGCAGTGATTGTCTGTATGGCGCTCTGGTCCATGTGGTTGGTTCGTGGGCGATTTTGCGGTCGCAAGACAGGGCTTATTCGATTGGAGACTGTCCTGGGTTTGCACAACGGTCTGAGTGCGGCCTACGAGTGCGAGTCACTCCCCTGGCCAAAATTTCGCGAGTCGGTGAAAGCCGGATTTCGCCTCAATTTAAACAGCGTTCTTCGTCCGGCCGTGGCGCTCCTCTTTTTTATGGCGTGCGTGTGGGTTCCGGTGCGGGATCTCTCGAGCCAATTCCACTCGCCCGCCTCAGAATTACCACCAGATGTGGTGCTGGTGCAAGAGTGGCTGGAGAAGTTAAAGCAAGAGGAACTCATCGAGCCGCAGAAGTTGCAAGATCTTCAACAACAGGTGGATGCGTTTAAGAATAAACCGCCGGAAGATTGGTACAAACAGGATAACCTGGAGGCCGCAGATGCGCTTAAAGAGGCGACGGCTCAGGCGATGATGAACCTTTCAAGTGGTTTGGATCAAGCGAACGATTCCCTAGATAAAGTAGCCGATAACCAACAGAAAAAGGCGGATGATCCCTCATCGCAACAGAGCCAAAAAAGTGACTCCGGCTTAGAAGACGAGCTGAAGAAGGATGCGCAATCGCTCGGCTCTGGCAGTCTTTCCGTAAAGCAGGAGGTGGTGAAACAAGTCTCCGGGGCCGAGCAAGCGAGCGCGGCGAATATGACTGCCGAGCAGATGAAGGCTCTCCAGGATAAGCTCTCCAAGCTCTCCAGCGACATGAAGAATCAGGCGAACAAAGGCAACGGGAATTCCAAGTCCGGTGCTAGCAAATTCGGTAGCGAAATGGCCAAGGCCATGGGCGAAGGGGAACGTCAACGCCAGTGGATGGATGGGCCGAAGGGCTCTGCAAATAAACATAAGGGCGAGAACGGTGGCAATGGTGGGCGCGGCGGTGGCGAAGAGAGCGCGCCTCTGGAGCTGGAAGATCGGGGACAAATCTCCACCGGCAACCAACAAAAGGTGACAGGTAACGACCTGACCCGCTCACTTCCCGAGGAGATCGTGGACGTAACGGCTCAAGCACCGAAAACGGACCCGACTCAGGTGGATGGCACGACAGGGGGCACTGCCACAATTCGCGGTAACGGTGGTGAAGCGGTGTGGCGTGGGAGTTATGATCCGGAAGAAGCGGATGTGTTAAGAGATTACTTTAAATGAAGACTTTAGAAGATCATGAGTTGGACCGGGCGAGCGAACAAATTGGCCGTTTACGAAAAGCACTAAACGAGGTTTTGTTTGGACAAGAAGAGCTAATCGATTTGGTTTTGATCGGCCTATTGTCCAGAGGCCATATCTTATTGGAAGGCTTGCCGGGTCTCGGGAAAACGGAGCTGGTTAAAGGCCTCGCCAAAGCGCTGAAACTGGAGTCAAAACGCATTCAGTTTACGCCCGATCTTCTGCCGGGTGATATTACCGGTAACCCGCTTCTGCAAGAGCTGCCGAGCGGACGAGCCTTTGTCTTCCAACCCGGACCCCTGTTCGCGAATTTGGTGTTGGCGGATGAAATTAACCGCGCGTCGCCCAAGACTCAATCGGCCCTGCTTGAGGCGATGCAAGAACGCCGCGTCACGGTGATGGGGGAGAGTCACATCTTGCCCAATCCCTTCTTCGTTTTAGCAACCCAAAACCCGATCGAGCTGGAGGGCACCTACGCGCTCCCGGAAGCACAGCTCGACCGGTTTTTATTGAAGATCGAAGTTCACCGCAGCCCGATCGAAAGCCTGGAGAAGATCATCACCCATCGCGAAATCGGCGTGGAACCGAAAGTCGATGCCGTCTTGAACCAGGAAGAATTTCTGGAGCTTCTGGATCTGGCGAAGCGTGTGTTCCTTCCTCAGACCGTGGTGAATTACATCGCCCGACTGGTCGAAGGCACGCACACCGCTGGGTTGGGCATCAAGTTCGGGGCGAGTCCCCGCGCAGCCCTGGCACTGGCGGCGGCAAGCAAGGCGCGTGCGGTGATGGCAGGCCGTGTTAATTCCAGCACCACCGATGTGCGGTCTGTGGCAAAGGGCGTGCTCTGTCATCGCGTAGTCCTAGATTACACGGCACGGTTGGATGGGGCGTCGAATTCCAGCGTTGTCGATAAACTGCTCGAACAAATTCCCGAGCAAGCTTTGGATCGACCCAAAACGTTGCTGGACGCTAAATTATGAACCGATCGGGAGCGTTTTCGCGAGTGATGTACCTGTGGATCGCTCTTCTGTGGGTGATCGGTTTCAATCAAGGGCGGGCAGGCATTTACTCAGGTGAACTGGGGGGGCCATCGGAAGGCGTCAAGGCGACACTCGCGTGTCCTTTTGATGTATTCCCAGTCGAGGGGACCATCCCTTTCAAGCTGACGATCGAAAACAACACCAACTCCGACGGAACGTTCACGCTGACGATCAACGGCGGTGGTGCGAGTCAAAATTCGATCAATTGGTCGGAGCATTTCTCTGTTCGAACGCACTCGAAGGGCGAGTTTTGGGTCTGTTTTCCCATGGAGAATCGTTCGAACGGCTACTCGGTCTCAAACTATCACACGTTTCTGTCCGGCAATTTGCTCGGTGGCGAATTCAGTCCCAGTAGCTTTAGTGTGGATCGACGTGACAACTCGACCCAAACTCCGATGACGTTGTGCTCAACAGAGGCGTCTAAGAAAGTGAATTGGGTGGAAGTCGGGAGCAAGCGTACGCCAGCCTATGGCGGTGCCCCCGCCATTATCAATTCCACGGTAGCGGTGGCTGATCTGCCGGATGTTTGGAAAGCCTACCTAGGGATTGGGACTGTGATGATCACCCAAAGCGAGTGGTTAGCCTTGAAAGAGGAACAGCGCGACGCGATCCTGAAATACGTGAGCATAGGAGGGCGCTTGCGATTGTTTGTGGACGACTCAACCCTCACCGATTCTTCTCCGTTACGGTTTCCGAGTGACCTTAAGCCAACGGGCGAATTGGTCGATTCCATGTGGGGCCTTGGGCAGGTCAGCCTGCAAGCGATGAGCACCTTAGGGAAGTCGGACGTCATTAGTGACTTGGTCGTCACAAAAGCCAAGCCGATGGATTCCACCGATCTTTCGTCCTACACTTCAGCCAGCTGGACGTGCGGCGATCATGTGGGCGATGTTTACGTAAGCCCTGTCTTGGTCTTGGTCATCGTCGTGGTGTTCATGGCTTTGGTAGGTCCGATAAATCTGTTTTATTTCGCCCCGGCCAAACGCCGGATCCGAATGTTCTGGACCACGCCGCTGATCTCGCTTGCCGCCAGCACACTCTTGTTCCTGGGGATTTTGCTCTCAGATGGCGTGGGTGGAAAAGGAAGCTTATCCGTGCTGCTGGTGAGCCTGCCTTCCCTCCATCAAGAGGTGCTACTCCAAGAGCAAGCGAGCAAAATGGCGCTCCTGTTCAGCACAGATTGGAAGAACGAGAACGATGAAGTGGTGGAGATGATTGACCGCTCCGATTATCGCATGGGGAACTCCGGTAGCGGTTCGCTCTTTTCTTCCGTTCTCGGCATTGACGGCACGCGCATGTATGGGAATTGGTTCCGCAGCCGCGCGGTGACGTGGCAATACATTCAGAATGTCCGCTCCAGTCGGGAGTGTTTACTCCTGCAGAACTGGGATGGCGCTGCCAAGGGTGAACCCCCGATCTTGATCTCGCAGTATCCGGTTACTTTGAAAGAAGTGCGTGTGAATATTGCCGGGAAATATTGGAAGGCGCACAATCTCGACCCTGGCGTACAAGTGACTGCGGAAGCCGGTACGAAGGGAGATTGGGAGGGATTTCGCGACAACTTAGAAGAGTCAGTGGGGCCGCTTTTGAAGCGCTCGTTGGGCCGAGTGCCTTCGGATAGTGCGGGTTATTTCATGGCGTCATCGGACGCTGGGAACGGCGTTTACGAGAAAACGCTCAGCTCCATCCATTGGAATGTGGAGCAAGTGGCCTATATGGGAGCTCTTGCTCAGGGAGATGATCATGGACGGTGAGGTGGTTCTGAAGGTGGAGGAGCTGAGAAAAAGCTTCTCCGGGGTAAAGGCGGTCGATGGCTTGTCCTTCTCGATTCATCGTGGGCAGGTCGTCGGTTTTATCGGTGCGAATGGTGCCGGAAAAACCACGACGATGCGTATGTTGGCGACTCTGGAAAATCCCGATTCTGGCACGGTGCAAGTGCTGGGCTACGACGCGGCGAATTTTCCCGACGTGATTCGCCCGAAACTCGGCTGGATGCCCGATAATTACGGCACTTACCACAATGTGACCGTGGAAGATTACCTCGATTTTTATGCCCGTGCGTACGGCCTCTACGGGACGATACGGAAGAAGCGTATTCAAGAGATCATGGACTTTGCCGATCTCACGACTCTTGCCGATCGTTTGATGAACAAGCTCTCTAAAGGGATGGGGCAACGCCTCTGCTTGGCTCGTGCACTTCTGAATGACCCAGCGCTTCTTCTTCTGGACGAACCGGCTGCCGGATTGGACCCGAAAGCGCGAGTCGAGTTTAAGAACCTGATTCGCATTCTGGCAGGGCAAGGGAAGACGATGTTGATCAGCTCCCACATTTTGTCCGAGCTGGGAGAGATGTGCGATACGTTACTCTTTATCGATAAGGGTAAGCTTGTTCACCACGGCTCCTCAGAATCGCTGCTGAAGGGGGACTCCGATGTTATCCGAATCGAAATGTTCGTGCTCGGGCCAATCGGGCCGCTCCTGCAATGGGCCAAGGATCAGCCGGGATTAAAGGTCGTCGATGAGACGAATCGCGGCGCGCGATTCGATTATGAAATACCCGACTCCGCAGCGTCCGACGATGCCTTGGCCAAGCTTTTGAAGCGCGCACTTCAATACGGCCTGGAGGTCTACGATTTCCATCGGCTGGAGCGCCGACTCGAAGACGCGTTTATCGATATTATCAAGAAGGCGAACTGATGAGCGAACTAGCGAAAACGACACGATACTGGGACGATTGGGTCAGCCCGATTCTGATGAAGGAACTGCGCCAAGGCTTGCGCGAAAAGACGTTCATGCTGGCGTTTCTCAGCCTGCAAATGGGCATGGGGCTCCTGGTGATGTTTCGGCTCAGCGCGCAAAGCTCCTCTGCAAATCTCCAGACACAAAGTGGCTTTTTCATGGCCGCGCTGTGGTGCACGTTCGTAATCGCCATTCCCTTACGTGGCATCTCTGCGATCGCGCAGGAGATGAAACAAAATACGCTGGAGACGGTGCTTCTCACACGAATGACCGGTTGGCGCGTGGTGGTGGGTAAATGGACGGCCCAGATCTTTCAGGCTTTTCTTTTGGCGACGACTGTTCTCCCTTTCATGCTCATCCAGTACTTGGTTGGCGGCGAGGAACTGGTTGAGAACATTACCAAGCTCGGTCTCTTTTTCTGCGTCTGTGGCTTTATGAGCGCCGTTTTGATCGGGCTTTCCGCGATACAATTTCTGTTCGCGAGAATCTGCGCATTAATTGCAGTGATCATCTTTGCCTCGATAGGATTTACCACTCTCGCCTTTGGGGTCTCCACGACCGGTTTTGATTGGGAAAATGTCGTCTGGTTCGCATTACCATTGATCTTCATTCCGCTCGTGATTTTCGAGTGGGTGACCGTTACTTTGGCGCCCCACATTGAAGGGCGCACGACCTTCCGACGACTGATGGCGGTCACTTTTCTGGGACTCTGCTGGGGGGTAAATGCGTTCAAGCCGGAGTCGGGCGGTTTGATGATGAGCAGCACACTTTTCGTCCTGTTCTGTGTCTTGGAGCTGTGTCAGCGCGAAGTGGTGCTGTCACGTCGCCTGCGTCTGCTCACGCGATTCGGGATTTTCGGCAAGATATGGGCGCTCTTTTTCACGCAGGGTTGGCAGAGCGGCGTACCGTTCGCGTTAATCGCGATCCCCTCGGCGATCTACGGTTCGATCTGCTTTAACCATGATCCCTCTGTGACGGCGCCGATGCCGGTGGATGACCAATTGTCGCTCGGCTACGCGACAACCATTTCGATTTTCGGCTCAGCGTTCATTCCTCTTTTGTTGATCCAGGTCTTCATGCCCAAGACAAGTGTCTGTGCGTTTTTAATGATTCTGTACAACGTCATCGCGGCGGTGGTTTTAGAGCTCATCACCCAGGTGCTTAACCTCAGTGGCGCATCCTCTGAGGTGCTGGGTTACATCCCCAACGTCACGCTGATGGTTCAAAGCAGCATCGAAACTTCCCGTGCCCGCACCGAGGCGGTCGATGGAACCGTGGTGATCTTCGTCGTGCTCGGGTGTCTGGCGCGAATGGCGTGGCCGTGGGTAACGGAAATGAATCGATTGTGGGAAGAAGCTAAGGTCCCGCAAAAAGCGATTACCTAATCCGACTCGCGCCTCACCCTCCACTGTGTATATCAAAGGTCATGGCAGAGGAAGGACGAAATCGAAGTCTCTCGAACGGGTTCAGCTCGATGATCATTCTCGGAGCGGTCAGCTTCGTCATTGGTATAGCGCTTTTCATCGGCGGCAGTGGCTCAAGTTTGATCTTTGACCTCGCTTTCCAGACGCACACCACCCTCGGGAACAGCTATGGCCACGGGATTGTCCAGAGTTTCGCCAATCAAGTTCTTTTTTCCTTCGCAGGCATTGGATTGACCGTCTGTGGACCGCTGATTTTAATCTATGGATTCTATGAGACAACCCGGGCGACTCGGTTGCTCAGCGCGGGCAAACGATCTCGTGCAATGGCGACTTTTGTCGAGACCGAGACGATGGAGCGAACGAACTCACAAACGGGTGAGACAACCACCCTCTCCGTGTATTACCTCAATTACCAATATCCCGATGAGCAAGGTGAGGTTCATCTGGGACAAGTGCGAATCGAAGCGGACATGGACGCTCAACAGTGGAAGAACCTGATCTCCAGCGGCAAGAGCGCCTTGGAAGTGGTTTATAATCCGAGTGCCCCTACCGAACACATCGCACTCTATCGAGATGCGCTTCCCTGCTATTGATTAGCTGGCGTCAACGAAAACTTTCTGTAATAGTTCTGGCATGAGAAGCCCGAGGCTCACAGCCGTTGCTTCAGCTACATTAATCGCCTTAGTGACTTTTTGTCCGGGCGTGAAGCCCCTCTGTGCTCAGAGCCTTGCTTCGATTCCCGTTGCTCCTGCCGCCGTGTCCGCACCGGGTCCGCTCGAGCAATCGCTCAATCATCCGCAACTGCTCATGCCGACGCCCGATCCTCGAATGATCGTCCGCACCGATATGAAGCCGTTGAAGGTGAAGCAGGAGAAGGTGATTCCGCTGAAGCCACCGGAAAAGTACGATCCGACCTTTGTCGATATCACGAAGGCTTCATCCTTCAGCGATAAGGCCTTTAATACGACGGCATCAGTTACCGATTCCGAGCATAACACCGCCGTAAATCTCCCGGTTTATAAGCCCAAGCCGTTCGATCTTCCCAAGCCCTCCACGGACGCGACCACGCACCTTCCGCAGCTCTCTCAAACGAGCTACAAGACAGGTCAGGCCTTTCAGACCTCCTCCTATTCCGGTGCCTACACCAGCTATGCCGGAACGAAGTCGAACTCGCTGCCGAAGACCTTTGCCGTGAAAACGTTACCCAGCGATTTGCCGACGTACGCGGTGCCTGCGAAACCAAACGATTACTCGAACAAGACCTACGATGGTCCGGAAGTGCAAAAGGCGAAGACCGATATGAAACAGGTCTCGAGCTTAAATAGCCTGGCCGGGAAATTCCCCGATCACCCGCTCTCGATCGATGAGGTCAAAGACCTGTTGAACCACGGAAAAGCACCGCCGGGCTATGACGACTCGTTGCCCTCCCAAGATTCTGCTTCCCCTCCCCCTGCCCCCGCCGCGCCTGACTCCACGCCCGATTTCGCACCTCGTCCGAACGAGCAGGGCTTCCAGGCTGTCGATCCCGCCGCTCGAAACGAACCGCTTCCGCAACGCTAGAGCATTTGAGCTAATTACGTAGCCGGTTTAGAGCTTCGCCGCCATCTGAAGCCCCGTTAGGGGCGACAGGACCATAGCCCCGGGCAACGTGCCTTTATGGTACGAGCACGATTCCTAAACATTCATCATGCCCGTGACTACGCACGCGCGTACCATAAAGGCACGCGCGATGATGGGGCGGAAATACCCCGGGCGTTGCCCGGGGCTATGGTCCTGTCGCCCCTTACGGGGCTTAAGACTGCCAGCAGATCGTCGGGATTATCGATAGCGTTCTTTTCGATCCTCCCCTATCCAACCTGGTCGGCCAAAATCGGCTAGGGTATTTCTGAAAATGCTCCAACAACTTGCGATTTACCGGCGTTCACGTTATTCTCTTGCCCTATGTCAAAAGTCATCGCTGGGACGGCTTACGTCGTCGGAAACAATATCGATACCGATCAAATCATCCCGGCCCAGTACCTCACCCTTGTCCCCACGATTGAGGAAGAGTACGAAAAGCTCGGCTCCTACGCGCTCATCGGCTTGCCTGATTCGCTTTACCCGATCCGTTACGTGAAACCGGAACAGACCAAGACCGAATACACGATCATCATTGGCGGGCGCAATTTCGGTTGCGGCTCTTCCCGTGAACATGCGCCGATTGCGCTCGGCGCGAGTGGCTGTGAAGTGGTCGTCGCCGAGAGCTTTGCGCGCATCTTTTTTCGGAATTGCATCGCCACCGGTGAGCTCTATCCGTACGAAACGCCAGCGGTTTTGACATCGGAGATAAAGACGGGTGACCATGTGGAAATCGACTTCGATAAAGACGAGCTGCGCGCCAATGGAAAGACCTACCCGCTGAAACCACTCGGGGAAGTTCGTCCTGTGATTGATGCTGGAGGCATCTTCGAGTTTGCTCGCCAGAGTGGTCTCATCGCGGCAAAAGCGGAGTAGCCTGAGTGACGGTCCCGCCGTATGCGTCGAGATATTAATTGGAAAACCAAGCGCCCGGACGGTACCCGTTACACGGTGCGGGTGACTTGGTTCTCAGCAACTTTCAAGATTCAGTTTAAGGACGAGGGCTCCGAGCGGTGGGATTACGACCGCAAACCGACTCGGCGCGATCTGGAAGATTTGCTCGATGCCGTTCAGCGCCGTTACCAACGTCGCGAAGCCAGCATCAAGGTTCTCGAGGAAGCCCAGCGGCTTTTCGCAGCTGCCCCGCCGGAAGACGGAGCAGACCTTCCTAGCGATTAGTGGCTCGGTGCGGGAGTCGGCTTCTGTTGGGCGTGAGCCTGAGCGGCGGCTTGCTGTTGAGCTTGGGCTTGAGCCACTGCCTGTTGTTGAGCTTGCTGTTGAGCATGAGACTGTGCTGCGGCCTGTTGCTGCGCCTGGGCTTGAGCCGCAGCCTGCTGTTGGGCACGAGCTTGAGCTTCGGCCTGCTGTTGGGCACGAGCTTGAGCTTCGGCCTGCTGTTGGGCACGAGCTTGAGCTTCAGCCTGCTGTTGAGCCTGGGCTTGAGCCGCAGCCTGCTGTTGAGCACGGACCTCGGCTTCATGCTGAGCTTGTGCTTGTGCGGCAACCTGCTGTTGAGCACGAATCTGAGCTTCTTGCTGCGCGGCAGCCTGTTGCTGAGCGTGAGCCTGGGCTTCATGCTGAGCTTGTGCTTGCGTGGCGGCCTGCTGTTGAGCACGAATCTGAGCTTCTTGCTGCGCGGCGGCCTGTTGTTGAGCGTGAACCTGGGCTTCATGCTGAGCTTGTGCTTGCGCGGAAGCCTGCTGTTGGGCACGAATCTGAGCTTCTGACTGGGCCTGCTGCTGGACCTGTTGAACCGACTGCGCCTGGGTTGCGGCTTGTTGCGCTCGGATCTGAGCCTGCTGTTGCGCCTGTTGAACCGACTGCGGCTGGGTAACTTGTTGTGGGTTCACAACGGGGCCAGGGCGTTGGTTAACCACCGATCCAGGGGTGGCTACAGCCGGGTTTTGGCGAACTTGAGAATTCGCAAAGGGCCTCGCCGTCGGGACGGGAGTCAGTTTACTCTGTTGTACCATCAGCTTTTGGATGGTTGCCGGTTGAGCCGTGACCAGAGTCCGGTGTAGCGGGGCGTTACCACGATTTTCCTTAGCGACCACCAAGTTGGCAGCCACCGCAGGAGGTGTCGGCACGGGAGCAGCGGCGGATCGTTGGGTCAGGTTCGGCACGAAGAACTTCGGAGCTGTACCGGCAGTTGCGGGGTTGGTCGTGGGGGTTTGAGCCACAGCTGAAGCCAACTTGAACTGCTGGACAGGTCGGCGCGATTTCAACGTTGAGAAGGTCGGACCGCCCACCTGCACTTGTTGCGTCGGAGCTGAATTATAGTAATTGTTCGTTGTATTGTTATTGTTGTTATTCGAGTTATTATTGCGATTCACAACAATGTGGGTGATGTTTCGCGTTTGACTAAAGAGGCCAGAGTTCGCCTGGGGTTGATAATAATAAGGAGTGTAACTCGGTTCACCCAAATACTGCTCGGGAACGAATTGATAGGGCTCTGAACCGATGTCCAATTGCACGTCGACATCGTTTCCAATGGTGAAGTTCAGGCCGATTTGAATACCGGGACGATCGCCGCGATCCGGCGGTAAAGGAGCCCAACCATCGACGGGTTCGCCGTGGTAGTAGCCATGCCGCCAGCTCACCCAAGCGGGAGCCCATGTATTGCCCGGCACCCACGCCCAGCCCACGCCATCCAGGTTTACCCAACGTCCGTAGTGATAGGTCGCCCACGCCCACGGCTCATGGGAGACCCAGGTCCAGCCTCCGTCCGTATAAGCCCAGTGACCATACCGGTAGGGAGCCCAGCCTCCGGAGCTTTGAACGGCGGGTTGGAACACATAGCCGTAAGTGGGCGTGTAGATCCAGTAACCGTTGTTAGAGAGCTGGTTATAGAAGGGACTGTAGTCGACTGAAGGCTGGGGAGTGCTGTAATCCTCCTCGTCGCTGTAGTCGGGCTGCACAGGGACTGCCTGTTGCGGTTGCACGGCGTAGACCTGCTGAGGTGCCTGATAGGGCTGCGGAACCGGTTGGGGTTGCGGGGCAGCAGTCGGGGCGGGTGCGTCCTGCGGTTCCACGTAAACTTGCGGCTGGGAAACTTGAGTTGGTGGTGGGGCCGTGTTCGGTGTTACGACGGGACCGGAATCAGCCGCTGGTGCGACGGTGGGAGCTGTGTCTTGAACCGGGGCAACCTGGCCCAGAAACGTGTTGCCGGGAGCGGGTGTCGGGGTGGGCTGTGCAGCACCCACGCCAGCTCCGTTATTGCAACCAGAAATGAAAGCGATACAACCGATAAAGCCGACTAATCTTACTGAAAAAAAGCACATTCTCATATCCATAAGACGTTGAGCTTAGAACATTCCTTCAAAAATCCCATCGAATACGTCGGAGTTTGCTTAATTCTCCAACGGAATGAACGCAGATGATTCGTCACCCCAACTAACTGATAATATTAAGCTAACGGTGGTTCTTGCTCGTTGCCCCGGTAGCATAGGCAACTGCTGCCGATGTTGAGCGCCCGTCCGCTTCAATGGGGCCGAGGTCTTTCGACCTCGGATAGAGGTGTTGGCATGCCTTGATTGTGCTCCCCACTGCCCTCATTTAGGCGGCATTACACTAGAAATGCTTTAAGCCCTGCGACTGAGCAGTTCGTACGGTCGCCCCTGAAAGCCGAATCGATCGTATAATCGACGGGCCGCGATATTTCCGGATTCCACCTCCAGAAAGAGGGTCCGCGCGCCTTCCACTTTCTCGCTCCACGGCATGAGGAGAGTGAACGCCGTGGTGCCGAGCCCCTGCCCTCGCGCTTCTGGCACGAGAAACACCTCGTCGACGAGGAGACAGCGCCCGCCGAATTCCAAGCTGTGCACTCGGGTCAGCGCAAAATAGCCGCAGACGACCCCGGCGCGTTTGACCAGAAGAACCGCACCTAGTTCGCGATTCGCTACCAGGTCTTCCACCGCGCGTTTAACCACGTCGTCCCATGGCAAATGGCCCTCGATATGGAAAGCCTCCACCATCGACATCACCACGCCGAGCTCGTTTATGCTCGCCACCTCCAGTTCCACATCGGATAAAAGGACCATCACTCAGCTAATCACACCCGGACCGCCGGGTCAAAGATCACCCGCTTATGAATTGGTTTGCGAAACTGCTTTTGGTTCTGTCGTTTCTGCTGGCGTCTATGGCGGCTTTAGTAACCACACAGTTCATCAAGATCATGATCGATACGAGCGAACCCGTCACACCGATCCCAACTGAAGTACTTCTAGTCCTGTTTCCCATTCAGATTCTGGTAACAGTCCCTTACGTTATTGCCTCGTGGCGATATCGATTCCAGAATGCGGATTTCTACAACTATTTTTCGTTTTTCTACATTTGCGCATATCTGTTTGTGCTCGGGCTCAATTTTTATTTCTTCTGCGCTTTAAGCCGAGGGGATATCTTCACAGTTGAGTAACGGATCCAACGTCCCGCCGCTTACGCTCCCGGCACGCCCAGCAACTGCTCGATACCATCCCAGACCACCATACTATTCAGCACGATCAACGTGATTAAAATCACCCAGCCGGTCACGCGGACCCACCTCACGTTCACGAAATCGCCCATGATCGTCCGGTTGTTCGTGAATCGCAGGAGCGGCCAGACGGCAAACGAGAGTTGCAAGCTCAGGACGACCTGACTGATTTCCATCAGATTATCGACCTGGTTCTCGCCGTAGATGCCGATCATCACGATTGCCGGTATTAGCGCCGCCAACCGCGAAACCAATCGGCGCAGCCATTGAGGCATTCTGAAATCGGTAAAGCCCTCCAGTACGACTTGTCCAGCCAATGTACCGGTGAACGCCGAGTTTAACCCCGAGGCTAGTAGGGCGATTGCGAAAATCGTGCTCGCGAGTCCACCTAAGATCGGGGTCAGCAACTCGTAGGCTTTGTTGATCTGAGCCACATCTTGGTGATTCGACCAGTGAAACGCCACCGCCGCCAGGATCAAGATCGCCGCGTTCACGAACAGGGCGAAGGTCAATGATCCGCACGAGTCGTAATTTGCCATACGAATGGCCTCCTTTTTCCCCTCATCCGTATCGGCAATATTCCGGGTCTGAACAATCGCGGAGTGCAGGTAGAGGTTGTGCGGCATAACGGTCGCTCCGATGATTCCCACGGAAAGCCACAGCATGTTCTTATCGGTCACGATTTGGCTGGTGGGCCAGAAACCCTGAACGAGGCCGTGCCAACCTTCCGGTCCCAAGCCGGACCAGTACAATTCAATTCCAAACGACACCGAAATCACGGCAATCAACCCAGCAACAAGCGCCTCGGCCCAATGGAAACTCCGCTTTTGCAGCCAGAGCACGACAAAAACATCCGCGCTGGTGATTAGGCAACCGATGATCATCGGAATGCCGAACAAGAGCTCGAGAGCGATGGCTGCCCCCAAGACTTCGGCTAAATCACAGGCAGCGATCGCGATCTCACAGAGAATCCAGAGCGGCCAACGAAGATAGGAGGGGTAATTAATCCGGCAGGCTTGGGCCAAGTCGGTGCCGGTCACAATGCCGAGCTTTAGGCTGAGGTACTGAACGAACATCGCGATGACGCTGGAGATCAGAACCACAGAGAGCAGGCCGAAGCCGTATTGCGCACCGCCCTGGAGATCGGTCTCCCAGTTGCCGGGGTCCATGTACCCCACGGAAATGAGTAAACCCGGACCGACGAACGCCAAGAACCGGCGGAAGGAAGAGGAGGTAACAGGGATCTGCACCGAGTGATAAACCTCAGCTAGCGAGACGCTTTTCTTTTTTGCGAGATCGGGTTCTTTCATAGTTTTCTTGTGGGGCGGGATTTAGCCAAATCTCCCTAGTGGAGCACGAGCCAAAATCTGTAGCCAAGGCTACAATATACAGTTGCGGCTACTTTGCAACTCCTTTATCCAATTTTCTCAGGGCACCGCACCCGCTCCTTTTACTGCTCGAAATTTATCTGGTGCTATTCCCCTCCGCATCTATACCCTTCCTAAACCCAAGCTATGCCCATTCACCCGGTTGCCCAAGCCACACGCGAGGTTCTCACCGCTATTCGGCAGCGAAAGCGGGTCAATGAAGTCCTTGAACTCGTTCTTTCGCGCGCGTCTGAGGTGACTCGTGCCGCACATGGCTCGGTGATTACGATCGATTACCAGCACCAGCGCCTCATCAATACCGCCACCTGCGGCAAGAACTGGACTCAGGAGAAGCAACTTCGTCAGCTGAAAGTGGGCCAAGGCATCACCGGGCACGTCGCCAAGACCGGCCAGCCCTACCTCTGCACGGATACATCGCAGGACCCGATCTACTTCTCCCTGTTCGACCACGTGAAAAGCGAGATCGTGGTGCCCATTCTCGTGGATCGAAAGATCTGGGGCGTCATTAATCTTGAGAGCTTGGAAGTGAACCATTTTACGGAGATCGATCTCACCAATGCCTCGCTCTTTGCGGAGCACGCGGCGTTTGCCATCAAACTGCAGCTGGACCAAAATGAGAAGGAACGCTTGCAGCGCCACCTGATGCAGGCTGAGAAGCTGGCCTCCCTGGGGGAAACGATCGCGGGGATCGCACATGAGATTAATAACCCGCTCACTTCCATCATCACCCACGCCTCGCTGCTCAATCTACGCCGGGGCGGAGAGGCGGATGAAATTTCCACAAAAGCGATTCTCCACCACGCCATGCGCACGGAGCAGGTGGTAAAAAACCTGCTGGCGTTCAGTCGCAAGGAGAGTGCTCAACGCGAGGCCATCGGCGTTAACGAGCTCATTAAGCAAGCCGTTAATTTGAAGCTCTATCAACTTCGCGTTAAAAACATCAAACTCGATTACGAGCCGAGCGAAGTCTCCTGGCCGGTTCTCGTGAACGCGCCTCAGCTCCAACAGGTGCTACTGAATTTGCTCAACAACGCTGAGCAAGCAATTGAGAAAAACGATGGCTCTCCAGGCGTCATCAAGATCGAGGTCGGTCGGCGCGGCGACGATGTTTACATCAATATCGGCGATAACGGAAAGGGCATTCCCGCCGACATCATGCCATTCATTTTCGATCCCTTTTTCACGACAAAAGGCTTGGGCGAAGGCTCTGGGCTCGGTTTGTCGATTGTGCACAGCTTGATCGAAAACCATGGCGGGCGCGTCTCGGTCAAGAGCGTGCCGCGCCAGACCGTCTTCACCATTGAACTTCCGTTAACGAACGAAATTCCCGGGCCGATCGATATTCCCGATGAACCGCTCGCCCCGAAGCGCGGAATGTCCGCAATCGAGCGAGCCCTCGCAGGAATCCCGAGTGAACCGAAGTCGATTGCCTCGGCCTTGAAAGCAGCCGCCGCAGCACCCGCCCCCGTCGAATCCCCTGCTCCTGCTGTTGAAGCGGCACCTGCTCCTGAAGCGAAAAAGCCCGCGCCAACCTTCGCTCCCAAGTTCAAGCCAGCTTTCTCACCTGCCCGTCCGCCCGGACCGCCCACATCTCCTGTGCCGGAGACTCCCGCTCCAGCCCCGGCAGTTGCCGCCACGCCAGCACCTACGGAAACAGCTGCGGCAACACCAGCTGGAAAACTCGGTCGCATTCTAGTTGTCGATGACGAAGAAGGCATCGTGGGTGCCGTGTGCGATTACATGGAGATGATGGATATTGCCACACACCACGCGCACGACGGCTTGCAGGGCTTGGCCTTGATTAAAGCGAATAAGTACGACGCGATTATCAGTGATATCCGGATGCCGAATATGGATGGCAAACAGATGTTTGCGGAGGCCGTGAAGCTGGAGCCGGAATACAATAAGCGCTTCATTTTTATGAGCGGCGATTTGATTCGCGATACGACGCAAGCGTTCGTCAAAACGATCACGTGCCACTTCCTTGCCAAGCCGTTTGCGCTCCACCAAATGCATAAACTAGTGGTACCGCTACTCAACAACTTCTCTGAAACGGTCACTCCGAAAGAGTAGGCCGGTACGCCGCTCACTCCGAAGAGCAAAGACTCCATGCGAACCTTCCTTTCGATTCTCTTGATGGCGATGGCGGCAGCGATGTCGATGGCGCAGACGACGACGTACCCCACGGCTCCTCCTGGGCCGAATCAACCTTACCCATTCCTCCAGGTTTCCGTAGAGCACCCCATCTTGCTGATTACGGATGCCGATCCCACGCCGAAAACTAGGCTCTTGGTAAAGCCGCTGAATTTTCCGGCCAACCCACATTACGTGGCCGAGTGGACCCAGGTTCAAGATGAACTCAGCCCACTTGCGGTAAAAGTCGCAGAGAAGCCGATCACCATCCTGGGCAATGGCCAGCCTTTGATCCAGGCGACTTTCCCTGGGCCGGGCGTTTACGAAATCCGCGTCACCATTCGCGACACCAATCATGCGGTGGCCGCCAGCGCCAATACGTGGGTGAATGTATGGGACTCCCACTCGCACCTCATGGTGGAGGGTAAACCCGATCCTCTGTGTGCAGCTCCGGGCATCAATCCACCAGCAGTGCGTCAGCTCTCTCCAGACCCCGGCCCGTTTCATCATCCCCGCTTGTTCACCACAGATACGGATTGGCAAGAGGTGAGCGAGCGTTGCGCGCGCGGGAAAATTGCTTCGTACGCGATCAAGAACCTGGAAGACGATGTTGCCAAATCGATCGATTTCGGGCCGCTCATTAACCCGACTCCAAACCCTGACGCGGAGCCAACACCCACGCCAACTCCCGACCCCAGCCAACCGCCGACGCCGCAAATACCAGCACAGGGACTTAGTCAAGGGGCGCCACAACATAA
>CAVURW010000015.1:0-20409 GCA_963743595.1 uncultured Verrucomicrobiae bacterium
GTCAGCATCGGCCCCCGCCAGCCGACGAACATTGAGCAATTGAGATCGTTTGATCTGGAGATCGCCATACCGTGCGTCCTTCATTTCCACCGTGTCTGGGTTAATGGCGACCAGATCACCATAGAGAAAACTGCCATCGACCATGGAGAAGCTAAACGGTCCAGAAGGTTGGGTTTTTGCGAGGGGCCAGCTAATGCGATCCAGCACATGCCAATCGACTTGAGCGGGATCTTTAAACTGCGGGCAGTTCCATGTGACGCTCGTCTCATCCCCTTTTAAAAGACTACCCGTCAGCGATTCTCCATCTCGCCAAAGGAGAGTTGCCTCTTGAGAGAAGCCTGCGTCTGTGAGGGCCAGCGTCAGCGTGAGGTATAATAGGAGATAACGCCTCATCGCTCGTAAATGGGAAGAAGTCTGTAGTTCAGGGCCAGTGCCAGCAGAGACATTGAGGTCTCGTAAGCGCCCCCGTTGAAGGAGCCGTCGCTCGATTGGTTCTGCCTCAGTTCACGAATCGTCTTGTCGTTCCACTTTTGCCAGGTTGCGTAGTCTCCTTGAAATAGAGATTGGGCAGCATAATAGCGGAAATATTCCGGGTGCCCGTTCGTCTCCGGATTCTCGAAGTTATCCACGAGTCGTTTGAGACTGGCCTTGTACTGATCGGTGTCCTTCGTCTTGGAAATAGCGCCCGTCAAGGAACTGATTGCGGTCAGATTCAGAGAGCCGCCCATCCCGCCAAGACCTCCTGTATAGGCCACCGAACCGTCGGTCCCCGTGCTGCGGCGCATGTACTCCATCGCGCCGTTAATCGTCTCATCAGGAACATCCATCCCCGCGTTACGTGCAGCAAAGAGGCCCATTAAAACCGCTCCGCTCACAGAGGTGTCTGAGTCTGTGGCATCGGGTGAATAGCGCCAACCTCCGTAGGCACTTTTCTTCCGTGCTTCTGCCGCGCATTGAATTCCGAGCTCAAGACTCTTTGCGATGCTTCGAACCGGGGTCTGTCCTTGCCACAGGAGGCTCTCATCAACAGTACCGTAGGCTTCGGCGAGGGCCAACATGGCAAACCCGTGATTGTACATGCTGTTCTTAAAATAACCGGTTTGCTCGTCTTGTTCTCGAATGATGAAGCAAATTCCTCGACGAATAACCGGTGCATACCGACCAAAGTTCGGGTCGTCACCGTGGGCCAGAAATACCATGACACACATTCCTGTTACGGCGGCACCATGGTAGCGGGAAGGCCAACTGCCGTCCGGAGATTGATTCGCGGCTAACCAGGACAATCCATGCTCGTACATACTATCCACGTCGGGCGGAATTCCTCCTCCATAGCGCAACGTGGCGTCCTGCGCCGTGCCGAGCAAGGCCGTTGCACCTAGAAATGCGAGCGAAACTAAAATTGTGACCAGGAATCTCATAGATCTATAATTGCGTTCGGCTGTGAGTTCCGCTGCTGCTGCCCACCCTTCAGTCGATTTTGGTGAACCTGTTCAAATTGCGGCCAGTAGGCGCTCGCTGTTTGATGTTCCTGCGATTGTTCCCAAATCGAAATTTGATCGGGGTTTAAAACGGTCTTGAGCTCATCTGGTTTCAGGCCCATTAATGGAAGATATTCTAAGTTTTGTGAGAAGTACCACCGGGTATCGCCAAACCCAAATGTGGCCGGGATATCCTGAATGTAGTCTTTCACCACTTGCCCAATCAAATCTTCCATCTTCTTACTCTGAGTCTCATCCAGCGAAAAGCGCCGGGAGAAATCATTGGCGACCAATTCACTGATCGCATGGGTCGAGAATTCCTGCTGGGAATCGGTCTCCGCTTGAATCGCTTTCAATTGATCTTCTGAAAACATCGACTTGATCGCCGCTCTAAAACTTGTTTCGCCCGTCTCGCTTCCGACTTGATCCACGATTTGGTCGACGTAATTCGAGATCGCAGGAATCTTGTCGTCGACGTTATTGGGAGTGACCTCGCCCAACTGAGAGCGCATCTGTTGCTCGGCTACCGAATTCCACATCAACATTCGTCTTTCCACCAGACCGACGATCGTACTTCTTAACTTTTCAGAAAGGTCTGGTGTCGCCGAAATGATCTGAATGATTTGCTCGGCTCTCCCGGCAGCTTTTATTAGTAGTTTCTTACGCTCCTGTTGTTCCCATTCATAGAGGCTACTGGAAATAGCATGCTCCAAGTGTTCGGGTTCTTGATCGAAGTCTGGCGCGGGAGGCCCCTGCGGAGTCACGACCTCTTCTTGATCCGAATCTTCAGACGGATCTGTAGGCATTTCCGAACTCTTCCAGAGCACCATCTGTTTCGCAGACAATATCGGTTCCAGTTCTGCATCCGAGGCTTTCAGTGCCAATTTCCGGATGTAATTGCCCGAAAGGCTCTCTTTATTAGAAGAATCGAGTTGAGGACAGAGAACGGGATCGTCCTTAACCAACCGCTCAGCCAGAGGCTTCAGTCGTTCACGCTCTGCAGAAGTCAATCCCGCTTTCTTATCCATTACGGCAATAAAGATAAGCCCCATGACTTGCACCCTCCGGGCGATTTGCTGGTCACTCAGGCTATTGACCTTCACCAGTTCGTCCGAGGAGAGAATGTCGTTGAGACCTTTCGTCCAAACCGATTGGTGCTCGAAACCAGTTGCCTCATTCACTCCGAAAAGCCCTTGAAAAATCATAAATCGGATCCCAAGGTTTCCTTTCATTGCCTGCTTAGCTTTTTCTCTCCAACGCCCTAAATACTGCGCAATTGCCTTCCCGGCCAACTCCTCAATTTTTTCCTTTCGATCGTCGTCGAAGGAAAACGCCTTTTCCATTTTGTGACAATAGACAAGTGCTTTATTAATTTCGCGATCTCGCTCCTGCTGGCCGCCAGATTCCAACATCATCGTGACCGCCTTATCCTGATCCGTAGCTCGATTTTTATCCCAAATCTTCTTCTGTTCAGGCGTTAAGATCTCGGAGACGGCCTTTTCCCAATCGGGGCGATCGGATGGATCCGTGGTGTTAAAAGCGGACTCCGCGATCCCAGCAGCTTCTCCAATGAAAACATTGATCTTGTCGGGATTGTTTCGCGTCTCTTCTCGAAGTTCTGCGCTCGTTTCTTTCAACCAGTCATCCACAAAACCGGCGATGACCGGCTTGGAAGCAGTCGCCAGTTTGTCGGACTGATCTTTCGTCAGCTTCACCAGGCTCGCCATGGAGTCGAGCTCCCCCTGCATCTTGGACTCTGCACGTTTCGTGATCTCATCTTTCAGGGCATCGACCAACTTCTGAAACTGCTTTTCCGTGTCAGCAGACACCACCGGGGCAGGCACTCCCGTCTCTATTTGCGGAGCATCGGCTTGGACTCTCGAAGTTTCGATGCTGCACAAAATCACGACGAAGCACCCGATGCCCCCGGCCATCGAAATCCGGCTCATTTGGTCTCCTGGTGTTCCAGGTTGCTAAAGTAATTATCCAGCCCCGTCTTGAACTCTTCCGGAAACTCTTTGCCGGAACGCCCGGTCGCTTGAGCCACTTGCCTGGCCGTGGAAACACTCTGTGCGTCCGAGCCAGGACCAAACTCCGCTAACGCCGCCTCAGACGATAGAGCCGTGCCTCCACCGCCGGGGCTGGGGCCACCACCTCCGCCGCCATGTGGACTGGATCGCTTGGTCTGCAGAAGAAGTTCGATCACATCAGTCTCAGCAGCGATCGCTTTCGGTCCCGTCTCCGGACTGGCAAGAATTCCCTGCGTCTCGCCCATCACCACATCGGCTTCTTGAAGGAGATGCAGCTCTTTAGCGAATTTCTGTTCTCCTTCCGGCAGCGCTTGAATAGCGGTGGCCGCATCGTCGATCAGTTTTAGCTGGTCGCCCTGATTGCTGGCTAAGCCTTGGGCTCGCGCCACGTAGCTGCTGGCGTCCAAAGAGGGCTTCACATTCTCCGTCTCTCGAGTCTCGTCCCGCAGACTCATCTCGCCTCGCAGCGCCTGCATCACCTTTAAGACAATTTCCGGCGGCAAACTATCCCCGCTACAAGACGAGCACGATTTGCATGTGCTTGCAGCCACCATCTCTTCCGCCCAACGATCTAAGGTATCCGCCCAATACTCCGAGGTAGCGATCACTTGGCCACTGAGATCATCGTGGATCTGGTCCCCATCCCCCGCGAGCGAATCCACCACATTGCTATCCCGCATTTCGTCTCGAGTATTCTTAAAGCGTTCGTCGTGTTTCCGCTCGTAGTAGGCATCTAAATCGGATTGAATGATGCGCACCACGTCACTTTGATCCTTCGTTCGCTTGGAAACGTCCTCTTTTATTGTTGAAGGACCTTGGTCGGTGCCAAATGCGCCCAGCATTCCCGTTCTTAGCGAAGAAGCGATTTTTAGCTGACTCTTCGAGGCCGCCTTGAATCGTTTGACAAAGGTGCTGGCATCCAAGCTCGTCATGATCGCCGCCAATTGATCCGCTACCTTGCTAAACTCTGCGATCAAATCACCCTGTACCTGCAACGCATGGTCCATCTGTTGCTGGGCGGGTGTACTCGCTGGTGACGGTGGCGTAGGCGGATTGTCCTTCTGCCCCGGAGCCGCATCTAACATGGTCGTCGGCAGCCGAAACTTTCCTGCTCCGGGCGGCTTTGGCGTGGAGTTCGCTGCTGTTTCCGGTTGCGGTGAAGGGCTGGGAAAATAGCCCGATTCATGATCCGACAAACCGGGAACCGGAGTCCTCGATGGGCTGCCGACTGTAGGCGGCGGAGGCGACGTCGAACTCAACTTACTGTTATTATTGCCCTGGTTGATTCCAGCAACCGTTTTTGACCCAGCGCCCGGAGGTGGGTTCGTGGGGTTCGGTTGCTGAGTTGAAGCTTTCGACAAATCACCATGCGGCGCACTGGCCGTCGACTTGAGAAGGTCGGAGACATTCGGCATACGATTGGCAGCGATGTCTTGCAACGATTTGAGCAAGGTCGCTAAAGATTCGAGGCGTTTGGCATCAAATTCATCGTTCTTTGTCGCCTGCTCAATCAGGTTTTTCGCTGCGTCGTTGAGCGAGCTGAGGCGGCTCCCGTTTTCGTTCTCCGCGGCGGCCTGCTGGGAAACACGCCGACGATTCTCCGGTCGGTCCAGTTCCTCTGGAGGCAATGCCCGAAGTTCTTTGTTCGCCTGGTTCAGTTGTTGTTCACGCTCGTAGGTCTCGTTTGCCGCGTCCAGCCACCGTCCAAATTGTTGCGTCAACCAGAGCGCATGATCGGTTTTATTGAGAATGTGGAGAACCATGGCGGCAGATCGCGAATGCGCACGACCCGGAAAATAATCGGTTGCCCAGGCATGCATCTCTACGGTCTGCGGTTCCACGCCATCGCGGACGGCGCAAAACGTCGCGCAAACCTTAGCCTCTTTGTTTTCATTGCCACCCAGGGCGACGAGTTTAGACCCAGTTATCGGCGTCTTCCCATCGGTTTGCATTTGAGAGCCTACCCACTCAAGCCCGACTTGTTTAACGCCGTAATCGTCCTCAGCGGTTAAATTGAACGTAAGCACTTCGGAATCGAGAACGACTTGTTCCTGGGTATCCCGGCGAGCGACGATTGTCGGAGGCTGGTCCTCCACGGCCTTTACTTTGACAACCAATGCTTCATGAGGAGTCAGGCCATCGTGGTCACTCCAGGAAAAGGTCTTATCTTGGTCGGAATTGATCGGTTCAAAATTCGTGACCAGTTCGCCCTCTTCTACCGGTGAATCGTGACCATTCACCCGACCTTTCTGGATATCACGAATCGCTTTCGCCTCAAAAGAAGCCTGAGCGCCTTTAACGATGCTGACCATACCACCTCGTAATTCTGAGGTGAGCTGACTTTTGTAACCCAAGTACTCAGGCAGCTGCACGTGGACCTTAATGAGCGAGAGTTCAGGTCGAGTACGGGGCTGAACGAGAATGAGCTTTCTCACGTCTCCTATCGAGAGATAGAGAGGCACGTCACCCGTCTGCGGAGGAACCGAAAATGAGTAACCGCGATCTGTTAGAAATGATTTCAGCTCCGACTGGCCGGGAATTTCTCCCCAACCGGTTCCAGGCGACCATCGACTTTCGCTAGCGAGATGAACAGGGATTTCAAACGGCTCATCATAAGGCACCACAATGCTGCTCGGGAGACTCTCGACGCGAGCAAAGGTAAAGCGCTCGATCGCCAGCCACGGTTCGCACCATCGAAGCAACGCATTTTGCGCGGCTTGACTCACAGCGACAAAAACCAGGATCACAAGCGCTAGACCGATCAGCGCTCCAGAGGCCCATCGACGATGGTGCGCATCGGGTACGGCGCTATTAAAATCGTGGCCCTTTACGGCTTCGGCTGTTTGTTCAATCGCGGCGGCGACCAATCGCTCACTTCGTCCGACGGAGTGAGTCGGCTGATGCACCAGCTCCACAATCCCGAGAAGGCGATCTCCCAAGCGCGGGAACTTGAGCTTAAGCAACCGAGCTACGGCCTCCAATTCCCGGATACGCCAGACCCATTGGTACCACTTCAATGGCAACCCGATTACGAAGATCGAGACTCCAGCCACCAGAAGCGTGCCGCGCAGCCAAGCCGGCGTTTCCATAAAGCGGTCCAAGATAAAGACCACGATGTAAGAGAAGATCAGACCGCAGATGGCAGCTAGAATCGCCTCAGATATCTTGACCAGCGCTACCCGCTTCCTGAACTCGACTAGCTTCCGCTCCAAGTCCGCTGGAAGTGCATTTTGTATTTTTGTTAGAGACATACAGTGTAATCCCTTCAGTGGTTAAAAGACCCCCGCAGCTTTTCGGCCAACCCAGAAAATTGCCAGAAGCAGAATCAAGAGTCCACACCAAACTGGGTGAGCCCAGAGTGGAATCCGTTGCTCCTGCACCTCTGGATTTGGCAATGCAGAAACGGCGGAGGCCGCAAAACTGGTATCTGCGTTGGCCAATACGCGCCCTTTTGTAATTTGTGCAATCTCCTTTAACACATCGGGTTTAGCCGGTTGGCCCACCTTTTCGCGCTCACTGCCCTGCACGGTGACAATCGTATCGAGCGAGGTTCCAGCATCGGGATTACTCAGTCTCACCACATGTTCTCCCGGCTCCTCAGGCGTAAATACACCGGTAAATAGACCCCAAGCGTCCTCACCCGCAGGTAAAAGGCGAACGCTGGAGATTTTCCCGGACGGCGTGGTGATTTGCGCCATCACCACTCCATCGCGTAACGGTTCTCCCATCACACTCATGACATTTGCGTTCAAGGTTAAAACAGAACCCGTTCGCGGTTGGTCGGGCGAATAGAAGAGCCGCATTTTCTCGCCTTCGGAAACGTTTCGTTGATAGGCCATCCAACGCACCACCTGTCCCCAGAACCGATAGTGATACTTGTCCTCAACTCCGCGTCTCCAGCGCCAAGCGCCATCGGTGCCCATGTAGAGGATTTTTCCGGCTCCAAACGTGCGCGTTACAATGAGAGGAATTCGCCCGTAGGCATTGGTCTCTGTGGCATGGACGGCCAACACTTCAGTGCCCGATTTGGCACGCAGCGCCGGGGCGTACCATTGAAAGCCGGGTAGATTTTTCCAAACCGCCTCATTCTCCTCGTCTGTCTCCTCCAGCTTCGTTAGCAGACTGTGTTCGCCCGCTTCCGTAAGATTAAAATTCCCCGGCTCGAACGTCCCGTACCCGCGCGGCTGCGCATCATCCCAAACGATGGGAACAAGATCCGCGATAGCCGTGTCTCGAAGCGATGACTCAAAGCCACGTAATCCCGGCATGAAAATCAGACCCGAAGCTTGATCTCGTACCAGCTTCTGCAACGAGGCGCATTGGTCCAGCGTCAATTGACCGGAATTTGTCCCGACATCGCCCAGAAAAACCACGTCGTACTTCGCCAAGTCTTGAGTTGAAGGAAAGGCGCTCAGATAACCTTTTCCGGCCCCGACTTTGCTGAGGTCCGGCTGAAAGAGAAGCGTGTTGACCTCGACGCCCGGATCCCGCTGCATCGCGTTACGGAGATAGCGATACTCCCAGCGTGGGTACGATTCGATAATCAGCACGTGGAGCTGCTCCTTTCGTATCGAGATCGGCATTTCGATGGAATTATTCGTTAAGTCCTTCTCCTCACCCGTCTTCGGCACCGTTAGCCTGAGCCGGGCTTCACCCACGGCTTCCGGCTTCCAAGTAATCGTATCTTCCAGTCGACTCATAGCCGGAATGGTCACCGTCTTGGTAACCAGTTCACCGGTGGTGCACTTTAGCTCGATAACGGCCGGTTCATCCACCGGAAGCGAACTGTTAATCGTAAAAGGAATTCGCAACGGTTTGCCCGCTACGGCAAACGCCGGTGCATCAAAGCTGCTGAGCTCCACATCCGGCAAACGACTTTCCGCGCCAAGCGGCACCGCGAAAACGGGGACATCCCGTAAACGGAGTTGCATCGCCGCCTGAGTCGGAGTGATACCCGTGTTCCAATCACCGTCACTCACCAGAACAATCGCGCGTAGTTGCCCTTGCTCGGACATCGCGTGCACCAATGCCGCCCCGATATCCGTTCCCGATTCCGACGGGTGTTCTGCTGAGGAAAAAGACTCAATCACGACATCCATTTTATCGCGAAGCTTATCCCAAGCAGCGCTATTCAAAAACGGCTTGGCAAAACTCTCCCGGGACTTGGGTTCAGCAGCCGGGTTTGCTGGATCGAAGACATCTTCCGTCTGCATCGACCTCGAGACGTCGACCAATATGGCCAGCACCGGTTTCGTCGTGAGTCGAATCTGTTGAACCCACTCCGGCTGGTTCAATGTGAGCGCGAGTCCCACTGCGATCAATACACGCAGACACTCCAAAAGACCGATCCATCTTCGGTAGCCGCTACGCTTCCAAGCCAGCCAGCCTAAGTAGGCGACTACGAGCACAAAGATCGCCCCGACCGTGACCGTAAACGGGGTGTGGACGAAGACCAGAGATCCAGGCCCCTTCGTCATGTGGTTACCTGGATCGGTTTCACGGGCAGACTGGCTTTCGATGGCAGACAGAGCAATGCCTCTAACAAAAGCGCCGTCCCGACCAAGAAAAGAAAGGTCCGCCACACCTCATTCGTCAAGCTGCGTCCGCTCTCTAAGGTTTCATTAAAAATGTGGAAATCGAGTCCCGCAAAAAGACCTTCTGTATCCTCAGAAGAGAGCACCTTGGCTTGATCTTCTTCCGGTGGACGGTTCAGCGCAATCATGTGATCGCCATAGGTAAAAACACCGGCTCGCAACGCCTTGTTTTGTGAGATGGCAGTTTGATTCTCCGGAGCCGTTGCCCGCCAATTCTCCGGAGTGTCCCCCAATGCCCCAGCGGACGCAAAACGCATTTGCGCCTTGCCGAGCGATGTCCCGCCCTCAGTCAGGGCGCGTTGCAGGATCGCGTACATCACGACACCATCTCGGGCCAGGCTCGATTCGCCAGCACCCGGCAGCGCCCCTAAGAAATAGACCCTGGAACCGGGGTCCAATGAGCGAACCAGAAGCGGACCATGCCCGTTAATCCGAGCCAGCGGCACGCCATCCCCGCGAATCCCGCAAAAACGCGAAATCTCCAGTTCTCCAACCGGTAACGCCGTTCCACTGCGTGTGTTCGCTAAAAGACCCTCGTCATTGCGCCACCAATTCACCGCGAGCGGCTTACCCACACCCGCTTCATCCCAGGTACCCCAGCTCAGACCGAACAGCTGGAAATCGTTTGGGTTCTCCGGCGGCAAAAACAAAATCGAGCGGCCTTCGGTAACGAATCTCTGGAGTTGCTTGGCAATTGGATCACCCGGCTTCGGCAACGCCCCATTCCAAACAATAAATGCCGTATCTTCCCAAGAAATCTCGGCGGCGCGATTCGTGCTGAGAACCGTCGAACGGTAAACCCTGTTGGAATCGCTACCCGCCTGCAGTGCGGCGAGTACAGGTCCTGCCTGGGCAGCGTCATCGGAGACCACCACAGACTGCAGCACCGGTGGTTCATCGAAAACAAAGTAAAACGAGTCGTTTTCCGGGAACGAATCCGCTGGCAGCTTTAGACAGCCCCACCCGCGCTTTAGAGTCTTATCGATGGGCACTGTGTAGCCTTGGACGGCCAATTGGTTGTCCTTTAAATCCACCGTAACCGCAGTGGTCGTGCCGTTGATGTCTAGCGAGAGCGGAACTTTGATCGGCGTGGGGTTGCTTACATGGCGGCTCACGTGAAAGTTCATCTCCAACTCCGCCTTATCTGCGGTCTCGTGCCGCACCACTTGATCCACCGTCACGGCCATGTCATCAGGTGCAATTTGTGGGTAACAGAGCAAATGAAACCGCAGCCCCTGCATCGCCGCAAAAATCACGCGAAGACTTTGCCATTTGCCGCTGGAAGGTCGCCAATCTCCGGTCTGGAGATCACTGAGAATCCATACATCCGTGCGTCCCGTCTTATTCCGGGCGATGTAATCGGCTGCGCTCTGCAGAAGGCCCGGAAGATCCGCCTGCGTGTCCGTGGCTTCGATTTGGGGAACTTTGAGGAGATACTCCGGTTTCGGCAGCTCGACGGGCAGTTGCGTCGCGCTATCGATCAAAACCAGATGCGTCGAAGAGCCCACGGCATCCACGATCGCTTTGATCAAGTTCCGGAGACCAGCCTCCCGTTTACTCACCCCGGCAACCGAATTCTTTTCCTCCATGCTCGCCGAGCGATCCAGCAAAACCAAAACCGTCTCCGGCACACCACCAGTCAAGCCCAGCCAACCCCCGGAAAGCGGTCGGGCCACGACAAGAATCAACGCCAATAACAGCAGCACGCGCAAGGCGAGAATGAGAATTTGTCGAAGCCGCGAAAGCCCCTTACTCATCCGCTGAGCGGCGATGAGAAAGATCATGGCGGCCCACTTCACTTGACGCCTCCGGTAGAGGTGAATCAGATGCACAATCACCGGCAGCACGCACAGCGGCAGAGCCAGGAGGATCGCGGGAGCTAGAAAAGTCATCGGGAAGCTCGTTTCGGTGTTCGACCCAAAAGACAGCGCGTTAGCACCTCTTCATACGATTGGTGCAGACTCACCCGATGATAATCGACACCGGAAGCAGCCATCATTTCGCTCATCTCATCCAAATATTTACGGACAGCCAATCGATAATTTTGGGCGATAAGCGTCGGGTCAGCGAAGATGGCCTCACCGCCCTCCAGATCAACAAAGTGCGCCGGTTGATCGAAGTTGAAGTCGATCTCTTGCGGGTCCAACAAATGAAACGCCACAAGATCATGCTTACGAAAACGAAGATGCCTGATGGCAATTTTCAAATCGGCAGGTTGCACAAAAAAATCGGAGAACACGACGATTAGCGCCCTTTGACGAATGTTCTCCGCAGCGTGATGAAGCGCATTCAAAAGGGTCGTCGTGCCCGCAGCTTTGAGTCGACTGATTAGATCCAAAACTGTTTTCAGGTGAGCGGTCCCGCGCTTTGCTGGAATCGAAAGCGATTTCTCTGCCATGGCATTCAGGCCCACGGCGTCCCCCTGTTTAGCGGCCAGATAGCCGAGCGTTCCGGCCAATTTGCACGCATACTTCAGCCGGGTTAAACCCTTCGAACTGAAATCCATAGAACCACTCACATCCACCAGCAGGCAGAGTCGCAAATTCGTGTCTGCCTCGAATTCCTTTATGTATAGACGATCCGATCGCCCCCAGGTGCGCCAGTCTAAACACCGAGTATCATCGCCCTTTACATATTTCCGGTATTGGGCAAATTCCAAGGAAGAACCGCGCACCGGGCTACGATGCTTGCCAGAAACGTTCCCCAACATGGATTGCTTCGCAAAAAGAGGTAGCGCAGCCAGTCGACCCAAAACTGCGGAATCCAACAAGGAAATTTGCTCTTCGGCCATGGCTGGAGCCTATTTCGCCTTGCTGAGTTCCTCCACCAAACGCTTGGCAATATCGCGGCTCGTCTTGCCCTCAGACTCAGCCGTAAACGTGGTGATAATGCGATGCCGCAGAACCGGATCGGCCACTCCCACCACATCTTCCATCCGCACCACATAACTGCCCTGAAGCGCCGCTCGCGCCTTCGCGCCTAAAATAAGATATTGCACCGCACGGGGACCCGCTCCCCAGCTTACCAATGGCTTCAACCAATCGGGTGAATCGGCGCTGGAAGGCCGGGTGCGCCGCACCAAATCCACCGCAAATTCATAGAGGTGATCCGGTACTGGCACACGGCGGACGAGCTTTTGAAACTCAACGATTTGCGCACCTGTGATCACCCGCTCCAGCTTTGGAAATTCAGGCCCGGTTGTATTTCGAGCAATTTCCAATTCTTCCACCCTGGAGGGATAATCGACACCGATCATGAACATGAACCGGTCCAACTGCGCTTCCGGCAGCGGATAGGTCCCTTCTTGCTCGATCGGGTTTTGAGTCGCCAGCACAAAGAACGGAGCCTCCAAAACGTACGGGCGTCCGGCAATAGTCACACGATGCTCTTGCATCGCTTCCAGCATCGCAGACTGAGTTTTCGAAGGAGCTCGATTGATCTCATCAGCCAAAACAATGTTTGCAAAAACAGGCCCTTTCGCGAATTCAAAGGCGCGCTTTCCACCCGGCAATTCCTGAAGAATATCCGTCCCGGTAATATCCATCGGCATCAGATCGGGCGTGAATTGAATACGACTAAAGGTCAGCGACATCGCCTCCGCTAACCGGCTAATCAGCAACGTCTTCGCCAGTCCCGGCACACCCATCAACAGCGAGTGGCCCCGCGCAAACAGGGAAATCGAAAGGAGATCAATCACCTCTTTCTGGCCCACGATGATTTTCTTAAGCTGATCGTGGATCTTCTCGTTAATCTTACGCAACTCATCGATAGCCTCGACATCGTCCTCCGGAAGAAGCGGAGCGCCTTTTTTAGTCATATTCGAGCGCGAGACTGCGTATTTTTTAAATGAATTGCAACCGTATCCTGCGTCGTCGTGCATGGGGGCTTGCCTTCCAACGCGAACCCCAGCTAAACAAAAAGACTTGCTCAGCAACTCGTTACGTCACGTTTACTTGCGGCGACCAGCGTTTAGTTCACGGTCCGTTACAACTTTTCAATGAAATCTGTAAAGCTCTTTTTAGCTCTCTCTGTGGTGATACGTTTCGATTTCTTGCCGCAGAGCAAAGTAACTTAGCTACCGGCACTCATTTCAGCGGATGAGTTCGCAAATAGTCCCGAACCTGATCCATCGGCCCAATCCATTCGGCGACCAGCTTGTCGTCTTTCCGAGTCAGGGAAATCGGAAGCCACTCGCAATCGCCCGCTATCGCCCAACCGACAACTCCCTTGAAACCGTTGGGATGATGAAAAATCAACCACTCCGTGTTTACCGGCAGCTCGCTGTACTCACTAAGAGTCAGCGTCTTGGCAGAATCGCCCCGCAAAGTCTCTGTAACAAGGACCGATATTGATCCCAACCACGGACCCGATTCGTGCGAAGTTACCTTGATCACATAGATCGCGTCTGACCCCGCGACAGTCGCCAAGGTCGGCGCAGAAAATGCATGCGCGTCGGCGACTCCACTCGCGGAGACGAGTATCAAGCCGATAAGGGCGGTAATGTTTATCGATTTTACGTTCATCCTTCACTTCAGCATGAAGTGCTAAACGAAGTCAATGAGGCCCCTGCTTACCCGGATTTTGCGTTGTACGGTTAAAGCTTCGGTCAACCGATCGTTGGAACTTTGGGTAATGAGACCGCAGGATGTTCTGAACTGCTTGAGCAATCCGCAAAAACCCGATAAACCTGTCGCATGCTCGGAACGAACTCCCTTCAAGAGTTGGTCCGTTGGCATCCACTTTTTCTTAGCGGCATCAACAGATGCTTTTTTCTTGTCCTCCTAGGATCTCTCAAAGGACTTTATATCGTCGCTCGAAGTCGTATGAATGTCTCATTAGACCAGGGTGGCGTTTTAGTTTTGATAGTCATTGGTTCGTACTTCATGCTATGGGCCATTTTGATTTATTGGCGGGACAGGAACATTAGGCGAACACCCCGATGGCACATGATCACTTTAATCCCGGCTCTTACAGTTGCAGGAAACGCATTCTTGGACTTTACCCGCTATTCTCCAATTTCTGATCCAGTAATTGTATCGCCTTTCATGTATTTGCTTTCGTGGTACATGATGCGAGATTATGTCACATTACCAGCTAGCTTTGAAATCGATCGAACACAGGACCGAGGATTCAAGCAGTTCGATACTATTTGGAAAACCGGCTGCTTAATCCTTGTAGGCTTCGTCGCATTGATATGGCTGACCGCGAATGGATATGTGTTTCCGATCGCATCGTGAGTATCTTCTATATATTCGAAACCAGACGGCATGACCTATCTGGCAAATCATCTCTGGTTATTGAACACGAATACCTGTCTTAAGCAGATAATATGATAGCTCATAGTCGAGAATCGATAACGCAGTCTGTAAGGCCTCCAAAAACGGGTTGGACAACCACCAGCGTTTTATGACATATAAGCGATCGTTTTTGTCCAAGGCCGCGACCACCTTTCGCGCAAAAATGAGGAAACGTGCAATTTATCTGGAAATTGGCGGATTTCGTCCCACAGGTGAACCGTCAGCTTCTTGGTTTGGAAAAGTGGGATTAGCTCTACCAGGCGAGCAATGGCCTTTCAATCAACAGGGCCAACCCCTGACTCCATTAGCGCAAATCAACATGTTCGAGATGCCTTTTAGACCTCCTCGGATGGATGACTTCGATTTCCTCACTGTCTTTGCTGCCCCTGAAGGTCCGTGGGGCGAGCAGGCGACTTGGTGTGTACGTACTTATGGGTCTTTAGCGGAGTTGGTACCTCTTGTAATCCCTCAGTACGCAAAGTTCGATATCAAAGCCTTTCAAATGCGCCCTCAAATCGTTGAGGTGGATTATCCCAGTTTTGATGATGATGTTAAAATCCCGGACGACCTCGCAGATTCGTATATCGATGACTTCGCTAATTGTGGTGGATTTAAGTTGGGAGGTTGGCCAACGCTTCTTCAGGGCGAAATTTTCTGGGCTCCGAAGAATGGCCATCCCGCTAAACCAGAATTCGTCTTTCAGATCGATAGCACAGTAAAAGGCAATTGGGCTTGGGGACATGGCGGCGTTGGTTATTTTGGCAGAGGAACGGCCGAGGGACTCGAGAACGATTGGATATTCTCGTGGGCTTGTCTTTAACGCGGGTAGGACTGCATTCACTGGAGGTGATGTGGAGAATATCTCTCAACGGAGGATACTACACATTGCTTGATCGATTCACAAAAACTGAATAGTTTTGTCGCATGACCGTGATGGAAATTCTCCAAGAGTTGCCCCAGCTATCCCCTGAAGACCAAGACCTGATCAGACAGCGTTTGGATCAGCTACGATCCGAGAATGACGAAGAGACGCCGGAGACCCTGCGCGCACTCGATGAGGCTCGGCGAGCCATACGGGAGGGGAAAGTTCACTCCGTCGAGGAGACGGCAACTCGCTAGATCAAACTCTATTCCGTGAAGCCCCATCCTCTTATTCTACAGTCGTACTTCGATCTCAAGAATCAAGGCTTTCAACTTATTAGCGTGGAGCCTAACGAGCTACAAATAACGCAAAATGGACGAGCTTTCTTTGTATCCATTTATCGCAATAGCTTGTATATTAATACTTTTGCTCCCGATTACTTCGTTTTTAATAAAACGGTAAACATTGCCAACCTGGCGACCGATATCTTCGGCGATATAGACTATAAGTCGATTAAAATTCCAGTTAGTGTAATTGCTAAGTATAAATTGATGAAAGTTGACCAAGATAAAGTCCGCAAGTTAGAAAGGTTTAGACGCAATCGTCCGTGTAATCTGGATGAGACAGGAACCAAGCTCGTTCCTCTTTTGTCAAACAAGGGCACACGCGGTTGACAATCAATCGAGTGAACCAACTTCCTTTGCTCCTCATTACATTTTCACTTCTCCCTACCCCTCGCCCCGCCGTCCGTGCTAGACACTATTCATGTCTTTGAATGCCCCGGAATGGCTCCTTCTCCTTCCGGCCCTTGCTCTTCTTCACTGGATGGTCCCTGGCTGGTTTTGGTGGAAACGCCCCGTTCGTGTCCTGGCCGTTCTACTCCTCGTTCTGACTCTGGCCGATCCCCAGATTGCGCGATTCGGCTCCGGGCTCGATCTCTGGTTGCTGGAAGATCATTCCGCCTCAGATAACGACATGCTGGTGCAGCATCGCTCGGAAATCGAGGCGCTGCTCACCCACTCGAAGAACTCCGGCGATTCCCTACACATCATCGACTTCGCGGAAGGAGCCACCTTGCGCGAGTCTGAGGATCAATCCCACTTTGAAGGTGATCCCAATGGCACTCGGCTCTCCAATGCCATTAACCTAGCCCTCTCGCACATACCGCCGAATCGCTCGGCGCGAATTCTCACGGTCACAGATGGTTACGTTACCGATAACTTGGCCGACGTCTCCCAGCCGCTGATTCAACGGCAAATCGCTTTCGATTATCGCCTGCTCCAAAACACCACAGCGGATGATTACCAGGTCGATTACCTCCACACTCCCACACAAGTCCGCCCCGGTGAACCGTTCCTCATCGATCTGCAAGTGAGCGGCTCGCCCGATGCCACGGTGCCGTACAACCTCCTGTGCGATAACCACCCCATCGGCCATTCGCAAATCCAGGTGATCAATGGCGTGGGTAATGCCCGCTTCACAAACCGCCTGGTGGCCCCCGGCACGCACCATTATCAGGTGCAGATTCTGCCCGAACACGACTCCATTTCGGGCAATAACATGGCGGAATCGTACGTCCAGGTGCTCTCCGGTTCGCGCGTGCTGGTCATTACCAAGTACACCGATGATCCGCTGGTGCAGGCGCTTCAATCCGAAGGCGTGGCGGTCGATCTGGAGAACACGCCCGCCAATCTGGAACCGGGTCGACTCACCGGGGCCAAGGGCGTCATCATCAACAACGTACCGGCCAATGAAATTCCCTCGCGGTTCCTCAGCAGCTTAACTTTTTTCGTGAACGATCAAGGCGGCGGACTGATGATGACGGGGGGCAAGACCAGTTTCGGCAGCGGCGGCTACTTTCACTCGGCAATCGATGACCTCCTACCGGTCTCCATGGAGCAGCGAAAGGAAAACCGCAAGCTTCAGCTCGCAATGGCCATTCTGCTGGATCGCTCCGGCAGCATGGGCATGGCCGTGGCGCATGGGATGACCAAAATGGATCTGGCCGATGACGGGGCCGCCGATGCTCTGGAGCTTTTGAGTCCGCAGGACCTCGTCTCCGTAACGGCCGTGGACACGGAGCCGCACATTGTGGTGCCGCTTACGCAGGTGGGCAATGACGCGCCAACGCTCGCCGGGCCAGTTCGCCATATTGCCAGCGAAGGGGGCGGGATCTTCTGCTACACGGCTCTGAAATCGGGCTATGAACAGCTCAAAGATGCGCAAACCGGCACGCGCCACGTAATTCTCTTTGCCGACGCCTGCGATGCCGAGGAACATGGCGATTACATTCCGTTAGTGAAACAGATGGTCACGGACGGGATTACTGTGAGCACCATTGGCATGGGCAAAAACACCGATCCGGATGCCGAGTACCTACAGGATGTCGCGCGAATCGGTGGCGGGCGTTGCTTCTTCGCGAATGACCCGAACGATATCCCAAAAGTCTTTGCTCAAGAAACGGTGTCGGTTGCCCGCTCGACGTTCGTTCACGATTCCACGCCATTCACGATCGGGCCGGGTTGGCAGGAACTCGCCGGGCACACGATCACCGGCATCACCGCAGTTGATGGCTACAACTTGAGCTATTTGAAGCCCACCGCCACTGAGGCGTGGACCACGAAAGATGAGTACAACGCACCGCTTATCGCCTTCTGGCAGCGCGGGCTCGGCAGATCAATGGCCGTCTCATTCCCGGTCGCTGGTGACTCATCCGATACCGTGCGAAATTGGAAGAATTACGGCGATTTCTCCCGCACGCTTGTGCGCTGGTTACTCGGTCCGGATACGCCTCCTGGCATCGGTGTGAAGACGCGGCTCATCGGGAATAATTTGGAAGTAACGCTGCTGTTCGATGCCACCTGGCAACAGCAAATCTCGTTGCACCCACCCTCCGCCGTGCTGGAGCTTCACGATTCCACAGGCATGCCCGTTCGCTCCACCGCAGATTGGCAGAAAATCGCCCCAGGCCGCTACTCCCTCCAAGTCGAGCTGCCGCCAACCCGATACGCCTCCGGAGCCATTCAACTTCCGCCGTACGTCATTCCCTTCGGCCCAATTGTCGCGGGCATCAATCCCGAATGGACGCGCACGCCGGAGCAAATCAACGAGGTCAAGGCACTCTCCGCCGCTACGGGCGGGCAACAGCGGCTGAATCTCTCCGACATCTGGTCGGCTCCGCGGCCGACTGGTACCACGCCGCTACGGAACCAATTTCTCATCGCGTTGATCGTCGTTTTGCTCCTGGAATTCTTGCTAACGCGGCTGGGCGTGCGATGGCCGGCAAAGTAAACGGGCGAGGTCGATTCTTCAGGCCATGGCTAACAAAAAGATTTCCCGGTTCCGGTGGACGCTTGGCTGGATGTACATGGCCTTCGGGACCGTCCTGTTTCTGCTTCCTGGAGTGCGATCCATGCTCGATTTATCCGACCCGGCGATCGCCTCGGGAGGAATTCCCAGCGCGGCCTGGCGCTTACAGGCTCATTTAGCAGGACCGTATGCGGACTGGGCAGAGCAGCGGCTCGCCTCGAAACGAGCGGGAAGTCTAGACGGCTCCGATGTGGCCGGAACGGAGTGGCCTCTGTTTGGCAGCGTGTTCTATCTGCTATCGCAGGAGTCACTGCAGAAGTCTTGGGAGAGCGATCACCGCCTCGCGGATGTCGCACCGGCGGTACTGGCCCGGCGATCCATCGAAGCCGCTACGAATCTAGTGACTGACCCGGAGCAGGCTCACTGGGTGAAGGCGTACTGGGGCGAGGGCTACCTCCATCACCGCAATCTGTTCTATCGTTTCCTGCTGATCTCCGCGATGACCTCCTACACCAATCTAACGGGCAATCTCCGTTTCATCGAACCTCTGAGAGATCAGGTCGAGACGCTCTCCGCAGAAATTGATGCCACTCCGGTGGGCCTCATCGACGACTACCCCGGTCAATGTTTTCCCGGAGATATCATCGCCGCACTGGCCGCCATCCACCGGGCCGATGCGGTTTTGTATACGGACCACACGGCGTTTTTGACCCGCGCACGCCGCGCGTTTACGGGCAAGTTTGTGGACAAACTCGGGCTGCCGCCGTTCATGAGTAATATGGATTCAGGGTTCGTAACGGAAAGTGCCCGCGGCAGCTCAAATGCCTACGTCCTGATTTTCGGCGCGGAAATCTGGCCGGACCTGGCGGCAGACTGGCAAAAGGCGAACGAAGAGCACTTCTGGCAAGAACGCGATGGAATCGTCGGCTACCGCGAATTCTCCAAGGAAACGCCGACCGAAGAGATGTTTACGGATGTCGATTCTGGACCGTCTCTATTGAATTTCGGATTTGCAGCATCGGCCTTTGGAGTCGGCGCCGCGCGCGTTCAAGGACGACTCGATCGGGCCGGACCCTTAATGGCGGAAATGCTGGTCTCCTGCGTTCCCCTGGTTAATAACACCCTCGCGGTTCCCCGAATTCTTTCGAACGCTACCGACGCCCCGTATCTGGGTGAGGCCTGCATCCTCTACAACCTGACCCGGCAACCTCTCCATGGCGTGACGCAACCATGCACCTCCACGCTAACTCCATTTGTTTACGTCATGTGCATCATTTACTTCGGCGGCTGGCTTTTCTGTTCCCTGCCCCTTCTGGAATTATTTCGGTTGAGAAGAAAAATGGCGAAGACAAAATCCATGTAATTCCGAGACTCAGCAGCGCGATTCATCTTGGTATGTCTTTTACAAAATTGCGTCTTCCCCTACTCGTCTTGAGTCTGCTGAGCGGTCGACTCCTCGGTGGAAACATCGCAGCAGACCAATCCGATATGCCTCCACATTGGCAATCGGGGCGATCCACTGATTTCCAGCTGGTACCCGAACGCACGATCAAATCTACCGACGGAAAGATCAGCATTCAGGAATACATTCGATTTAGCGAAAACGGATTCGGTGATTGGAAGATATCGGTCACCTACGAGGGCGAGACGCATGATTTGCCGACACTTACCGAGGAAGATGGGTTGCCAAATGCCTATCCCGGCTACTTCATTATCAGTGCCGATGATCAGATGTTGATTCGCTTTCAGAAAATGGGTTCTGGCGAGTCGGGCATTTACCTTTATCTACGAAAAGCGAATCAGTTCGTACCTGACTCCGATGTTCCCCTAGCAAGATGA
>CAVURW010000016.1:0-5121 GCA_963743595.1 uncultured Verrucomicrobiae bacterium
GCACGTTTTTGAGGACGTGGTACGCGTCTTGATCGCAATTAGATCCGGGAAATTGAATGACAGCCCAGCGCATGGAATTAGTCCTTTTTCTTCAGGGCTTTTTTCGCTTTTTTAGCGGCTTTTTTCGCCTCTTTTTCCTGCTTCTTGGCGAGTTTCTTCGACTTTTTCTCTTTATCGGCCTCGGCACCGCTCTCCGCCTTAACGCCGCCTGCAGGGGCCGATTTCGCCTTTGCTTTGGCTGGTTTGCTCGCACGGGGCGACGTCTTTGGCTTGGCAACCTTAGTGCGGCTCGGGGCGACTTTCTTTTTATCTTTGTCGGATAAGAGGACGAGCTCAAAATCCTCGATAACAGGGTTAGAGAGGAGATCGCGACAAATCGATTCGAGACTGGCTTTGGCTTGGGCCAGATCGTCGGTATCGAGCTGCAACTCGATGCATTTGCCAACGTTGGCCTTGCTGACGGTGGTGAGGCCGAGCGATTGGATGGCGTGCTTAACGGCTTCACCCTGCGGATCGAAGATGCTGGTGCGCGGGCGAACGAGGACTTGGGCGTAGATCATGACAGGGTAGTTGTAACCTTGAGGGGAGAGGAGCAAAAGCGGAAAGTGAAGCGGTTGTGGTAACCGCCTGTACGATTAGATTTCGTGGGGCATTTTCATTGCATCTTAAAAGGACATCTGCTCGCATCGAAATATGAGTGATCCAATCACGACAACTCAGCAATATGGCGACCCCATCATGGCGACAGCGGTACAGATTAGGAATTCGAACTGCCCTGTTTGCAAAGGACCCGGCCCGATTGACGTGCACACGAGCCACGTCTGCATGTCCTTCCTGATTCTGACGACCCGCCGTTCCACTCCGGTTTTGAGTTGCAAATCGTGCGGTACCAAGGCGCAAGTTCAGGGATTGCTCGTCTCTGCGGTGTTGGGTTGGTGGGGTCTTCCCTGGGGAATCATTTTTACGCCGATTCAGATCGGACGAAATATTTCGGGTATGTCTCGTAAGGAAGAGAGCCCCACTTTAGAGCTACAAGCACTGGCGCGCTCCAGTCTTGCCCGGAGGTAAGGCTCCATGGGATCAGCAATTACGGCAATCCGAGCACAGATTTTTATCGTGGTTGGAATCGCTATCATGTGGGCGGGCGGATCAAGGATTTATACGGATGCTAATGTCCTAATTAACGGCGACATCTACACGGCCCAAGTGGTGGGCTTTCATACGACTCGGGGCGAAAGACGCAACTCGAGTACGCGATATTATTTAGAATTCACGTATAAAACGGATGAAGGCCGAGTTAACTCGGGCGCACTGGAGGTTGATGAATCGGACTATGCAAAATTCAAAAGAGGCGATCATGTCGATATCCAAATTCTGGAGTCCGAGCCCGATCACGTTATTCAGGTGGGCGATTACAACGGTGTGGGTTTCGGGCTTGCCATGATAGGGGCCGGCGTGCTCTTTGTTTCTATCTCCACGTGGCGCTTGGTGAGGATCTGGCGAAGATGGTAATGACCGTCCGGAGGGTCAGAATTAGCGTTAGTTTAGCCAATTTTGGATGAACCTTCCTCCTCGTCTTTTTACCGGGAGGGGCTAGGTTTTCAGTATGACAAAGATTACCGTCGTGGGGGCCGGGTTTGTGGGTTCGACAACCGCGCAGCGAATTGCGGAAAAGAATTTGGGCAAGGTCGTGCTGCACGATATCGTGGAAGGAATGCCGCAGGGCAAGGCGCTGGATATGATGGAGAGCGCGTGTCTGGAGGGTTTCGAGAGCGATGTGACCGGGACGAATGATCCGGCCGATTACGCTGGCTCCGATATTGTGGTGATCACCAGCGGTCTGGCGCGGCAGCCGGGAATGAGCCGGGACGATCTATTGCTGAAGAACGCAGCAATCGTGGGTGAAGTGGCCGATAATGTGAAGAAGTATGCGCCCGAGGCGATGGTCATCGTGGTGAGTAATCCGCTCGATGTTATGACGTGGTTGGTGGGTGAACGGACCGGTTTTCCCAAGCATAAGGTGATGGGTATGGCCGGAGTGCTCGATTCCGCTCGGCTGCGCTTTTTTATCGCGGAAGCACTAAACGTGGCGCAGCGCGATGTGGACGCGATGGTGCTGGGCGGTCACGGCGATGACATGGTGCCGCTGCGGCGTTATTGCACCGTCTCAGGCATCGGGATTGAGACTTTGCTGTCGAAGGAAAAGATCGATGCGATGATCACGCGTACCCGGAATGGCGGGGCGGAGATCGTGAAGCTGTTGCAAAAGGGCAGCGCCTACTACGCGCCCTCTTCTGCGGCGGTGCAGATGGTGCAGAGCATCGTGCGAGATGAAAAACGGATTCTGCCCGTGGCGGCTTGGTGCACAGGGCAATATGGCTTAAAGGAACAATTCGTGGGTGTGCCGGTTAAGCTGGGTAAAGGCGGTGTGGAAGAGATTATCGAGCTGACCTTGACCGAAGAAGAGACGAAGGAACTGCATCTGAGCGCCAGTCATGTGGAGGAGAGTGTGGCGAAGTTGAAGGTGTAATGACCCCGCCGCGCATTTGACGATATCAAGTCATTCCGACTGTTTCGGGAAGAGCGGCTGATCCGGTCGCTTTTCCTTTTCCCAGAAATTAAGAAAGTTGTTGGCGTAAGCACGAGCACCTTCAGTGGCTTCATCGTCGGCTTCGATCTTCATGATAAATTTCAAATAAGGCAGGTATGTCTTGTTCTATGGATGAAGCGTCTTGAAATGACGCGTAAGCAGCCAGACGGTATAGGACATCGGCTTGCTTTTGAGTGATCTTACCACTAACGGGATGTAATCCTCTTCAGGAAAACTCTCGATGAAATGAACAAGCGGCCCAGGAGTTCCGAAATCCAAAGTCGGGTTCTGTTCCATAAAATCAAGGATGATTTTAACGAACCCGATTCCCGGTTTTTGTGGTTTAAGTGCCGCTATCGCCTTTTCACTCGTAACAGGGAAATTATCGGGCCACTCAAGGGCTCCCTTCATGAGGAGCTCTCTGAACTGTTTCCCGTTCATAGGGCGATTTGATTCGACTACCGCTTCGGCTCGATCTTTTCCAGTTTTTGACCGAAGTAGCTATTCAGAAACCACATGTTCGATTTAAACCCGAAATACCGGTTAAGTCGTGCTTCCTCTAGGTATTCGTTGAATCGTTGAATAATCACACGTTCCACAACATTCCGTGTGTCGCTGCGTGCCGCTACCGTCGCTGGAAAATCGGTGGGTGGGGTGTCCGAAAAATAGACGCACATCGATTTCAAGTGAATGATGGTCCTACGTTGATCCTCAATGTCCCAGCCTTGGTTTGCCGCCAGGTAATTCTCGAAAACCTTTACGATTTGCCGGGAAAAACTGATGGTGGCTTCGACCTCCGTGCCCGTGCTGAGGCGCTGAGAGACTCGCAAACGTTGCGTGCGGGTTTGCCGTAAAGAGTTTGACATGAGATTTTTCTAAGGAAGTATCAAAACGTTCTCTCCGGTTAATGGTGTACCATCTAATAGCACCCCCGTGTCAAGTAAATGGACACTAATTCTAGGAGCTATTTTCCGGGGAAAAATTAGCCTGGTAAAGGGTTCATTCCGCGCATCACTTTGAGCGAATGTGACTCCGCAAAATCGAAACACTTCCCGTTCCCGGTTTGTATCAATTTGTGGGATTGGAAACTGGGAATTTGCACAGACCTTGCTAGCGTGGGGGCATGAGTGCTTTCCAGTTTCAGGTCGATCTCCGGTCGATGATTGAGCTTCTTTCCAGCCATCTCTACAGCGGTCCAGAGGTTTTTGTCCGGGAGGTTTTGCAAAATGGCGTCGATGCTGTTCGGGCGCGGGAACAGTTTGAACCGGGGTTCCGGGGCAAGATTCACATTGAGCTGACGCGGCTGGACGAAGGCGCGGTTCTGAGCATTGAGGACGATGGGATCGGTTTGACTCTGGAGGAGGTGCACAAGTTTTTAGCGACGATCGGCAGCAGCTCCAAGCGCCAGAGTTTGGAGAATTATCGGGAAGATTACATTGGGCAATTTGGGATCGGCTTGCTCTCGTGTTTTATCGTTACCGACGAGATCGTGCTGGTTTCACAGAGCGCCCAGCCGGGGGCCATCGCGGTGGAGTGGAAGGGCAAAGCCGATGGCACCTACGTGGTGCGGGAGCTGGAGACGAAACGGTCCGTCGGTTCGAAGGTCTACCTGAAGTCGAACATGAAGAGCGCGGCTCTGTTTCGCTTCGAGACTATTTTGGCTCATGCGCGGCGCTACGGAAGTCTGCTCAGCATTCCCATTACGGTGGTGGAGGGCACGCTTACCGGCAAGGTGAACATCACGCCACCGTGGCTCACGAAGTACGGTTCCAAGAGCGACGAGCAAGAGGGGTATATGAGCTACGGGAAAGAGATTTTCGACATGGCTTTCCTCGATTATTTTCGACTGCACGAGACGGGCATGGACGGCGTGGCGTACGTCTTACCGTTCTCACCGAGCCCCTCGGCCCAACGCTCGAACCGTGTCTACCTTAAGGAGATGCTCATCTCGGAAAACGCGAACAATCTGTTGCCGGAATGGGCGTTCTTCGTGAAGTGCGTTATTAACACGAACAAGTTGAAGCCGACCGCCTCGCGCGAGGCACTCTACGAGGATAAGGAGCTGGAGCGGCTGCGGGAGCGCTTGGGCGAGATGTTTAAGGATTATGTGGTGCGGCTCTCGCGGGGTGATCGACAACTGTTTGATCGCTTCATTCAATATCACTCGTTAGCCATCAAACAATTGGCCAGTTACGACGACGATTTCCTGCTCGTGTTCATTGATCACATTCCGTTTCAAACGACGCTGGGCACCCGGACCTTGCGTGAGTGCGCGGAGAGATCGAAAGAACGATTCTACGTGAGCTCCATAGACGAGTATCAGCAAGTGGCCGATATCGCCAGTGCGCAGGGCTTATGCCTGATCAATGCCGGGTATGTTTACGAAACGCCACTGCTGGAGCGGTACCTGACCCTGCGTCCGGATGAGGCATTAAAGAAGATTCAGGTGGCCCAAGTCATTGATCGACTGGGCGATCTTTCCGTAAAAGAAAGGGAGGGTTTCTTCGATTTCCTCCAGCTAGCCGAGCGCA
>CAVURW010000017.1:0-7576 GCA_963743595.1 uncultured Verrucomicrobiae bacterium
GGCTACGGAATGGAGAAGGGTTTTGAATGGGGGGCACTTGAAGTGTGTGGAACTTGATACTGCAGCGAGGCTTGGAGCTATGGGTGTCAGCCTGTCAGGGCAGTCTCGCAGAAAAAGCGTTGATTTGAATCTTTTCTATTTAAGACTTACACCGTGTTCTAACCGGTTCTGTGCAGGAGTCCCTGCACATCCCTAACGTTAATTAGTTTTAGTTTTATTGCTTATCTTACTTAAATCAAAATTGGAACAAACGCGACATAAGATTGCTAAGATGATTAATGTGGAAATCAAACTTATAAATAACAATTAAATATTCGTATATATTAAATATTCGTATCCATGATGCGTCGAGAGTTATGGAATTTTTTGGAAGTTTTATCAATGTAATGAATCTGATGATGCATAAATTAAATGTACGATGCCATTTAATTCTGGTGGTCAAATTTAGCATTAACCCTTTAACTCCCAACGGTCGCTTTTGAGACGATGCATACAATTATAATATGCTTGTTTACTTTTTCTGCACGCTTTTCCTGTTTGTCTGCAGCATAAAATGCACTACCGGCGGGCGGAAAGCCCGCCGGTAGTGCATTTTATGCTGCAGACAAACAGGAAAAGCGTGCAGAAAAAGTAAACAAGCTCTCTTCGCGGTTACAGTTCAAAATTTCCAAGAAACAGTATGGGAAGTAAAGGGTGCGTCGAGAGTTGATGGAATATTTTGGAAGTTTTATCAATGTAATATGCATAAATGAATGACACGATGCCATTTAATTATTCGACTCGTCATCTTCCCAAGCATCGGCATGTGGCTGGAGCGGTTTGTTATCATCGTTAGCTCCATCCATCGCGACTTCCTTCCGTCTTCGTGGGGAATGTTTTACCCGACCTGGGTCGATTCCATGACCTACGCCGGAACATTCGGTGTCTTCTTCCTGCTGTATCTCCTTTTCATTCGATTCCTGCCGATGATCGCCATCTCGGAAATCAAGGCCACAATGCCCGAAGCGGATCCCCATTTTCACCCTGAGACTGACGGAGGCTCGCATGTCTAATGATGTGGTCCCTCACGTTGTCGCGGTCGGCTCCGGTCCGATGCCTCGGCGAATCTATGCCATGGTCGCTGAGTTCCCATCGGCAACCGCCATTTATCAGGCCGCCGAGAAGGTGCGGGATAAGGGCCACACCAATTGGGACTGCTACTCGCCCCATCCCATCCATGGTCTGGAACACGCCATGGGCTTGGGCAAATCATGGGTCGGACTCTTCACGATCTGCGGCGGCGCGGCGGGGTTGACCATCGGCTTGCTCCTCCAGCTCATTCCTTCCGCCTACGTCTACCCAATGATCACGCAAGGGAAGCCCTACTTCAGCTTGCCCGGTTTCATGCCCATTTTGGACCTGCTCATGATCATCTCGATGACGGTCATGTCGATCGGCGGGATGATCACCATGAATTTGCTGCCTCGCCTGTACCATCCGCTCTTTGAGTGGGAATATTTTAAGAACGCCACGCGCGACAAGTATTTCATTGTGATCGAAGCGGAAGATCCGAAATTCCACGAGAAAAACACAGCTGCGTTTCTGACCGAATTGGGAGGTACAAACCTGACCTTCGTCGGTGAACCAGGAGAGATCCAATGAAGCTGACCTACTTCTTTCTCGGTTGGGCGATCTTCGTCGTCTCGTTCGTTTTGCTGGCCGGTTTTCGTAGCGGTCACTTCCAAAATCCGCCGATGGAAATCTTTCCGGACATGGTTTATCAGGGCAAAGTGAAAGACCAAACCACGAGCACATTTTTCTCTGATGGTATATCGGGTCGCGCGCCCATCCCCGGCACGGTCTCAATTGATATGCCCGCCGTTAACGATTACTGGGCCACCGGCAAATGGGATGATACGCATTGGGGCGATGGTATTCCTGTCCATCCCGCGACTGCGAATGGCCCCGCCTTGCAAGTCGATTTGCGCAATCTCGCAAGAGGCCGTGAGCGCTACACCATCTATTGCGCCATGTGCCACGGTGCAGCAGGTAATGGAAATGGGATTACTTCAAAGTACGGCCTCGTTGGTGCCGCCAATTACAATCTCGAGCGGTTATTGCATGAGTCTGACGGCACTCTCTACGACACGATCTCCAATGGAAAAAACACCATGCTGGGTTACGGCGCGAATATCTCCATCGATGACCGCTGGCGCATCGTGATGTACGTGCGCACCCTTCAATATTCGCAAAATGCGCCCTACGCCGATGCGCCCCCGGAAATCCAAGCAGAGCTCGACAAGAAGAAGCCAGCAGGAGGTCAGACCCAATGAGTGCTCCTAGTAATCGTCTCGATATCGCCGTAGGCACTCGACTGTTAACGGAACATAGCAGCCCGGCACTGAGCAGCCTGCTGGCCGCCTCCGTGATCAGCGCCATTTTATCAGCCGTTGCAGCGGTCACCTATCCCTCCCTCTTCGCGCACGCGTGGCTCTGGGCGTTCTACTGCTACTTCCCGATCGTGATCGGTGCACTCTACTGGATTTTGCTCCACTTCATTTGCGATTCGAATTGGTCCGTGATTCCGCGACGCATTTGGGAAAACATGGTTCATCTGAGTTGGTTGATGATCCCGTTCTTCGCGGTCTTCTTCGTCGTTGATGCACCGAAAGGAATCGCGCATTACGTCTGGCAATGGATCGGCGCGGATGATCCTGAATTGAGCGAGCACTATCGGAATCTCTACCTGAACAAGGAAAGTTTCCTCATCCGCGCGGGTATCTATTTTGCGTTTTTTATTGGCGTCTCGCTCTATTATCGGTCGCAATCGGTGAAACAAGACGAGAGTGGCCATCCGATGTTTACCGTCTTGATGCGCCGCTACGCCTGCCCGCTAATGTGTCTCTGGGCGTTGGCGGAGACCTTCAGCTCAGTCGATTGGCTCATGGGCATCGATTACAAATGGACCTCCAGTCTGTTTGGCGTCTACGGGTTTGCGGTCTCCGCGCAGGCGAGCCTTGCCGCTACGATCGTCCTCTTGGCGATGTTCCGGGCCAAAGGCTATTACGACGTCCTCAACGCCGAACATTTTCACCTGATGGGCAAGCTGCTCTTCGGCTTCACCATTTTCTGGGCCTACATCGCCTTCGGCCAATTCCTGCTCGATTGGTACGCGAACATTCCCGAAGAGACGATCTTCTACAACGATCACAACCGCGGCGGTTGGATCTATGTGACCTACCTCATCATCGTGGGTAAGTTCATCTTGCCCGTGCTCCTTCTCCTCCCTCAGGAGACCAAAAAGAATTTCCACGCCTTGACGAAGATCGCCGGGCTGATTCTCGTGATGCATTTTATCGAAATGTTCTGGCTCATCATGCCCTACAGCCACTCGCACAACTACTGGGTCTGCTGCCTGACGTTCTGCACAGTCACATCGATTTTGGGCTTCTTTTTCGTTCGGAACATGTCGCTTGTGCCCTTGTACCCGATCCGTGATCCGCGCTTAAACGAATGCCTCACCATTAAGAACTGACCATGGAAACCTCACTATCCAAAGCACTCTTCTGGGCAGTCGGCGCATTCCTGGCGTTCTTCGCTTTTGTCGTGATCGCTTTCGTCACGGGGCGCACCGCTTCTTCCGATCAAACGTACGATGAAAAGCGGGCTCAAAATCGATTAATAACGCTCGCCAAACTTCGTGCAGACGAAGAGCTACTGACGACCACCGCAGATTGGGTTAACAAAGAAAAGATGATCGTCCGCCTGCCACTGACGGACCCTTCCACATTCCAACATGCGCTCACCTTGATCCAAGCTAAGCCCGTGCAGATGGGTCAACCGCTCCCGGTCATTGCACCAGCGAAACCCTCGCCTAGCCCTGCCCCGGCTGCTCCGGCAATGGCTCCTGCCAGCTCTAACCCTGCGAGCCCAACGCCAACCCCCACACCGACGAAACCATGACGACCGCCCCCCTACGTGCTTTCGCCTCGAAAGATCCGATTATCTCGGCGCTGGATGCCTCGGTGCGTTACCCCGTTCTGGCGTGTCTCCTCTCGGCCGTCCACTGGCTCGTGACCGGCACGTTCCTGATGGTTTACGCCGCCTCTTTACGCCATCCGCAGAACGGCTTTATCGGCCTGGATGTCTTCACCTATCTTTCGCAAAACTTCGCCGCGTTCACGTTCGGTCGTGTGTGGGCCACCGCGTTCCATTGCTTGATCTACGGTTGGGCGGGAACGGTCTCAATGGGCCTTTCGGTTTGGTTGATCACACGCATCACCCAACGCGCTCTCTGCTGCGAGGGCATTTTGGTAACGGCGCTCGTCTTTTGGAATTTGGCCATTGCCGCTGGTCTTACCGAGATTTTCCTCGGATTCGGTACTGGCGTCGAATTCCTTGAGTTCCCCGCTTGGGTCAATTGTGTGATGCTGCTCTCCTACTCGATCTTCTCCGTTTGGGGCGTGGTCACCATCTCCCGCGTAACTCCGGAACGCCTCTTCATCTCGTTGCCGTGGATCTTGCTCTCCCTGCTCGCCTTCCCCTGGCTCTTCGGTGCCGCCACCGTGACACTCTCGAATCCAATTCCCGGCACGGGCGTCGCCCAAGCTCTGGTGGCAGCATGGTTCAGCCACGGTCTCTTCACGCTTTGGCTCGGACCCATCGCGATCGCAACACTCTACTACCTCGTGAGCAAAACCTCCGGCATGCAAATCCGGCTCTACTCGTGGGCGCAAATCGCCTTTTGGTTGTGGGTCTTCCTCGTGCCGTGGTCCGCTGTTCACGATCTCGTGGGCGGTCCCGTTCCCTACTGGACGGTCGCTCTCGGTCTACTGCTCAGCGGTTTGGCGGTCATTCCCACGATCTTGATCGCTTACAGCCTCATCCGCACCTGCCTGGACGCGGAAGAGATCAGCAAGGGCCAAAGCATCGTGATCCAGTTCATGACGCTGGGTGCTTCGTTCTTCGCTCTAACGGGTGTGGCGGAGCTGATTCTTTCGGTTCGCCCGCTGAACACGCTCCTCCGGTTTACGATCTTCCGCGAGGCCGATCTCTACCTCTGGATTTTCGGGCTCTTTAGCTTCACGGCTTTCGGCGCGTTTTACTACATTATCCCCCGGCTCATGGACTTCGGCTGGCGCTCGGTGAAATGGGTGCGAACACATTATTACGCCAGCTTATATGGCATTTTGCTGGTCATCACCTTCACCGGCTTCGGCGGTGTTCTCCAGGGCTTAAAACTGGAGAACTCAGACCCCACGGTCTCCATTGACACCTCCACAGCCATCACGCTCTCGTACTACATTTCGATTACGATGTGTCTCAGCATCATCTCCATCGGTAACGGCGTCTTCATCGCTCATTTAGGCTGGCTCATTGTCGATCGCTTGCGGACGTTTGTTCGCGGAGACTCGACTTTGGCGGAACTCACTTTCGAGCCCTACGAAGCGCCGGATACTGCTGCGCCCCAACCGACGGAGGCCACACGATGAATTTTTCCTCCTATTTCAAAGGAATTGCGCTCGCATTTGTCTTGTCGTGGGTTGGTTTGGTAGCGTTGCCTTGGTTTCAAGTGGGCAATCTCGAGCCGTTCAAGACTGAAGAGGGAATTTTGCCCTGGGACAGCGCTAATCTTGCCCATGCGGGTGAACGTGTTTACGCCTCGGAAGGCTGCGTCTATTGCCACACCCAACAGGTGCGCGGTGAAGATTCTGGAGCCGATTTTATACGCGGTTGGGGCACAGCTCACGACGAAGATAACAAGGAATTGAGGCGTCGTTCCTACCCTCGCGATTACATCTGGCAGCATCGCGTGTTCCTGGGCAATTCACGGACCGGAGCCGATCTCAGCAATGTGGGGGATCGCTATAAAGACGCGAACTCGATCTACCTGGAGCTATACGATCCCTACACGAAGAGCCCGAACAGCGCCATGCCCGCCTACTCCTACCTCTTTATCACACAAAAAATTACCGGCCAGCCCTCGAATGAAGCGTTGCCCTTGATCGGTGACGACACGCCCGCCCCTGGCTACGAGGTCATTCCAACGCAAAAAGCGAAAGCTTTAGCCGCTTATATGTTGAGCTTAAAAAAGGACTACCACTTGCAACAGGACGAAAGTAATGATCCTGTAAAGCCAGACGCGAATTAACTGATTTATGAGCGAACATCCTGATTCCCACGGCGGTCACGATCACGTCACCTACTCTGTCGAGCCCGGATCTTACGATTTCGTGGATAAACCGGACGTTGTCGCGGTCCATTCCTCCATGCTGAAAGGCACGCTCGAATCGTTACCACTCGTGTTTCAAGTCTCCGCCTGCATCGCTCTCTTCCTCGTGGGCACCTCCTTTGCAAGCGTCGATTTCGTCGCAAAGTTCGATCATGGTCCGGGCGGGAACGTCGCTGAGGGAAACTCCGGTCCGCCCCAACCAATTCCGATTATTATACAAGGAAAGAAATTCTTCACGGCGAGCTGTGCGGCGTGCCACCAAGCCACCGGCCTCGGTCAAGCGGGCAATATTCCTCCCTTGGCGGGTTCTGATTGGGTGAATGGAAAGCCGGAACGACTTGTCGCCATCCTCTCCCACGGTCTGCAGGGATCTGTGAAGGTGAATGGCGCTGTCTATAACGCACAGATGCCTGCCTACCCGACCTTGAGTGATGAGAAACTCGCAGGCCTGCTTTCGTACATCCGCTCTCAATGGGGCAATGCGGCACCGGCAGTGTCAGAAGATGATATCCCGAAAGACAAAGCGCAGATGCCCAAGCCGCAGGCTGGTGCTTACACGCAGGAAGAATTGGAAAAGATTAAATAGCGCAGCATCGAGGCGCTTAGCGATTTGTACAAAGGTGATTCGAGTGCTATACCAAAACGTATGGTCTATCTGCGTAGGTTGGTATTGACGGCGATTTTGATGGCGGTGCTGGGCACGACTGTGCAGGCCGATGACGTGAGAGTCGGCGGTCTCATGGCGAATGTCCCCTCGCTGTTTAGCCGCACAAAAACGGAAGAGCTCGAGAAGATTTACGAGGACAAGTCGAGCGGGCGTAAGGTCGAGTTTTTAGGATTTGACGCGGAAGGCTCCAAGTCGGCCACCGATCCGGCGTTTATTAAGCTGATTATCGATTTCTTGAAAATACGCCTGGGCGGTCAACAATCGCGCCAGTACCTTATCGAAGATTTGATGGTCGGTTTCATCATTGTCATCAGAATCATGGTCATCACTTTGAGGGAGGTCAGCGGGTGTAGTTACCCTTACTTTCCTGGATTTCGGCTTGGGTCTTGGTTTGGGTACTGGTGGCGGTGTTTCTTCTTCATTCTTTTTTTTGTTTCATTTTCTTCTGTTCCACTGGTTCTACCACCTTAACAATTTTACTCCGGGATCGCTTGGGCTTTTCCTCGACTACTGGTTCATTGTCATCTGGTTTGGGTTTGGGTTTAACAACTCGCTTAGGCTTTGGTTTGGCCGGAATTAGTTGGGATTGGGTTGGAAACGGATGATTGGGAATGGCTTGACTACTTTAGCCGTTGGTTTCCTGTTCTTGCTTTCTACCCGAACACCCTGGAGTTCTGAATTAGGTTTTCGACGGCTTG
>CAVURW010000018.1:0-4221 GCA_963743595.1 uncultured Verrucomicrobiae bacterium
GGAAGCACAGCGCCTCCATCGTCAGGGTTTTTATAGCAAGGCGGTAGGGGAATGCCGCGTGGCCCTCGATAAATTCTGGGACGAGGGGCCAAAGCGGCTGCAAACCTCATGGATAGCCAAGATCGGAGAGGCCAATCATAAGTGGTTGCACGAGGTATTCAGCGCGATCCGAAAAGGGACCAATGAGCCACATCACAATGCACCGTGCGATTTTGACCAGTTTGATTCCCAATTATTTATTGCAGTGACGACGGCCTATGTCGCCTTTGTCGCTCGAGCCGGGGTTTCCGAATAAGAATGACGCCAACTCTTGCGTGACCGCTTCATCCCTCTGATAAAAATTGGAGCGGACGGGAGGAATCGAACCCCCCACCCTGGTTTTTAAACAGCCTCTCACCATCGGCTACCAGACACGGTAACGGTCAGTGATGTTACTGCCAAGCATCCGCCCAAGGGTCACCATCATCGCCAGCCCCGCGAGCAATAGAATGCTGCGGCTCGTTGATTCGCTATTCTCGGTTTCGTTGCGGTTATTTGCGTTCATTGGTCTATCCTCATTGTTTATGTTTCGGGCCGGTGCTTGCCCATAGGCAAGTGAGCCGGCCATTTGCGTTTCGCAATGCAGAGCCAAGGAGCAACGACCAAACGTCGCCGTGCCTGAAAGCCGATGGTGGAGGCCTAAAGTGAAAGAACAGTCTGTCCGGCACGGTTCGGCGAAGCACCGATTGTGCCCAAAGAAAACAAGCTAAGCAGCGGGTTCGCGATGGGGAAGAATTTTTTCGACTAATAGATAGACCCGGGTGCTCTGATTTCGGGGCCACGAATGCTGCGGATTCTGCTCGAGTTGCCGCGCGCGGCTAACCGCCTCGGCCGCGGTCGCAATTAATGCGGCGGCATCATAGCGGCTACCGTCGAACTCAGGAAGAGCTTTCTTAAGTTCACGCTTGAGCTGGTGCCGGTCGATAAAGCCACGATTGTCCCGTATATGGAGCCAAAGCCAAAGTTCGAAGCATGGATTGCTAACCGCCACCATGAAGCCGTGCCGGGCAGCATCAGCACACACTTCGTCGAGTACCTGCGTGCTGCGGTTCGCCTCATCCTCGCGATCGATCACAATCCAGCCCTCGCCGCGCCCGCGTAAGCCATGTTTGTTGGCCCAGCGAGTGAGGTCGCTTAACACATCCCGAGGATGAGATTTGTGCCCCGCACGCGGCACAGGCACCAGTTGGATAACGGCCTCGCGGCCGGGCTTCAACTCTTCGAAGTAGATGCGTTCAGTTGCCGCGCCTTCGCACGCGATCGCAATGACGTGCCGACGCTTCAAGAATCCTCGTTGGCGAGTAAAGCCGCGCGTGCGCATACGAGTCCTAGCCTTCCGCAGGGATTGCTTCGATGCTGCGCCGGGTGGGTAATCCGCTTACGCGAGGTAATCCTCCATAGGTGCCCAAGAGGTAGCTCTTCAGGATGTCGCGGTCATACCGCACACCTTCGAAGTCCGCGAGCGAGGTCATGGTCGAGGAACCATCCTCCGTTTTTTCCATGAACCAGATTTCGTCGCGACGCAGCAACTCTTGATCGAGCAGCAATGCATCGTGCGTGGTGAAGATGAGTTGGCAGCGTGAATCGGGACCGAGCGATCGGAGATAACTTTCGATCAAGTGCCGCGTCAGCCGTGTGTGCAGACTGCGATCCACCTCGTCGATTACAAAAACCTTCGGACGATTCGAGCGCGCGAGTTCGTAGAAGGCGGGCAAAAGATCGACAAAACGCTGAGTCCCTTGAGATTCATCGGCCAACTCGAATCGGACGCGCCGTCCTGATGCGGTCTTGTGCATCGTATAGAGGTGGGCGACCTGCAGTTCTCCGTCCTTGCGTGAAACGGAATAGCGTCGGCCATCCGGGCCTAGGACAAACGTGACCTGGCCTTCGCCCAACATCTTCTTTAGATTTTCCTTCAAGTTGGTAGGAACAGGAAACGCATCCCAACTAATCTTCTGCTGTCCGATCTCGAAGATGCCGGTATCCGCCTTGCGCAGTGAATCGTTGCAATATTCCTGTAGTCCACGTTCGGAAGGGAGACTGAACTCGAGCATCTTAAAGGTGGACGTGGGGAGCACGAGTGCCAGTTGCTCCCGGAACCAAGTGCTTACCTCATCCGCTACGGGAACGTTTTTCCCGCGTACAGCGCTCAAAAAAAGCTGGTTTGCTAACGTGTCACGGGTTTTGAAGCCGATGAATTCACGGTCGGCCGCCGATTCGGCACGCCGTTGCAGCGGCGTCACATCCCAAGTGGGTTCCGCCTGGTCGCCCAAGTGCTCGCGCGAATAGATCAGGATGCTGCGCTCGCCCCGGATTTCTTCGAGCTTCTCCTCGGCGATACGGTTTGGCAGCACGGCCAAGGTCAGGCGGTAGGCCGTGGTGCTGGGAAGAATCTCAATCGAGAACCGACTTGGCAGGGTCTCGCTGACGCCATCGTCCAATTTGAATGGCTCGACCGGTATTTGCTCATCGGGACTTGTTGGAGACCGAAGCACCAGACGACGCAGGAATTCGACCGCATAATAGAAGTTGGATTTGCCCGAGGCATTGCCGCCGAAAATTGCAGAAACCGGCAGCAGCTTTAGGCCGATCTCTTTGTCCGTAAAGACCCGGTCGGAGTGCTGACGCTCGCGGGTGGCGAGCGTGGTGAATTCGATTTCCTCCTTAAAGGAGAGGAAGTTTGCGACTGTTAGACGGATTAGCATTTAAAGAGATTTTAGCTCTTGAATATAGTTATTTGTAGCCAAAAACTGTGCAATATCAATCTTTAAGAGATTTTTTCTCTTAAAATGGCATTTTCAGCTTGATTTCCTGGGGGTATTCCCCTATTACGGTATGAAATGAGCACCGTTCCCGTCCAACTGGCCCAATGGCTGCCCTTTGCAGGGCAATCGGTCCCTTAATTTTATGACTACACTAAGCAATCGCGATTCTAACGGCGAGGCGGCGCAACTGGAGCGCCGCCGCGCCTTGACTGGCATCCTCGAAAATACCGTGGCCTCTTTGGAGCTAACCACGACCCAACGGGACAGCGTCGAAACAACCTATCACGAATGTGGCGTTCATCTGAGCAAAGCGCTGGGGCTCGCCGCAGACCATGGCGATATCTTCCCGCAGGGATCAATGCGGCTAGGTACGGTGATTCGTCCGTTTCGCGATATCACAGAGGTTTTCGATTTGGATGTCGTTTTCCGCGTAGCGTTCCCCAGCACCTCCTCCCAGCCGGCAAAACTGCGCGCCGCTGTGGGCGATCATCTACGAGAAAAATACAATGGTGCAGTCAAGCCGCTGGCAAAAGGTTGGCGGCTAGATTTCAGCGAAGAACGAGATTACTACCTGGATATCATACCCGCGATGGATTCAGCGCGCGGCGGAAATGTTATCGCGATTACCGACGCTTCGAATTGGAGGGATTCCAATCCCCGCGACTACGCGGCATGGTTCGAAAGCCACGCAGCCGTCATGCCGAAGTTTGAGGAAGAGGTTCGCCTCAATGAGGCGCGGGCGCTGGCTAACAGCGCGAGCATCGAACCTCTGCCGCAACATACTCCCTTTAAGTCGCCCCTCCAACGCATTACCCAAATCGCGAAACGTCTTCGGGACTATTACTTCAACAAGAAGACCAATCAATCTTCACTCGTTACGCCGTCTATTGTGGTCACCACGCTGCTTACCAGGGCTTATGCGCGTTTGGTTAATGCACGCGCCTATCTGTCTGGTTTTGACCTGCTGGTAAGCTGTGTCGAGGACATGCCGAACCATATCGAGGTCGGAAAAGACGCAGCCGGTGCGACCAGTTTCCGCCTCTCAAATCCCAGCCTGCCAAGCGAGAATCTAGTCGAGAAGTGGAAGGACCCTGTGCATGCCCGGGCGTTCTACGCGTGGCACAAGGAATTTGTGGCCTTTCTGCAGCAGCTGCCGCTCGCAGGAGCGCCGCAACGCCGTCTGCTTTCAGAGGCGCTCGGCACACGTCCGGTCAATGCTGCATTCGAGAAGCTGGGGAGAGCTTCAATGGAGCTCGCAATCGCCAGGTGCTCACGGTCGCCCCGATCGTAGGCCTGAGCCTGGGCACGAGCGCGCCGGTTTCGGCCCACGTCATTCACGGTCATTGATGAGCCATTTTCACCCTCGACCGCTTTCGCTTTCAGTGCAGCTTGCTCACCTTCAACGGCGTTTCCCGGA
>CAVURW010000019.1:0-20042 GCA_963743595.1 uncultured Verrucomicrobiae bacterium
TAGTTTAGATTTCATTTTTATTTAACCACCTAAAGCTTACGACTTTAAACCGCCGGCCAAAAGCATAATTTCCGGTAAACAGTCCGTTTTGATTCGAAAGCGTGTTAGGCGTCGCCGGATTCGGGCTGTCGTAGGCATAATTACCGGGAGCCGCACCTGCTTCCGACGCGTAGACGTATTCCGGGAGACGTTGCACCGTCATTTCACACCACGATTCCGCCTGAATGGCGTGCGTGTTGGGATTCAGGGCATTACCGTAGGCGCGAATCACAAAGGTATCCGAGCGCGGCGTGATGACGGGAGCAATCTGTTGGACAATATCGGGCTGGCATAACGTGCCCGGAGTGCCATTGGCAGAATTCGGAATCGTCGGGGTTTGTGTCTGAGTAAAACTGGCCGGGAAAGCGGTGTAGCCGGTCGCGCCACCGGAAAACACGGTTTGGCAATTGTTATCGCCGATAGTGGCTGTTCCCTGTGAACTGGTTTGCACGGGGGAATTGATGGCGGAGGTCTTGTCGATGGCCGCTTGAAGAGCACCTGCTTTACCGAGCGCGGTGGTGGCATCGAGGCGATGATTCATAAAATCGCCCAAACTGAGGAAGGGGCCTCGTTTTTGGATCTCTGCGACGAGATTCTGTGCCAGCGTTTTGATGAGTCCGCTATTTACGGAAACGATTCCGGTCCAGGGAGCATTGCCAGAGTAGCTCCCGATCGAAAATGCGGAGGAGAAGTTCAGAAAAATATTGTCGTTTAACCCAAACGTGCCCACGTGCTGCACCGATTGGCTTAAAGAACCGCTGGAGGTCTGAACAGCGAGTTGGTTTTTACCAGCGGTGCCACTAGAACTTCCAAGCAGCGCCTGCCAAGCCGCCACCGATGTGGAGTTCACGTTAAACGCTCCGTTGACCAGTAGATTAGCGGCCGGAGTGCGCAAGTTTTGTGGCCAGGCATTTGCCAGTTGAAGATCGGTCAAATTCGGCCCATTCGAAGTGGCGGGTTTATCGGGATTAACACTACGGTTGTAGTAGATGAGCCGGGCATTGGGGAGTGGCCGATTCGAATCGATGTAGGACTGATTAAAGGACGTGGCAGGAATCGGCCACATGGCAGCATCGACGGGTGCAACAAAGTTTGCGGGTGGCACAGTGGATAAAAAGTAGCTATCGAAGAGAACCTGATTCGCGAGGAAGTTCGAATCGATAAACAGGTTCGGAAAATTAAATACGGTTCCGTTGGGATGACCCACCAGACTCCCGGTCTGCTGGGGCAAGGCAAAGGTGTAGTTCGCTGGAAACTCTGCGTCGTAGGAGGCTCCTACTGGGGTGAACGGGAAGTAGAGCCGACCAAACGGCGTTTTCCACGCACTGCCGCCGATGTACTTGCAAGACATGTTCCGGAATTGGCCCATGGAGATAACCGGCTGAAACGGCAAGTCTTTCACGACGACCTGCGGTGCACCTCCGCCGAAACCCACCGCATCCGGTTGCCAGGTGCTATCTTCCACATTGGCATCGGCGGTATTGATGGAGGTCTGGACGTCTTGAACGCTGGACGATAAACCGACCAATTTCCCGGAGTTGTAGTAGTCGCGCCAATCTCCATTAAAACCGGGATTAAACGGATTCATCGACGCCGCTCCGGAAGCGAAATAGGGCGCAGCCAGTTGAAATTGTCCGGAGACACCCATCTGAGATACTGAGGGACAATTGATTCCCGGGACACGATCAACAAATGAGGCAACCACCTTCGGCGTACCCAGGGGACCGTCTGCTGCGAGATTGCCCACGGAATCGATGAGCGTCGGCGTGCCTACCCCGGCGGTGCCCACCGTGGGAAAGGTGAGCGTTTCGGGCGCATCGGTCCAACAGGCGTTATAGGGAGCCTTGGGCCATTCCGGGTAATTGTAGTACTGCAGCGTCATGCCGGTGCTGCCCAACTGTTGAACGCCCGTCATGTAGATGGAGTCACTGGGTCTTGCCAAGAGCGGTTGATTTAGAGTGAACTCCTCGCCTTGGAAGTATTGGGAACTTCCTCCGGTCGAGACGAGATTCTGCTGGCCGCCGTACGTGAATGTGGTGTTGAAGACCAGGAAAAAGACTTTGCCGTAAGCCCATTGTTGCGAGGAGAGGGAGAGGCTTTTACCTGGCGCGAAATACCGAATCTCACCCGGTATAAACGGTGTGATTGCATCGGTGGGATCGGCCATCAACTCCACTTGGTTGTAGATGCTCGAGCCGCCAAACGAAATGGGTGGCGTGGCCAAGCTAGAGCCTGTGGAACTGCTGCTACTCAAGGTAACACCGGGAAAATTGACCTGAAAGGCGTTCCAGTTGCTCGTGGACTGATTTTCGTCCGAAATATCGCCGTTCAGACCCATGCTGGCGTGATTGGCTCCGGTGACCGGGAAACTCAAAGAAACATTGAAGGGGTTGAACAAGACCAATTGCGGGGACGAGTAAAGGACCACGTCGTAGGTTCCGTATCCAGGAGGCGGTGGCGCACCGGACGAGACCGGATTCAAAGACATGGCGACATTGTAGCTCCAACTCACGACTTGCGGGTTGACGCCGTCGATAAACAAGAGATTCCCGCCGTTCCCACACTCCTGGTAATTCCGCGCAACCGTTTGCGGAACTGATGCGCCGAGACAGGTGCCTGCCAAGCCGGGAGGGCCTTGCGTGGGCGGAGTGTTCGGGTAGGTGGCGCAGTCCGTGGGCGAGGGAATATTGGTCTTGTACATGTTGTAATACAGGTACAGAGAATCCCAACGCATCCCATCCAGGTAGATCCAACCACCATCGAAACTCGGAACCTGACTCCCGATGCCGAACTGAGAGCAAATGGAATTGACGCTAAACACCTTCCGTTGGGGTTCGGCTGCTTGGGGATTCGGCGTGTTGTTAACCATGTCGCCAAACTGGTTGTAATAGATATTCGTGTTTTCGAATGCATTGGTGAGATCTTGCTTCAGACCGCCATTAAAATTGTCGGCAATGACGCCCACGCTCGAGACCGTGAAATCGGCGGAGTAGGTCGAGGCGTTCGATTGAAAATCGGACCATGTGGACCCTGTTAAATCGGCGTAGGCGAGCGATGCTAATGAGGGCGCAATGACGGGTCCGGTGCGGAGATCGGTTGCCGTGGGTGAATTGAAGACTGGGCCCGCGCCGCCGGTGTCATTGGTGAGCGCCTGTGAAATGGAGGGCGCTTGCGAGACGAGAAAATGATCCTCAGAAGCTAGGTAACCGGGTGTGGTGCTCGGGTCGGAGCCGAGATACGGGTCGGTCACGTCTGACTTAGCCTTAACGCCCTCATCCGAGACCCAGAAAGCAAAGTTTCCAGTCTGGGTCGAAGCGCCTGAAACGGGGTTTTGAACGTTCATTGGAACGAGCGGTGCGTCGATCTCACTCACACCACTCACCTGAAGGTTCGCATTCGCTGAGGAGGTGATGTTCAGCCTTTTGGCGATTGGCACGGTTTGCACGCCTTGAGAAGCGAGTGAGGCGGTGGGGTCGGGCTGAAGCGTGGTCGCCGTGGAGGGCCACGAAACCAGCCACGTGACATTCGCGTTTTGATAAAGTGTGCTGCGATTCACCGTGCCGCCGGTGGTACTGGCATTAGCCTGTCCATTTGGAAGCGTGTCGTAATAGAGGAACGGGGTGGAATAGGGCCCGGCATAATCGTTCATCGTGTTACGCCACACGCCGGTCCAAAACGTTTGGCCGCTGTCGGTGGACGGTTGATTGGCCGAGTATCCGCGTGTCGTCGGAACGATCGAGTTGTTGGGACTGACGATGTCGGCGCGGGCGGTGACGCGTTGGTCGGGACCAGCCGATTCTTGCAAACGCGCCAGTGCTTGGTTTGCGGCGAAGAGCGCGTTTTGCTGCGCTAGGGTCATTTGCGAACTGTTGTAGGCGCTCTGTTGCTCGATTTGGCTGACAACAGCCGCTGCGATCACCAGGATCGTGAGGAGGGAAATGACCATGATCGTCGCGATCAAAATAAAGCCCCGCTGGCCCCTTTTGTTGCGATTACCTTTTTTGGCCTCCATGAACATAGAAGATACGTTTTCCTTTAACCAACTTCAACTCTTATACCCTCACCCTTTTGAGTTACCCCGTCGTCACTCAGTCGACTAAGTACGCTACTTCGAATCCACCGACGAAATCATCTCTTCCTTCGAACGGAAAAGGGAGGAAAACATCGGGTTGAGCACAAAGGTGTCGCCCTCGGTTGCACAACACTACCACTTTTGACGAATCTGTTCGGCAGAATCCTTGGTGAGGTCCGGCACCAATCCGAGAGCTCGACGAGATCGTAGACTCCCCAGCTGCTGCCATGGCCCGCTTTGTTTTTGTAACTCCACATCGTCCAACTCAGCCCCTCCTGGTTGTACGCATTGATCCCGAAATCCCAAGCCTGAGCGCTGCCAAAGAAGTTAAACTCGCCGACAAACGCAGGCACCTTCCATTGGCTTTGCATCTCGTGAATTCCTTTGATGTCCCCGACCGTCTGTGCATCGTTATCGGCTGTGTCCTTGGCTCCAAAATGATAAAAATGGAACGAGTAGACGACGTTGCTGTAACCACACTTTTTCGGGTCATCCAAGGAATGCCAGTCCCAGCGCTCCATCGTCCCGACTATCGGCCACAGGCCGCTCGCCCGATTCATGAGCCGCAAAGATCCGGGTTTATCGATCCTCATCAGTTTCTTGTCAGTTTACGATTTTGGCTAAACCCCTTCCACTTCAAGGAAGACGGACTATATCTCAAGGTACTCAAGCAATTGCCGCCCGTACAGGTCGCCTATCTAGGTGCAGACTCCGCCACACAGGGGATTGGCAGGGGGAAGTACGGAGGGTCACGAGCCGGAGGTCAGAGAGTAAACTTCCATTTCGAGACACCGACCCAGCGAAGCGGTGTGATTAGTGAGGATGAACCTGATAGGGTAAGGCTGGGATGGCGGAAATGGAGGAAATGAGAACTTGTTGATAATGTCGAGTAATCTCAACCACATAGTTGTACGTCAAACGAGTTGTGCAACTAAATCCACGGTCCCTACTGAACCGGCTTGAGAATCACCCGGGCCAAATTTAATGGGTTCCAGGAGGCCCCGGCTGTCGGTCCGGCTGAGATCGCGATGACCGCCGGATCTCTAAATTCGATTTGTCCCAGCGAAATCATTTGGAAGGTGTCCCAATCGACCGTCTTGGGAATGACCGCCTTAGCATCGCCCTGCGGCGTGGAAGCGGTTAACGACGTATCGCCATTCGCAGCGGACGCCTCAATCCTCGTTTAACGAGTTCCCAATACCGGTCCAGAACGTTTGGCCTGCATCGATAGCGGGATTATCCTGGCCAAATCCGTTCGAGGAAGGCCGTATTGCGCTGGTGGAACTGAGGATGTCCGTCAACCGTTGATCGCCGGCTGCCTCCTGGAGTTGGCCCAAGCGCTTGACTCGGACCAAATAGCGCATCTTGCTGTGCGATTTTGCTGGCTCTGATGACTCGCCGCACTTTGCTGCTCCATCTGGATCAGAACCATCGATGACACCAAAACGATCGTGAGCAGCGATATCACCAGGATCGAAGCGAGCAGAATAAAACCACCCTCTTCTCGTCGTTTAGGTGTTTTTGGCATATGGGCTTTGATTTGAACTCTACCCCGAAAAGCTTACCCGCTTACCTTGCCCATAGGTATCCCTCTTAAGAGTAAAGGCGTAATTGCCTGCAACCCCTCTTTAGGTGCTACGCTCGATCGTTTTTTAATATGCTTAATAGTTGGTTCTCCAGTCTATCTGCTAACCTTTAAAAAAGCTGACGATGGCTTGGAAGATGGCTTGAAGCTTGAAATCGGCAATGCCACCACCACTCAAACAAAGCCGTTATGTGCATTTTCTGTTCTTAAAGTATTCGAAATTACCTTTATAAAACCTCCACCCTACATTGATATTTTCCACGGATCACCTAGAACCTGGGATGGAGAAAAATCCGGCGGTTGAAAAATCTGCACCGTAGCAAACTCCGTTGAGAATGGAGCAAGCGAGGCTGGTGATTAGAAGGCAGGAGAGAATTGATGGGGTAAGGGGAACAGGATTCATGGTTAACGCCGAGACGCAAGAGCATGCTACCTGATTCGGGCGAGGAAACTGTAAGCAAGTCCACAATTGCTTCGGCCAGCCAGACCCATCGTGCCAACCGATTGGGTTGGGTAATGTTTGGGCCGACGCCGGGAACATCCCACGTGCAAAAGGCCATCCAGAGAGCCAAAAGGCAAACTTTGCGTAGCTCCAAAATTCCGAGTCGATGGGAAAGCAGAGACAGGAAGTTCATAGCGAGGTCGTTAGGTTGTTTTAGAGATGAAGTAAATGCAAATGCACGAAGACACCCTTTTTGCATATCCATATAACTTGATTTCTGCGAGCTTAAAACTACCGGACCTCTTCGCTGGACAATCCCTGTGGTGAGTTCCGAGACCTGGCCGAGCCGAGAGGTATGCCTTGGCAAGGCCTACCGCCCAACTTAACAATATCTTCAGAAATAGCACCGTAAGATGAAACACCTTTTCTACACGTTAGTCTCGTCCATTATTCTGGTAGCACCCCTCTTTGGAGCCGATTTCGCCAGGGGCGCGGACGTGGGTTGGCTGCCGCAAATGGAGGCGACCGGTTTCCGGTTTTACGATTCGAACGGGCAACCGGCCGATTGCCTCCAGATCCTGAAGGATCACGGAATCAATACCGTTAGACTTCGCGTTTTCGTAAATCCGTCAAATGACCGGCGCAGCGGTCACTGCAGTCGCGACGAAGTGACGGCGATGGCGGTGCGTGCGTCCAAGATGGGCTTCAGGATCATGATCGATTTTCAGTATAGCGACACATGGACCGATCCCGGCCATCAAGCGAAACCGGCCGCCTGGGTTACACATTCCTTCGAACAACTCAAACAAGACGTCTACGACCACACATTGGATGTGATGAAGGCTCTTAAAGCCCAAGGTGTTACCCCAGAGTGGGCGCAAGTGGGCAACGAGATTACCAATGGGATGCTGTGGCCGGACGGCAAACCCTCGAAGGGAAAGAACCTCGCCGATCTTATCAACTCGGGATACCGGGCGGTGAAAGAGGTGGATCCAGAGACCAAAGTGATCGTTCATCTGGACAAAGGCAGTAGCAATGGACTCTATCGCTGGTTCTTTGATCAAATTCAAAAGAACGGAGCAAACTACGATGTTATCGGCTTGTCCTATTATCCGTCGTGGTCCGGCACCGATTATACCAAGACCATTAATGACTTAACGAAGAACCTGAACGATATGGTGACCCGCTACGGCAAGGAAGTGATGGTGGTGGAGGTCGGTGGTGACGATACCCAGGTGGACGATACGCAAGCCATGCTTACGGCGGTTTTAAAAAGCGTGCGTGCCGTTCCAGGCAACAAGGGCCTAGGAGTGGTTTACTGGGAGCCGGAGGGTGCGCGAAAATGGAGCGGGTACAGTCTTAGCTGCTGGGGCGCAGATGGCAAGCCGACGAAGGCGCTGGATTCCTTCCTGGAAATGACCAAATAAAACATGCCTCACTGAGTTCGACTCGACTCGGATTCCGCTAGCACCTTCCACACACTTCATCCCCCGCTCTGAATCCCAGTGGCTTTCACGGCTCCTTGGCAGGTTTCTCCAACACCGCCTCCACCCCCCGCCCTCTCCAGGTCCTCTTGCTCTTTGCTGACGTCGTGCTCGCAACCATGACGCAAACGTCGGGTTCTTAATCCCCGCCCACTACGCAAAAGCTGCCCCACTCATTCCACTCTGGTCATATTCAGCCAGTAACGCCTCTCGACGTTCCTTCGGTATACGGAGTCGCCCGATTACATCCTTCTTTAATTTCTCCCCATCCCTCATGCTCGTTGTCATAGACCCATCCTATCTATCGACATTCTTCCCACACAGGGGCGCTAGGTGAGACGCTTTCTGCATTAATGGGCTGTAAAGTAGTCGAACCTCTACTGTGGGAAAGGACTGGCGATAAGATTCCTAACAGGAACCACACCGTAATAAAGAAACTCTGTTTATTGGTCGAGTGGCTACTAACCATACGGTTTATAACACTTTTCTAACGTTATGATTACTATATTTCGCGATTGAATCAGTTCATCTAGGCTACTTATTGAGCTCCAAACTCCATCGTCTTCCCGGTAAATGTCTTTGGCATATCACCCTTGTCATTAATAGGCGTTGGAGCTAATTGAAAAATTGGATAATCCCCTCCAGAATATGTTCTCCATCGGTTTGAATCAGGAGGATAAACCCGGAGTGGCCACCCGGCCCCTCACCAATGAGAATATCGATCGAAAGAGGCTGTCCAGCTTCGGCGTCAAACCACTTTCCGCACACGAGCGGTCTTTGTTCTATAGCCATGCCCACATCCTCATCAGTTCGTGCTTTTGGATCAAGAGTCTCGCCTGGCCAACTTCCATCAATGTTTCGCAGCAATAATGAACGGCCAGTTAGGCTAAGACCTTTATTTTATCGAGTAAATGGGCTTGCGGTCTGGAGCAAAGTCGGTCGGTTCGGGAAGTGGTGCATTGCAGGGAGAGATCGCCAGGTCGTCGTAGTAGGCGGTGGTTCGGGTCCTGTCCGGATGCCCCTCGGCGAAGAGGCCGGCCATCCCGTGGCTCCATTCGCTGTTATCGAGGCTAAATAGGGAGGTGCCATCGATCCAGCCGGAGATGGTCTTGCCCATAAAGCGCATTTTCAGAGTATGCCAATCCTCGCCAGCGGTGCTGGGCAGTTTGCCCGCCGCCAATTGCCCTGCCAGAGGCGCTATCCCTTTGGGCTCGTGGATGGAATGGAGCGACCAACTCCCATCGGCACCGAGGCGGAAAAGATAGCCCTTGGGTTTACCTGATGAACTGACACGCCCTAAAATGCCCGCCGAACCTTGAGAAGAATCCAGCCGAACCTTGCAACTGACCTCATAATCGGTCCATTTGGAATCTCCCAGAACGGTGAAGGGCATCCATTCGCTCCCCCATCCTGTCGGAATCCGGTCGATAATTTGGCGCAGGCATTTTCCCTGGCCATCGGGGCGATCTCCTAAGGCGAAAACTCCAGCAATATCGGCGGTGTAGTGGGGCATGTAACCGAAGCTAGCGGGGTCGCCATAGCTGGAAAAATTATCGCGGTAGGGCAAAGGGAAAGGTTGCTGGGGCGGGACGTCTGGGAAAGCGCCTTTCTGTTGTCCTGTCGTGGTGGAAAGCGAATAGATGGCATCCGGTTGCAGCGTTAAAGTGAATGTCCCATTGACGGGAGTAACGTCATTCTGGCGGACGAATTGTTCCTTTTTATCACTGTGCCAGAGGCAGAGGCTTCCGCCAGATAGATGACCAGCCAGATTCACCTTGAGAGTTTGGTCGGCTTTGGCGCCGCCGGTTTCGATTATCAGGCTGTAGTCGTTCTGCGGCGACTTAAGGGTTACGTAGGATCCACTGTCCGTCAGTTTACCGCAGGCCTCGGGCAGATAGTTCCATCCGACTTTGCAGAATTGGCCGTAATGTGCGTATCCCCAGAGCGCTTCGCGGATTGAGTAATGGCCGCTCCACGGAGAGTCGGCGATCAGCATGCTGGGGTTTGTTTTATATGGCTCGATATCATATTCCGAATCGACAAGGTACCAATTCACGGTCTTGGTCGCGCCAGCATCGATGAAATTGAGATTAAAGCTTTTCACTAGGGTGAGTTCACACGGGTAGCCATCCATGTAGACATGCTCCTCGGTATCCCAAATCGGTTTGTTAAGTTTTTTGGCCAGAGATTTTACCCAGTCTTCAGTCGGCCCATTCTTTTCCCACGCCTGTCCAAGGGTATGGTTGCCCAGGATGGCGACGGATTTATTTAATTCAGGATCGGTTTCGAGGTGTTTGCACCAGTCCCATTTGGTTTTGTCCCAATTATCGAAGGCATGGATGCGCACGTCGGAAAAGCCACTGGCGTCTAAAGTTTTGCGGTACATTTTCACGAAATCCTCATGGACGTGATTTTCATTACGGCAGCCGATGGCGTCGAGCTTGAGCCCGTGAACGTCCCGCAACCCCGTGATCCACTTGGCGTAGTAATCGCACATGTCCTGCGAATAAAAGCTGCCATTGCCGATCCACGCAGGGCAACCCCAGGCGCAGGCGTCGAGCGTGACATCTGGGTTTCGGGACTTGGCTTCTTTTGCGAGCCAGAATTCGTAGCCTCGATAGAAGTTTAGATCGCTGCGGGAGTGCATGTGGCTCTGCTCACTGCCTTGGGTGCTATTGCAATCGCCGCCGACTTCGATATAGAAAGTGGAGATTGAGGCACCGAATTTCGGCTTAAACAGAAGGTCTAGAATTTCCTGTCGTTGTTTTTCTGGGTAATCCTTCAGCAGGACTGAGCATCCTCCCCCGCCGCTGACGGCTCCGATGCCATCGAACTGTGGTCCAGTCTTGTCGCCGTCAATCGTGATCTCTGCTGCTCCGCTGGCGGGCGTGGGCTCGATGGGATCTGCTAGCGCCTCAATCGGCTCAAGAAGATAAAAACAAGCGAGTAGAAGGTAGGGGAGGTTCATGAAAGAATTATCTCAACCTTCCGGCCGGCTTTTAAAGTAAAAGGATTGGTGAAATTTACGTCTGTACGGTCCGGTTTTACGGCCAGCGTAACGTTAACCGGAACGCCATCCACACTCGCCGTGGCTGTTTTCAAACTTTGGCCTGGACGTAATCCGATTGTTCGCAAGGGGAGTTCTCCCCATTTAACGGCGATCTCTGCTTGCAGCAGGCTGTCGGGGGTTGTTTGTTGAGTGAAGCTTCCCCAGCCCTGCGCCGAAGTGAACGCCGCCTTAAACTTCTCTGGAGTGTGGCGGGGTGCAAAAGAGATGTAGCCGTCCGGCCCGCGATACTCAAACCCACACATGGCGATAAAACTGGCGTAGCTAGCCATGGCACGTGAATAATGGTCACCACACTCGATTTCGTTATATGGATTTCGTTTGGCCGGCGCGTACCGATCGTGAATCGCGCGGGTGACAGCCAGACCTTCCTGTACTAGTCCCTCACCGATCATATTCGAAGCGGCTTCGTGCTCATAACCGCTTTGACATTCATTAAAGTAAAGCGCGGCCCATTCAGGACCCTTGCCCGCAGCCTTTTTGAAATCCCAATCGGACTTGGGAAAAGTGCAGATAAGCAACCCCGATTCACCTGGCATCGCGTACCAGCGACCCACGTTCATCAATTCATGATAGTGACCGGCGTCTGGGGCAAAATTATAGCGGAAAAGTGATTTCAGCGCCGTGACCGTCTCCACTTGTGGAAAGATGCGCCCGAGTCCCACCTGCCAAGCCCAGCTTTGGCCCATTACCTGGTCAATCTCGCACCCAGTTCCTGAATTGATGGAGTCGAGGTGCTTCGGATCCACCTTGTTAACGAAATACTCACCATTAAAGAGCTCCGGAACCAGAGAAGCCGAGCCCTTGTCAAAAATAGCGCGACACTTTTGCCCGTAGTCAGAATCGCCCACCACCTTGGCCATTTCTTCGGAAGCCCGAAGCGCCGCCAGGAAGAGACCGCTCAACCACGACACTTCGCCGTACCACTCGGTATCGAGGGTATTGTGCTGTGAACCATCAAGCAAACCATTTTCGTTTGCCTGACCAATTAGCCGGTCCGTGGCCATTTTTACCTTCGGCCAGAGCGGCTTCAAAAAGGAATCGTCCAACGTCATCTGATGATCACGGTAGGTACGTAAGATAATGCCGGCCTGGCCATCGGCGGCAAACCCATCCCCACGACCCCGGAACCGGATCGTGCCGTCGTTCTGTAGGGCGAAAGCGTAATCGGTCTTTTCGCGCAGTGCTCTTTCGATTTCAGGGAAAAGCCGTCCCATTGCCTGGGTGTAGCCCCAAACGTGAGTGCAGGTTCCTTCGCAACTGTAAACGCCCTCCCACGCCCAAAATTCACCGTTGGCGAAGTGGTAACTAGTGTTGGTCGCAACATTACAGATGTTATCGTGAGTACGGCGCAAGAACCAGTGTGGCAGCGTGGAATCGTTCCACGTATCGACCCAATTCATGGTGTCGCCAGCCAGACGGGCTATATTAGTTGCCACGTACTGCACCACCGTTCCAGCATCGGCGAATCGCTTGGCGTAGGAGTGAATCATGGAGTCACGCGGACCGTTCACGGCGGGATCGATGTTTGGAAAATTCCATCCGATTACAAAGTCAACCGTCGCGTTCGCTCCGGCCGGCAAAGTGAAGTTTTTTTCCACTCCCGCCACCGGCTTGTCAGAGGTGGTGGAATCGCTGGAGTTAAAAAGTACTTCTTCGGGTTTGCTGGGAAGCCCCACAGTGGAGGTGACACCCGTTCCTTCTCCCACCACGTAGAGGGCCATGCTGCCGTAGTCTGCCCGAATTTCCACAGGCTGGAAGCCGCGTAGTTTATCGGTGAAAATGAATTTGCTGGCGTGGACATTACCCCAGGGCCCGGTAGCTTGATCAAAGATCTGAATCTTGGCCGATTTGCCCGAGTATTTGCTCACATCCCAACGCCGCTCAGTGAGCTCATTCCTGTCATCGCCCGTTTGTTCCAACACCGTCTGTCCATCGATGAGCAGCCGCACGCCGGCCTCATGAGGACGATGGCCACCGCTGCTGAAAAAGCTGATGAAATGGCGCTCGATCGTAAAGGCTTTGCTCGTCAGACTACCCGTGGCGTCATCCGCCATGGCGGCTCCGTTTCCGCTGCGGAAATTGTGGGAGGTGACCAGATACTCTCCCGATCCGCCGATATCGCCCATGTATTGGGGCAAATCCTTACGAGCTACGGGTGATGTGCCGAAAGCCGCACCCTGTGCGATCCAATTGGCGTAGGTGCCGCTGCTGAAGTCCTCGAACAAAATGTCCACGCTGGCACTTTTTGAATCGGTGATGGTTCCAGTCAGCACCACGCCCTGGCCGCAAGGGTCTTTCAGCAGTTGATTTTGCCGTTGGACCGGAACCCCTGATGAACTGAAGGCCAGGACCACGTTCTCCAGCCAGCCACAGAGGGAGATTTGGGCCGAATCGGTACTGGTATTGGCCACCGTGTAGCGAAGCACGGTTGCCGGTAAGCTTGAATCTGCGAAATTCAGCGGAATAAAGGGCGAAAACGCCTCCAGTTTAATTGTTAATGGTACGCTTGGATCCTTGTAACTCACCACGCCGACGGGGTACTTGCCTTCAAAGGTGATGGCAGGCCAGCCGCCATTCATATCGAGTGTTCGCTGCCCGGAAACCGACCCCACTTGGTACTTGATCGCGAAACCTTGAGCTAGAGGCGATTTTTGGGTCCAGGGCGAGACGTAAGTGGAGCCATCAGAATTACCGAAACTGCGTCCCTGGTAATTGGTCTCTTTGCTCGTGGTCGAGCGATTAAAAATGTCCCATAACCAGAGCTTGCCATCGCCTCCCAGATAAAGCTGACCTGCACACAGACCACCCACCGGCATTCCGATATACTGAAGCTGGTCCATCGGAACAATTTCCGGCTCTCCCCGTGCCGTTAAAGAATTGAGCCAGTCTGCCGTGAACCCTTTATCGGCCGGGACTAAAATGGGGTTTTCGGTATGGCTCCAGCCAAGAATTGGTTGGGTCAACATGAAGACGGACGAGCCTCCAGCGATTTGGACGAATTTTCTGCGGTTGAGCATTGGGTAAATTGTGAGTTATTGAACCAGTTATACGATGTGATTACGAAGGATCCATGTACAACACATTTAAGAAGGCAACTTTATTACTATTTAGATATACTATTGAACTCGAGATATTGGCAGTCGATATCATTTGTGTTGAAACAAAGTGTTAGTGTATTTTGACCAGAAATCGAAATGGAAACCTTACCCAGAAGCGTCGTTCTGTAAAGATTGAAACTTCCTGTTGGAGGAATGTTGGCATGGTCAATGATAAATCCCAGGTTCTCGACTTTCAGCGAGATATTGCCAATATTGGGAGTCGCATAGGTTAGCTTCACTTGATATTCCCCAGGAGCGCACTTCAGAGTATACTTGACCCACTCTCCATTCCTAACGCCCCCTATCGAGTAAAGTCCGTCTGCAGTGGGCGTGATGCTCACTCCGTCCTCCCGATAATTCCAGCTACTGTTAGAACTGTTAGAACTATGATAAGCCACCCCCTCGCCACCCAAGTCATAATTTACCAAAAGTAGTTTCCCAGGAATTGCCTCATCATCAGTATAGGGACCTTGACGTGGGTAGGGTTTTTGATGTTTCCCGTCAATCAGGGTGTCTATCAGACTGAAATCGTTAAGACAATATTTATGATTCGTCTTGATTGCCGCATTCGTTAACCACTCGAACGCTTCGTCACCCGAGAAATTCTTTTTGGGGGCGGGACCTTTCTTCCCCTTTGAAACCCACTCTCCCAACGCCTTGAAATAAGGATTCATCTTCTCAATTTCGGGAGTCGTTGGAACGTGGCTGATAACAACCCACCCCCCGGTCTTGTAAGTCCAAAACGTCCAGCTCCCGCTTATGTTGAAGTTTCCCGGACCTGCAGATCCTTCAATTCCGTCCAGCATAGCCCGAAAGAAATTATTCTGGTTGTTTCCAAATTCACCAACAATCAACGGGCAATTCGCCATTGAGGCCAGCTTTTTCTGATGCTGCAGCGCAAACATTTCCTTCCCAGACCACCACATATTGGAAGCGTCAGGCCCATGATCCTTTTTGGGGTCGTACTCGTCAGGATAAAGCCTCGGATAGCGATGCACTGATAAGCAGAGGTTGTTCCTTGAATCAACTATTTGTATGCGTGAGGTGCATTTACCGAGAGTAGGATCATAGAAAAAGTTGTCCAGAACATCACCACACATGAAGCCTTCCACTATGATCATGTGATTAGAATCCACTTCCCGAATGGCGTTTATCGTCGTTTGAGTTAAGTAGCTCACTCCGGCATTGGACCCTTTTTCCCTGGGGTCAAGATTCCAACCGCCATGAGACCAATTAGGCTCGTTAATCAGATCATATCCCCCGACAACTGGGTTGTTTTTGTACCTCAAGGCTATCATTTGCCATATTTGGAGGAATTCGTGAAAACTTGATTGATCGTCACAAAAACCTCGTGGCGCGACATGCATATCGATAATGACATATAAATGCTGATCCCAACACCAGTCAATAAGCGAATCGAGGTAGGTAAAGTTTGCAGCAGATGGATCGGCAATGATATGACCCAGATCATCTTTCCTTGAAAACAATCTATAGTCAATAGGAACACGCACACAATTGAATCCAAATCGACTTAGATCGTCAATGTCGGGTTTTGTGATGAAGTTATTTCGAAACAAGGTTTGAATTTGCCTGTACTTTGCTTCCACATCTCCTTGCAATACCGATTTAATCCCGTTTTCGATCAGCAAGTTCTGGTCGTCGGCCCCCTGATCCCAACTGCCTTCCAGTGCAATTCCCCCATCATACCAAAATGGATCTCTTAAAAGCCACGCTCCAGTATTTACGCCCTTAAGGAGAACACTCTCGCCTAGTGAGTCGACAATTTGGGTTCCCGATGCGTGGAGGAACCCCGCCGCAATTCGTCGAGAATGCCGCTGCGGGGCATTGGAATCGGCACCAGCTTGAGTCCAAGCCAACGGATCGGGTGGCGGAATCTGTGTCACCACCGGCTTTGTGATGAGCGCTGGAATTGGAGAGATTGGAGCCGTTGGGATTGACTGAGGAGGAGGAGGATTATCGACTAAAGCGAGTTGGAAGGGGGGAAGCGCAGGAATTCGGCCCTTTACGGGGTCATCAGCGCGTACCTCGTAAAAACCAATCATGAACAAGCTAAGCACTGTAGCGGCGGCCAACCGCGATACTCCGACACTGTTGGAGTAGCTTCTTTTTTGATTCATTACCTCTCAAAGGTAGGCCGTTCAAAATGTACCTGCAATCTGGCCGTATTTACTCTTTCGAGTAACCTTGGCTGTGAACAGGCTGTGTTCTTGAATTGCTCGAACGAAATTCTTTATGCTAGTGGGAATAGCCTGGAATATCAATTTCTATCTTTGTTGAGAAAGACAACAAACCTTCCGAGTAAACGAATTTGACTGAGAAATGTCAGGAGCTGATTTCACCGTACCCAGGGTGTCCGTGCATCGCTAACCCGCCAGGAAAAAAGGCGATACTCAAAAAGCAAATGTTCTTCATTGTGAGATAGAATTGGTCGAGATCTTCGGTTTTGGTTCGTTGCTCATGTCGTCGGCGATCTCAGGTCATTGCCACGGAATGGACTCGAAAACCAGTGATCGCTCCCTTGTAAAAAGGGACTAATCCAGCAATACTGCGTCCGAGATAGTTTTGTTGTCGACCCGAGGTGGTGTTTGAGCCCAAAAATTGGTCGGGGCGGGCCGGTTTTCATCAAAGGCCTGCGGCGCCAACCCTTCCAGAGAACGTTCGGTTCATCCTGCTGCCTCCTTATAGCCCGGAACTCAACCCTGTCGAAAAGTGTTGGACGGGTTCAAGGATCAAATCTGCAACCAGGTCTTCGCGACCCTCGAGCATATCGAACAAGTACTCGATCCCCTCTGGCGAGAGTATCACACCCAAGCCCAACGCGTTCTGAGGCTCGTCGGAAACGGATGGCTTCACACTCAAGCAAACTCTTCACCTTAAATCATTATACCAAATATCACTCGTAAATGGTCTCAGTTTATTTTTCTGCGCAGGTACCGCAGTTGCCGCAGGTGAGCTACCCGGTTTCAGCCATTCCGCGGTTGAATCTTCGCATGAACAAACATCCACTTCCTCTCAAACCAATCGCTCTCGCCAACCTGTTAATCCGGGTTAAGACAGCACTCACCATCCAACATCAAATCGACCTCCTCTATAAAGCAGGAGTTTTCCATTCCGTTAAGAAGTTCCCAATCCCTAAACACGACTGGCTTTTCATTTGTCCCGGCTGTGGCTCGATCTCGGCAACTCGCAGGCCCTACAGCAACTTGCTCGTGCTGGAGTTCATTGTCCAGCAATCCGTACTCACTTTCACGTCTCGGGAAGCTCGGGGCGAGGGTCTAACGGCCCTGGAACAGATTCTGAAGGATCCCCGCTACTTCCGTTCAAATCTGGACAATCTGATGGGTCGTCTCACGTTCAAATCGATTCGAGGTTTTAATCCTCCTCGTCCAACACCAATCGACCCATTCGTTGCGCCGGAACCGAATTCGTGCCGTCCTGAACCTCGAAATGCCAAGGAAGAGTTTCATCCGGGAATAGCACCAACGCCAACTTGGGTACCCATCGAGGCCACTGGCTATTCGTGGCGAATGGATCGTCGTCAAAATCAAATGGAAGGAAGCCTTTCCGGGCGCGTAGAAGGCCTCAAACAGTGTGCCGCGGACTTGCGTTATTACCCCCTCGGCTCGGTTCTCTGTATCAAGTCCCATCACAGCGAAGAATTCCGAATCGTTACCGATTGCATCGAATCGGTTCAAGGACCCCATCAGCTCGGTCTGCACTTTGATTCAATCGAAATGGTGACGAACCGCACCCATAACGCCCTCGTCTTACTCGTTCGCAAGGGCTGGAACTAACCCAAATAAACGCACTTTTATGAATTGGTTAACCTCTCCCGAATACAAACAAGACGCTGAATTTCTTTGGCACTGCTGGTGGCTTCCCAATCGATTCCTGAGCCGCGATTACGCCAAAGGTGTCGCTGCCCTGATCGGTTGGCACGAGCCCTACCGAAAGCAACGCTTCTCGTTCTGGAATAATCAGAACCTCGTCGAGGTTTCTCACGATGGCGGTCTCGAGGCGCAGGTCGACGTCTTCGAGCTGTTTCAATCCTCCGGTAACGTTTGGAAGCAAGACCGCGCCGATGCTCTGCAAAACCTCGTCTTACTCCTTCATCAGAACATCGAACGACAACACCTCGTTCCCCACTACTGCCGCAAGGAATGGCTTCAGAAAATCATCTGGCACTGGCAACGCCTTCACGAGCGCAATCTCGTCCGCTGCAAGGCCGAGGCCAACGCTCTCCATGCCGCTGCAACTCACCTAAAATCTCTCCGGGAGGCCGCATGAAATTTTGGAAACGTAAACTGGCCCACAATGAGGTCATCAATGACAAAATTACCGAGGAATTAAAGGAGTTCAGCTTTCAATGTATGAAAGTTCATCTCGTTTCGATGGAGCCCAAACCGATCCCTACTAAACTGAGCGCGGTCATAACCCTGATCGGACTAGAGCTGTTGATAATTCTTCTGGCTTTGGCCGTTGGGTACCACCTCGGACATGGGCACTAAAGACGAAAATAGAAAAAGAGAACAACGTCATGTACGACAATAAACCGACGACGCTACTGAACTTGCGCCACCTCCCCGCCAGAGTCGATTATCAGGGCGCTGCTTGGATACTCAATTTCGATGTTGTGGCAATTCGTGCCCTCGTCGATCTTGGCTACCTGAAGCCCCTGGGAAATCCAAGAGGATCAGAGCACAAATATTTTGCAACATGCACCCTCCGGAAGTTGGCAGACGATGAAAAATGGCTGAATGAGGCATCCCGAGCGGTTTCAAAATATTGGGCCGACAAAAACCAGCGAAGGTCGGTCAAGGCCAAGGGCCGAATAGCGATCAACTAAGAAAAGGGGCAATTTGATGTCTCCAAAAATTAGACTAGAAATATCGACAGCTCACGTATCAACGTAACCCTGTCATCCCACGTGGCGTTCGCGTGTTTTTGAGGGGCTTAACGGTTCTCCTGTTTCAGGTTAGTATCGCCGCGAAATTCTAGGATCTTGGTTTCCTGTCGCTCTTCGTAGTATTCGAGCGGGAGCGTAGAAACTCGGGCATTGCGTCCGTAGGCCGCATGGATCGCCCGAGATTGATGTCCGAGGTGATTCATCGCATCCCGTTCGGGCATCCCTGCCGCGCGCGCCCGCTGAGCCCATCCATAGCGGTACGAATGGAGACTCTTTCCCTTAATCTTGCAGCTTATGCACACTTTTCGGAAGTAGCCCGCACGGTTCTTCGCAGGTTGCTTACCGATGCCCGGGAACAAATAACCCGTCTGGGGTAACTGATCCAAAATCGCTTGGATTCGAGTCCCGATACAGAGGCAGCTTTCTCCGCCGCCGGTCCGTTCGAGCTTTTGCCGGAAAAAGCACAGGGTTCGATTCACCAGATCAATTCGGTCCCAATGCAGATTCGCGATGTCAGACTGCGCCCCACCCGTTTCCCAGAGCATTTCGTAATAGAGGCGTCGCTCGGGGTTTTTCTCCCGCTCGATAATTCGACGATGTTCATCTGCCGTCAGACCGACCTTCTTTTGAGAACGGATAACGGGCCAAGCGGCATCGGCCATCACGGGCGACAAGAGCCAGCCCAGATGGAGGGCATAATTATGAATCCTACGTAGATAGTGATGGGCCGAATTTCCCGCCTTGCGGTGGTCGAGGACGGCAAAAAGATGGTCGGCTTCAGTATCAATCAGCGCCACTTTTAAAAGGCGCTGGAAAGGCGTGCTCGAAAACGCGCGGAGCTTTCGCTCCCTCGTCGACTCCACACCCGATTTGCAGTAGTGATCCATGACATTTGCCCATGTACGTGTGGCCAACTCCGGAGACTTGGCCGAGAGATAGGCCTTGGCAAGCGTTCGGTTGAGCGAGGGCTGTTCTGCGGCCTGATTGCGATTGGCAAGAATTCGATCTGCAGTGATCGTGTCCTTGGTTTTGAGACTCTCCTGTTTTTGGGTGATTTTATTTTGAAGGTAGAAGGTTCCGTTCTTCCGGCGATAGATCCAATATCGATTTTGCATGTTGCCTTTCGTCGACAAACACAACCTATCCGTCGACCACCCGCCTACGTGAGCGAGTACACGGTTATTAGCCGGGGATTGGTCGGCGTAGGCTGTTCCTACGCCGTTCTGTTTGAATCCTCTGGCAATTCCTCTGGCAAATGCCAGAAAACGGTCATTACAACTCGCACAACTTATTGTAAGTCAACAACTTACAAAAACACGGACGAG
>CAVURW010000020.1:0-17872 GCA_963743595.1 uncultured Verrucomicrobiae bacterium
GCCGAATCCTTGGTGACACCGACCCCGCGAAGCGGCGTGATTAGTGAGTTGAAGCAGGCTGGGATGGCGGAAATGGAGAACTTGTTGATAGTGTCGAGTAATCTAACCACATAGTTGTACGTCAAACGAGTTGTGCAACTAAATCCACGGTCCCTACTGAACCGGCTTGAGAATCACCTGGGTCAAATTTAGGGGTTTCCAGGAGGCCCCGGCTGTCGGTCCGGCTGAGATCGCGATGACCGCCGGATCTTTAAATTCGATTTGTCCCAGCGAAACCATCTGGAAGGTGTCCCAATCGACCGTCTTGGGAATTACCGCCTTAGCATCGCCCTGCGGCGTGGAAACGGTTAGCGACGTATCGCCGTCGGCAGCGGACGCCTCAATCCAAACTTCGTATTTACCCGGGCGCTGTATGCCCACTTTGTCCCAGCTCAACGTATCCGCAGAATCGTTCCAACCCCCAATATCGTTGCGCCCGCCTTGATTCTGCAGGAAGAAATGATCTCCGTGAAGCGTGGCCGAATTGACCGAGAGCTGCAGGGAGCCGTCTGGTGAACAACCGATAACGGGGCTCTTTATCTGGACGTACGAGAGGTTCACCGCCGCCCACCCGGGGCTTTTCGGCCTCACTTCCAGGGTGTACTTTCCCGCTGAAGGAAACGTTACATTTCCAACACAGACCTGCTTAAAGTCCTTATCCGATTTGGTCTTATCGATCTTCCAGTTGAATGTTTGATCGGCGACAGACACGGTCGCTTCTGCACCATCATTATTTGACGAGTAAGATACGTTGAGGTCAAACGTTCCCGCCTTTGGGCAAATGAACGTCCAAGTGGGGTACTCATCGGAGTGATCCCAATCGGTAAGTGCGGGCTCATAGTCTTGCGGAGCGAGGTGAGAGCCCGTGATCTGTGCGTCCCAACAATTCAGTAAAATAGACCGATCCGGCTGGGGGCGAACCACCCCGTCTCGCTCCAGCTCATGGAGTCCCGTGATTTTCGCTGTGAATCCATACGGGCTTAACGGTGTGGAAGGCATGGCGATATGCAGCCCTAAATTATCTTGAAACCACCGGACCTGTTGGTTGCATCCTAAAATCCGAACCGAGGAAATTGCGCCAGAAAAAATGGCCGAGTCCTTGGCCAGGGCGCCGATTACGGCGACGTCCTTAGGCGATCCCATGAAGATCGCATACAGCGTGTCGTCCTTGCGAGTGAACCGGATGTCTTGCGTTGTAAATGGTGGCACCGATTTGTCCACGCCCTGCCAATTTTTGATTATCGTCGGGCCTTCTCCAAAAACGTGGGTCGGCCTCGTCCCATAGATCGCTTCCCCATTCACAGCCAACCACTCCCCGACGCCCAGCAACCGCTTTTTCTCTTCATCCACGGGCGTCCCGTCCGCATGCAGGGCCACGTTGAGGAGGAAATTACCGTTTTTGCTTACCGTATCGACCAGCGCATGGATTATCTGGTCTGTGTTCAGCGCGAGAGGTAAATTATCGATAAACCAATTCTGATTGATCGACGCATCAATCTGCCACACGTTAGGCCGTATCCAATTCGACAGGCCCTTTTCCAAGTCTTCCACACACATTTTCCGATCCGGGTTCCATTTGATGTTCAGAACCGCATCGGTTCCTGCCTCCTTCATCCGACAATTGTAAAGAATGGAAGTCACTTCCAAACCCTTGTCGCCCATGGGAAGCCATCCGTCGAAGTAGAGGAGATCGGGCTGGTATTTTTCAACCAGCTCCCTGGTTCTTAAAAACCACTTCTGGGCGTACGCATCGGTGAGGGCTTTGGCTTGAGCCGGATCATTCCTCAGCTTCATGGATGGGCTGTAGAGATCTTGCGGATCGTAGCCGTCCCACCATTTACCCGCCCCATCCGCCTTCGTCAGATCGCCGTCGTAGGGAACATCCTTGAGCGGCCCTTCCGTATCGCTTCCGTGCGAGGTTTCGAACCAACCCCAAGAGCGATCCGAGTGCGACGAAACGCCGAAGTGCAGACCCGCTTTCAGAATCGCATCCCGCCACAGACCCACAATATCTTTCTTCGGCCCCATATTTACAGAATTCCATGGCTGATAGGTCGATGCGTAATTGTCAAAGTTATCGTGGTGACATGCTACGGGAACGACGTACCGAGCCCCCGCTTGTTTAAAAAGCGCCACCAATTCATCCGGCCGAAAGTTTTCCGCTTTCCAGAGCGGGATCAGGTCCTTGTAACCGAACTTGGAGGGATGCCCGAAGGTCTTGTTGTGATACTCGTATGCGGTTCCCCACGGCGCGCCCTTCTGCATGTACATTTGCCGGCCGTACCAACCGTCGTTTGCCTCCGGCACCAGGGAATTAATGCTCCAATGCAGGAAGATTCCGAACTTTGCATCACGATACCACTCGGGCACTTTGTACTGTTCCAGCGATTGGCATGTAGGTTGGTATGGGCCAGAAGGGTCGACGTTCTCTGCAAAAACGGAAACTGGAACGCACGCAATGAGGAACGACAAGGAGAGGATATTGATTTTCATAGAATAGGAGAACGCCAAACCGAACGAATAATGTAATTGCTGCGAAATCCCTAAAATGATGCCCATGGAGTGGGTGCGCCAAGGCTATTTCCAGAAGCATCTAACGTTAGCGACTGATTCACGGCGGGGCTCTGCGCTGCCATAAAATGAGCCGCAGAGGCGAGGTATCCTACAGGCGTTGAGAGGTTGCTTCCCAAATAGGGATCGGGAATATTCGTTTTGGCTTTTATCCCTTCATCAGAGACCCAGTAGGCAAAACCGCACTGGAGCTGGCCAAGCGCTTGACTCAGACCAAATAGCGCATTTTGCTGTGCGATTTGCTGGCTCTGGTAACTCGCCGCACTTTGCTGCGATGACACCAAAACGATCGTGAGCAGCGATATCACCAAGATCGAAGCGAGCAGAATAAAACCACTCTCTTCCCGTCGTTTAGGTGTTCTTGGCATAATGGGCTTTGATTTGAACTCTACCCCGAAAAGCTTACCCGCTTACCTTGCTCACAGGTATCCCTCTTAAGAGTAAAGGCGTAATTGCCTACAACCACTCTTTAGGTACTACATGCGTTGGTTTGTTAGATATACTTAATAGTTGGTTCTCCAGTCTATCTGCTAACCTTTAAAAAAGCTGAAGATGGCTTGGATGATGGCTTCGGCAATGCCACCGCTCAAACGAAGCCGTCCCGAAGCGATCGACCCTGTAAGTGGTCGCCCCACGCCTAACGAGTGAATCGACGCTCACCACGCACCTATTACCCATCACCAGAAAAAAATTATGACTCTATTGTAACCCTAGGCAAGATTGTGTCGTCCACTGTGCAAATGGACGCATCGACTTTTGATTTAAAGACCAGTATCTCCTTGCTCGTGATGAGCGTTTTGGGCTGGGGGCGTCTTGAAGGAGGTGGCTAGAAATGATGGCACAGATCGAAATTCCCTCTAATCTGACAGCATGGCCTTGGCGGATCTTACGACAACCGAAGACGACCATTTGGTGCAATCCAGCTTGGCTGGAGACGAAGGTGCGTATGGCGAGCTTATTCGTCGGTATAAACACCGGATTTTCGGGTTGGTCAGCCGTTTCACTCAAGATGGAGGAGAACAAGACGATTTGTGCCAAGAGGTTTTCGTTCAGGCCTACTTTAAGCTGGGGCAATTCCGCCGGGAATCGCCCTTTGAGCATTGGCTCTTACGCATCGCGACCTTTAAATGTTACGACCATATTCGAAAGAGAAAGCGCGAAGGCACAAGCACTTCCGTGGATGAGATGCTGGAAAATGGTCTTGAACCTGCTGCCGCTGTGGAGCCAGAGCCTCACCCGGAATTGGAGCGATTACGGGCTGCTCTCTCGAAGCTTAATGACCAGGATCGGCTGGTCCTTACCTTGTCCGCTTTCGAAGAGAAAAGCATGGAAGAGATCTCCAAAATCACCGGTTGGACGGTGGCAAATGTTAAAGTTCGTGCGTTTCGAGCACGTGGGGCTTTGAAAAAATTGATGGGAAAGGCGATATTATGAAAACGAATCGGGAAGAAATGAACATGAATGAGATGAGTGATGCAGATCTGGATGCGCTGTTTCAATTGGAACGCTCCGTAACTGCTCAAAAAGGATTTGCTAAGGAATTTGCGTTTGAGACGCGGGTTCTCGCGCGCATTCGTGAGGAGCGGGAGACGCTCAGCCTATGGAGCTTCCAGCGCGTCGCATGGAAACTGATGCCGGTCTTTGCAGTCGCTGCCCTCGCCCTCTGCGTCTCTGTCTCGGTTTTCGCGCCGAGCGAGTCGGGACGAAACGAGGTCGGTTCGGCGGGCTCAGATCGCGCTTGGTTTATTAGCGATGACGGTTCCGGTAAGTCTCTTTGGGAGGATTAAAGGGATGTTCGCGTCACGATTCTTTCAGACCTGGGGCTCTGTAGGCGCCGTTTTGGCCGTCTATGGCCTCGGAGTCGTGTCGGGATGGTTCGGCGAGCGGCAGGTCTCCATCGCCTTCTCGCGCATAAACAACGAAGCCCGCGCACTCTCCGCACCCGGCCAATTCGAGAAGCTCCTGGAACCACTCGACTTAAACCCGGACCAACGAAAGAAGATTGACGCAATTTTAGCCGATTCCGGGGATAAGGCCAATGTCATTCGGGAGCGTGTCTCCCCAGACATCAAGGAACTGCGCCGCCACACACTATTCGCCATCCAAGCCGAATTGAATCCCAGCCAAAAGCGACTTTTACGCCAGGAAATCGTCAATTGGTTCCGCAATAACCCCGGCAAGTATCAGGCGATCGTCAACCCGTCTTCCAACCCGCCCAGTGGTCAGCCCGCACCGTCTCCGACTCCCTCTTCAGAGAATTTTTAGCCTCCATGAACTTGTCTTAGCGAGATTGCTTTCTTCTCAGGCAACCGTCTAACCTCAACCCGAACCGGAGAGGATTAGATCATGAAATCATTTAGGCAAGAGATTATGATGAACGTGCCCACCCGCCGGGGGTTTGTAAACATCACACGAAACGTCCAGGAGACGCTCTCCGCCAGTGGAATTCAAGAAGGTCTGCTCTTGTGCAATTCCAAGCACATCACCTCCAGCGTGTTCATTAATGACAATGAATCGGGTCTATTTCAGGATGGGGAAGCGTGGCTGGAACAATTAGCGCCGGAGAAACCGCATTCTCAATATCGTCATAACCAAACGGGCGAAGACAACGCGGACGCCCACCTTAAACGCACCATCATGGGACGGGAAGTCGTCGTTGCGGTAACAGCGGGGCGGCTCGATTTCGGCCCGTGGGAACAGATCTTTTACGGCGAGTTCGACGGCAAACGGCGCAAGCGCATCTTGATCAAGATCATTGGCGAGTGATCACCTCCTTTCGGTTATCGGAGTCTTTCGTTCCGCCCCTAAAGCGCCCTCGGCAGGCGGCAGCGCCTCCAACGGAGCAAGCTCCGGCGAAGGTGATTTCGATTTTAGGGGCGTCGCGGTTGGTTCAATTTCGCCGCCATTGGGTGGTGGAGCGGGTTTTTGCTCGTGATCCTGCTCTTGCTGGGCCACCTCAGCCGCACGTCGCATCGATTCTTCTTTCAGGGCTAATTCGCGAGTCTTCAAGTCCAGCGCACGTGATTTCAGCTCTTGATCGATCATCTTTTGGTACAATTTCACCAATGCGGGAATCGCCGTCGGATCGGTGTTTTGATCGATTTGCCACAGCAGCTCCCGCTTGATCTCGAGTTGAATTCTCGCGTCCAGTTGAGCCATCGTCATTGAGTTAATCTCTATCATTTTGTTATTCATGTGCATATTACAGCACAGAACCGGGAAAACCGGGTAGCCACCCTGCCGCTCCTGCCGTTCCTGTCCGAGAATCTTTCGAAAAATGAAAAAAGTTTGCGGCGGTGTAAGGACGATGACGGCTAACGTGTCGGTCTGGTTGCCTGTGCTGTCGACCACCGTTACGCCAAGTTGCCATAGGAGTACCGGTAATTTGGCCGGTAGCTGAGTTTAAAGTTAGTCCGCTCGGTAACCCTCGGAGCCCCAGCCCCAGCAGTTCATGGGAGTTGAGATGTGCCCGATAACGGGGCCGTGCGCTTCGATTTTATTATTTGTTCCAACCTGATTTTGAGTTCCTGTGCTACTTCAGGATGTTGCAGGACAACGTTGGTCGTTTCCGCCTCATCGGCAGCCAGATCATAGAGCTGAGTTTTCGGGGCATCGGGCTTGATTTTTCCATCGGGTGTGATGTCGCTGTTGACTTCATGAGTGAGCGCGATCACCTCCAAACTCTCTTTGCCTCCGCCTGAGCCCTGGGCATTAATGTAGAGCCATTGGCCTTGGCGCAGGGCGAGTGTGGCTGGTGTGGGTGCCGCTGACAAGAGATGGTCCCGAATCGGCTTATCCGGATTCCCGATCAATGCGGGCAGCATGTTGAAGCTATCCACTCCCTCATGGGCCGCCAGCGATTCGCCTACCACCGCCGAGATGGTGCCAAGCAGATCCACCAGCCCTATCAGTTGATTCGAGGTGCTTCCTGCTGGGATGTGCCCCGGCCAGCGCGCGATGAAGGGTTCACGGTGGCCACCTTCCCAAGCATCAAACTTAAAGCCGAGCAGGTTGCCGTCGGCGCGAAGACCCGCTTGCCAGGCAGCCAACCCATCAGCCTGCGGGCCCGCAGAGCCTTCATATTGGCTGCGGGCTTTCATCATCGCACCATTGTCACTGGTGAAAATGACGAGTGTTTTATCCGTTAGTTTGAGTTGGTCGAGCGTCGCCAAGAGTTGGCCAACTTCCGCGTCGAATTCTTGGATGTAATCTCCATAGGGTCCACACTCGCTCGTGCCCAGGTACTTCGGGGCGGGCGTGATTGGAAGATGGACGAGTGGCGTGGCATAATAGAGGAAGAACGGCTTGTCCGGATGCTGCTGCCGTAGCCAGGAAATCGCCTTATCGGTTAACTTAGGTCCGAGTTCAGTGGGCGTGTATTGCGCCGCCTTTCCACCTTCACAATAAGTGATGGAACCGGACTTGAATACCAAAGGATCGGCAGGATCGAGCCCGACCACGCGATGATTCTCGACATAAACAAAGGGCGGATGACTGCTGGCCTCCGGGATACCGTAATAATAGTCGAATCCAACTTCGAGCGGACCGGGGTTGAGTTCACCGTTCCAATCCGGGGTACCTTTGCCAAAGCCGAGATGCCATTTGCCGATACAAGCCGTGGCGTAGCCCTGCCGCTTGAGCAGGCTGGCAATGGTCGTCGTCTTGGCCGGGTCGATTAACAGCGGGGCGTGGCAAAAGACCGGTTCCCAGTTATTGATCCTCCAGGCGTATTGGCCGGTGAGCAGGGAATAACGGGACGGGGTGCAGACCGAGGAGGTGGAATGGGCATCGGTGAACCGACGACCCTCGGTGGCCAGTTTATCCAGATTGGGGGTCTTGACCTTCGTCGCACCGTAGCATCCCAGGCTTCCATAGCCGAGATCGTCGGCGAGGATGATAATGATATTGGGCTTCGAGCTACTCGGCATGCTGCCCACATCGGCGGCCTGGGTTGAAGGCAGCGGCAGCCATCCCAAAATTGCTAGGGCGATCAATCGACGGATCGCTAGTGGGTTTCGATTCATCTGCGCCGTGAAGTTCTTATAGTCTCCTAAGAACCCGATTGACAAGGTGTTTCTGCCAGAGGCTGAACCGGCGTGATTTTATTCATCACGGTGGAGGAACTTGTTGATAGTGAGGAAGTTACAGAAAACGCTCTATCCGCACATTCTTGGTTACGGCTTGCTCGGCGTTGGCGTCGGCGCTGCGGAGGGTGAAGGTTGCACGGTCACATGTACCTTCATGCCGTCGGTTAGAGAGTCTGAGGGGTTCAGAATGATCAGGTCGTTCGTCGAAAGGTCCGAGACGACTTCCACTTTCGCGCCGAAATCGCGACCGATCTTGATCGAGCGAAGGTGCACAGTGTTCGTGGAAGGGTCGACGATTCCGACCTGCGTGCCTTGACTGCGGAACAGGACCGTATTGCCCGGGATGACGAGTGGCGGCTTAGGGCTCTCGAGGTCAAAATGAACTTGCGCGTAGCCGCCGGTGAGCAATTTGAGAGAAGGATTCGGGACATCCACTTCAGCCACCAGGGTCAGGGAATTGGGGTCAATGGAATCGGACGTCCGGGTCAGGGTGCCCGCAACGGGCTCGTTTGGCGACGAAGCGAGAAAGACTTGGGCCACGATACCGATCTTCGCGAGTGCTGCGTAAGCTTCCGGCACGGCCACGAAAACGCGGAGCGTGCTGGTTTGAGCGATATGGAACAGCTCTTGCGAACCGGCACCGGCATTGATCAGATTACCCACTTCCACGCCCCGCCGTGTGATCACACCATCGAAAGGCGCGTAGACCTGCTTGAAGCTTTCAATCTGCTGCAGCCGATTCATTTCGGCTTGGGATGCGGCTAAAGTCGCGCGCTTGGCAGAGAGGTCGTCGTTGGCCGAATCGACCTCCTGCTTGGAGACAGAATTGCTGGTCATCAGCTCGTTGTAGCGCTGAGCGTTCGATTCCGAGAGCTTCAGGTTCGCGGCGTTTTGTGCAACGGTGGCCTGCGCTTGGGCGTATTGCTGATCGGTTTCTGGTGTATCGATCTCCGCGAGCAATTGCCCCTCTTTCACGGGCGTGCCGATATCGACCAGCCACCGCTTCAAATAGCCGTTCACTCGTGCGTAGACGGAGCTGTCCCGGAGCGCTTGCGCGGAGCCGGGAAGAACCAGATGGATGGTCGTGGAGCCGAGCTCGGGATGCGTAACTAGGACGGTGGTCTCAGACATCTTTTGCGTTTCCGTAGTGAGCTTCTCCTCGGCCTCTTGGCGATTTTTAGTGATTAAAACAAAGGCGAGACACGCCGCGCCAACGATTGCTGATAGGATCAAAAATCCGATGAGGAGGATCAGGAGATTGGAGGCGGTCGGCGGGGGAGGCACGTCGCGCTTCGGTTGCTCGGGAGTCGGCTCCGGGTCAGCAGGAAGGTCGATCGAGACAGGCTTTGGATTCTTGGAGGGAGGAGTTGTCATGGGTACGGTACGACGACTAGTGAGACGTAAGGGAGCGGTGCTCAGTCACGTGAACTGGAGGAATTGTTGGGTGATCGAGGTTGATATCGTCATCGTGATGAACCGGCTTTTCGTAACCGCCCCGGATGAGACGGTAGACCACGGGCACAAAGAATAGCGTGGCGACAGTCGCGATGAGCAGCCCGCCAATGACCGCCCGGCCTAATGGCGCGTTTTGCTCACCGCCTTCGCCGAATCCCAGGGCCATCGGCACCATGCCGATAATCATTGCCGCTGCGGTCATCAATACGGGGCGAAGACGCGCGGCTCCGGCACGCAAAACGGCTGTGTAACCATCCACGCCCTGGCTGCGTTGATCTTTCGCGAAGGTGATCACCAGAATCGAATTGGCCGTAGCCACACCGATGCACATGATTGCGCCCATCAGGGAGGGGACGCTCAGAGTCGTGCCCGTTAAGAAGAGAATCCAGCAGATCCCTGCGATCGCGCCCGGCAAGGCCGTGATAATGATGAACGGCTCAACCCACGACTGGAAATTCACCACCATCAGAAGATAGACGAGGAGGATCGCGCCGATCATCCCCTGTTCCAACCCCGTAAACGACTCTTGCATCGTCTCCACCTGCCCACGAATGAAAAGCGTGCTGGTGGGTGGAAGGTCTTTGTTGTGGCGAGCGTTCTCTACGATCGTACTGACCGCGTGTGCGACTGTGCCCAGATCCGTACCTTGAACATTGGCGTAGACATCCACGACCGGCAAAACACCATAGTGATTGACGATGCCCGGTTCTGATGTGCGGCTGATTTGCGCCAGATTTGCGAGAACCTGTTCTGGTCCTCCGCTGCCCGGGCGAACGGGAAGATTTTGCAGGTCTTGAATTGAACCTATTGTAAACTGCGGTGATTGCACCACCACGTTGTAATTGACCCCGTTCTTGGGACTCAAAAAGAACGTCGGTGTTGTCTGGAAGCTTCCGCTGAGCGAGACAAGAATGCTGGAGGCAATGTCCCGTGCCGTGATGCCCAATTGCTGCGACTTCGAACGGTCCATTGCCACACGGAAACTGGGTTCGTCGAAGACCTGCTGCACATGCACATCCACCGCGCCGGGCACCTTCTTGAGCTGCTCGCAGATTTGCTGAGCTACCACGAAGTTCTGGTCCAATTGCGGGCCGCGCAATTGAATATCGATGGGCGCTGGTAGACCGAAATTCAGGATCTGATTCACGATGTCCGCCGGCTGAAATGCAAACAGCGTCCCAGGGAATTTCTCCGGGAGAATCATACGCAGTTGCTGTCGATAGGCCGCTGTCGGATGGTGATTCGGCTTCAGGGAAACCAGGATATCGGCGTCTGCCGTACCGACTGTTCCTGAGTTCGAGTAGGAAAGATTAATACCGCTGTAGGGCAGGCCGATGTTATCGAGGATGCCGTTGATTTCGTTCGCCGGAATCGTTTGGCGGATGACGTCTTCAATGTTGTCGCAAAGCTTCGCCGTCTCTTCAATGCGCGTGCCTGTCTTAGTGCGAATATGAAGCTTAAATTGACCCGCATCGACGTCGGGGAAGAAGTCCTGGCCCAGGCTCGATAGGAGCAAGCAACTGGCCACGCAACACGACAGGAACGCCAGCGAGAAAAGAATCGGGACGCGCAGGCAGCAATCGAGCAGGTAGGTGTAGGTGGTTCGCAGGGCGAGAAAGAGCGCTTCGAAGCCGTTGTGGATGGCGGCGAACGGAGCCGAAAGCATCTTTATGATGGAGTTGCCCGGACGCGGATGTTCCTCATGTTCTCTCAGGAGGTACATGGCCAGGGTCGGCACCAAGGTCCGGGAGAGAAGATAGGAAGCCATCACGGCGTAGACCACTGCTTTAGCCAAAGGAACGAACAGGTACCCGGCAACGCCTGAGAGCAGGAACATCGGCACGAACACGATGCAAATGCAGAGCGTGGAGACAAACGCTGGCACCGCGATTTCACTGGCGCCATTGAGAATCGCTCGGCGTAAGCGTTCACCTCGAGCCAGGTGGTTATCGATGTTTTCGATGGTGACCGTCGCGTCGTCGACCAAAATACCGACAGCAAGCGCGAGACCGCCAAGCGTCATGACGTTGATCGTCTCGCCGGTGGCGCTCAGAATGATGATCGACGAGAGAATCGAAAGCGGGATGGAGATGGCGATGATCAAGGTGCTGCGCCAATCGCCCAAGAAGAGAAGAATCATGATGGCCGTGAGGCAGGCGGCGATTACCATCTCGCGAATCACCCCATCAATCGAGGCCGTTACGAAGATCGATTGATCAAAGAGGGGCGTAATCACCGGCTTATCGGACTCCGGAAGTTGGAGCGCCTGGCGCACTTTCGGAATTTTGTCGCGAACGTTTGCGATGATATCGAGCGTGGAGACGCGCCCGTTTTTGAGAATCGAGATTAGCGTGGAGCGAATTCCGTCTTGGCGCACGATGTTGGTTTGAGGGGCGGCTCCGTCGTGAACGTAGGCGACATCGCGCACGTAGATGGTCGCTCCATTAACCACAGTGATGGGGAGAGTGTTCAGTTGATCGACTTCCGTGGGAGCGCCGTCGACAGAAATATCATATTCCAGCGGGCCAATCTTAGCTGTGCCCGAGGGAAGAATGAGGTTTTGCGCACCCAGCGCGTTCACGACATCGTTTGGCGTGAGGTGGTAAGCCTGGAGCGCGGGGACATTGAGGTCGACCTGGATTTGCCGGGTTTTGCCACCGTAAGGAAAGGGAATTGCCGCACCTTGAATATTCGTCAGCGGCGGGCGAATGAAGTTGAGCGAGAGGTCGTTCAGCTGTTGCTCCGAGAGAACCGGGCTCTTGGTTCCGAGCTGAATGATGGGCACGCTGGAGGCCGTGTATTGAACCACAAGCGGAGGCGTCGTGCCGGGCGGAAGCTGGCGCAATTGTGTTTGGCAAATCGCGGTGGTTTGCGCGACCGCCATGTCGATCTTGACGCCGGGATGGAAGAAGATCTTGATGACTGCCACGCCGTTCAACGAGGTCGATTCCGTATGCTCAATGTCGTTTACCGTGGTGGTCAGCGCGCGCTCATTGAGAGAGACGATTCGTCGCTCCATTTCACGAGGAGCAAAACCGGCGTAGTTCCAAATGATACTGACGACGGGGATGTTGATTTCGGGGAAAATATCGACCGGTGTGTGGTAGATGGTGAAGCCTCCCAAAAGGAAAATGAGGAGCGCTCCCACGAGGAAGGTGTAGGGTTTATCCAGACCCAATTTGACGAGCCACATAGAAGACTGGTTAACATTAAATGACTGATCAGTCAAATAGCCGGAAGGTCATGTGTCCTTTAAAGTCGATTAAAGAAATATATCCGAATCGGCTTGAGGAACCGACAAATAAAGTATCTATTTAAGAGGTGCCACACAGAACACGACTTAACAAGTTTCTCAGGAAGCCGACTACAACGGCGATCCCTGTCGTGTTTTTTTTCGCATGGGTCACCGTTTTGTATCGGCTAGCTGCTGCTGGCCACCCCGCTTCCTTGCCGAATTTTAATCCGATGGTGGCCTTGACCTTGGTGGCGGCAGCCTATTTGGGACAACGCTACGGCTGGCTTATCGGCGCACTCGTCTATTTGATGGTCGAGTTCTCGTTTATCCCTTGGAATCACGTCAGCACCGGTTCCTGGTTCTCTCCGTTTATGATTCTGGGTCCAGCGTTTTATGCCGGGCTCGGCTGGCTCGGTTGTGAGCGGTTACATGTTCAGCTAGCAAATCGCTCGCTCTGGGGTTTCATTTGCACCAGTATTGCTGCTTCGGTCTCGTTTTATCTGATGGCGAACACGGTGTCTTGGTGGGGAGCAGTGGAGTATCCGCAAACGCTCGTGGGCTGGGTTCAAGCGAACACCACGGGGCTGCCCGGCTATCCTCCAGCATGGATCTTTTTACGAAACGCAGTGATCGGTGACATCTTTTTCACGGTGATTTTTGTGAGTGCATTGGAGTTTTCTCTAGTGCGTCAGGCTGTTCTTTTATTTCCGAAGGTTGTCAGTCGGCAGCGTCTAGCGTAAGAGCAGAGAGGTCATGCGCCCTTCTTTAGCCCTTTCGACGCTTTGGAATAGTCATCGACACCGAGACGGCTATTTCATGCTGCAGGAGATTCGGAAGCTGGGATTTCCCGGAGCCGAACTTAGCGCGAGCCTGGAAGAGTATCACTGGGACGGGATCTATCGAGCAGCGGATCGAAATTTGATACGTCTCGTCTCGATGAGTCTGCCCGCAGAGGCGTGGAGTGACGATAAGCTGACGGAATTTGCTTTTAACCGTGCGCATAAAGCGGGAGTTCCCATCATTGTGTTAGGCCCGATGACTCCGAAAGTGACGGCCACCACGAGCAGTCTATTGCGACTTTACAAACGAGGTCACTTCCTGGAACGCGATTTCGTTTCCGTGAAATTGGCGGCGGTGAAGCGACGGCCCTCCGATATCAGCGCAGCCAGCGAACAGTGGTTCACTCGGCTTAGTAGTCTTGTCAACCTAGCAAGAATGTATAAGCTCCGACTCGCCGTGGAGACGACACTTGTCTATGAATCTTTCCCTCAAGAGGATGAAGAACTGGAGAGCGCACTGAAAAAGTTGCCTGCAGAGGTGGGCTATTGGCACGATTTCGGCCACGCCGCGCGTAAGGATTTTTTGGCCTGGCACACGCATGGCGAAACGCTAGGACGCTGGGCGGATCGGCTGCTCGGCTACCACGTGCATGATTGTCGTCGGCCAGATGAGGATCACCTGCCTCTGAGCCACGGAGATATCGAGTTTGCGCCCTTGTTACCGTTGACCCAAAATACCGTAGCCGTTTTGGAATTGGGCCCCAAAACGCCGGATGAACAAGTTCTGTCGAGTCGTCATTTATGGCATTCTTACGTCGAAACGTCGGCCTAATCATTCGCACCTCGTTAACGGTGCTTTTCATGGTAATCGTGTGCCGCCAAGTGGATTGGCACATGGTCCTCACGAAAGCGCGCGGGATGGAGATGGATTGGATGATCCCTGCGTTCTTACTCACTATTCCGGTAGTCATTGTCACGTCGTGGCGTTGGAAGATGCTGCTGGAAGTGCAGGGGCTGAAGATCTCGCTCTGGCGATCCATCGAGCTGGCGATGATCGGAACGTTTTTTAACTCGCTGCTGATTGGCACGACGGGCGGCGATGTGGTCAAAATTTTCTATGTGACCCGGCTGATGCCGAAGGCTCGCTCGGCAGCCGCGTTTACGGTTATTCAAGATCGCGTTATCGGGCTGGTCGCGCTTTTGGTATTCGGTGTCATTTTGTCCCTCAACTCAATTCCGCTCTTTTACTCAACGCCGACCACGGCGTTTGCCACCAGCGTTTTCTACTTCTTCGCCGCTGGTGGGGTTGTCGCGAGTTTGGGTGCGTTGGCTGGCCCCTATTTTCTCGCAAATGCGCGGTTTCGACAGCTCCTATTGCGTCTGCCGATCGGGGATAAAATCGGAAAGCTTTTGGGTGTTTACGAGGTGGCAGCGCGTGCCATTGGCGTCAACCTGTTATCGGCGGTCATTTCGATTTCCTCACACATTTGCACGCTGATCTCCAGCTATTGTGTGATTCGCGCTTTGCACGTTTCCCCCGATCCACTGGCCTTTGCCGCTGTGGTGGCCGTGGTGAACATGTTGATCGCCCTGCCTACGAATGTGGCCGGCTTAGGGCAACGGGAGATTCTCTTCATTAAGTTCCTCGCCCTTTTCGGAGTGGATCAAAACACGGCCAGCACCTTCTCGCTCTCGTGCTTTTGCATGACTCTTTGCTGGAGCATCATTGGCTATCTCTTCTACTTTCTTTACCGTCATGAAACCCATGATCCCGCCCCAAACATGAGCGGCGGTCTGGTGGCGGAGCCGGGCGAAGGAGCGGAATAGGCGCTCGCTTTTAGCTCAAGTTCCGTTTACCCTCGGCGCGACTATTTTTATGCAACGCCCCATCTCTCTCGCCCTCACATTCTTATGTCTCGCACTTCTTGCGGGTTGCAACCTGCTCCAAAAGGAGGCGGGAAGCGGCGGGGCTAATGAGAATTCAGAGTACGATGATGATCGGAATCCGATGATCAAAAAGGCACAAGACGATCTCGCCGCAGATCGTGTGGACAACGCAGTAAGCGATTACGAAATGGCTCTCACGCTCAACCCGAAGCTCAATTCCGTCCATTCGACGCTGGGGCAGCTCTACGCCGACAAGCTGGATGATCCCACGAGCGCGATTTATCATTTCAAACGGTTTTTGGCGGCGGACCCGAACTCCGATAAGGCACCGGAAGTGAAATCCATGCTCGATAAAGAAATGCAATCGTTGCAGGGCGGTACGCAACAGAACGCTGAGCAATTAGCGAAATTACAGACCGAGAATGGCGAGTTAAAAAAGGACTTGGAAGAGACCACGCAAAAACTCGTGGGAATGCAGCAGCAGGTGATTGATCTTAAGCAGCAGGTCATTGATATGAAGAATGCCGCGATCAATTCCATTGAGGGCTCCGCGAGTCCCACACCGAGAGTGGTGATGATGAATCCTGGACCGCCGCCACCTCCCATGCCTTCTGTTTACCCCGGTGTCTTGGCGCAAGGTTCCAATACAAGTCTGGCCGCGCGAGCCACGCCCGCAGATCCCAACGCCCCCGTTCCCTCCACGACCGGCGCAACACCCGCACCGCAATCTGGCGATGTGCGAACTTACACTGTGGTCTCCGGCGATAGCCTCTGGAAAATCGCCCACAAAATGTACCCCGGCGATACCAAGAACGGCATTGATAAAATCAAAGACGCGAACAAGGACACACTCAAAGAGGGCAAGCCGCTGAAAGTCGGGCAGGTGCTGGTGATTCCGTAAACGCGGGCCGCCAAAAAGACGACAACAAATCGAGAATGAGCCGGGGCCATTTGGACCCGAGCTCGTCTCGATGGTTGTGGTTTTTTTATTAGGTCTTGCTAGATCCGCAGAGGTTGCACGGCAAACTAAAAGCCATCTTACTGTTAAACACACGGGTATTGCCCATCGCGCTAACACTATTGATAGCAGGGCTGTGCTTGGAGTTGAGCCGTGTGACGTCGGAGGATTGAAACGATGCGTAGGACATCGAAACCGAGTGCGATAACTTGCTGTTGTAGATTGCGGTGTCTGCCATGGCCGATCCCGAGAAGAGAAGGCTGCTTACTGCTACTGTCGAGAGAATGAGAGCTTTCATTTTGAGTATTTCCTGAGTTTTAATTGGTTGTTTTTTAATCGGGACTTGAATCAATCCCTTATTGATAAGACGCGGTCACGCCGAATTCCTTACAACTCAACTCAATACCGGAGCTGAACGACGATGGAGGGATCTTTAATCTTGGCGTCGTCAGCTAACATAAAGGCTTTGCTCAGGATCACGGAGAGCACGCCATCGCCTTCGAATGGCAAGTGCACCGACTCTGACCGGGCATTCGCGCCCGGCACGATGCACAAATACTGGTTGTTCGGTGACATCAATATATTCCCACTGCCCAGATGAATTTTATACGTGCGCAGCGAGCCTTCCACCACAAGAAATCGCTCTTCGAATCGACACTTTGACGCAATTTTCAACTTCGGCACCAACCGCTCCAGAATCTCTTTTCGTACCTTGGCGCTGGCTCCCAATTCGCCAGACGTGAAGTGCTCCCAGTAATTGAAAAATTGATTTCGATTGTCCACCCACGAAGGGTCGTTGCCAATACTGGCCACGCCGACAAACAAATCGACATCCCTCATGATCTCCGAAAATACAATCGGAGGCACCTGCGCCATCGGCACAAGCTCGGCTGTATCCATTCGATAAAATCGAACTTGATCCGTTGAAACATAAAGATAGGCACCCGTTCCGCTCTCTTCGTCCCCGATGCCTTGTGCCCAAAACTCCGCGTGCACGTCCCATTCCGGCAAGCGCCGACTCGCAATGCCGCCACCCGTATCCGCGTGCCGAATCTGCAGGATATTCCGCCACGCCCGCGCCAGTGCTAAGGCGTGAAATTGATGCTGCCGTAAGATGTGAGCGGCGAATCGATTCGAGTAGGTGTTCGTCCGCTCTTCCGCTGGCGTGAGCACGTAGATCTCCCGATGCGCTTGCTTGAAAGGTTGACGTACAACGTTTTCTTCCATCCACATTCGCCATGCCTCGATTTCACCAGCAGTGGAAAATAGGGGATGCCACAGCTCCACGCGTGTCTCGGCTGTCACAGCGATTGCGTTGCCAAATCGATCCGCCATTTGGCCGTTAAACCAAAAGCCGTCCGTTACCTTTTCCGCGAGGATAAATCGCCAGATTAGTTTCCGGGCGATCACGCCAATCAGCGGGTGATCGAGAAAGCGCTCCCGCCAAACCGCAAAAGGCCACGCCCGTTGTTGCACGTAAATCTGCTCCACGCGCTGCACATGTGCGGGCAACATTTTTCGAATTTCTTTCTCGGTCGATTTGAGCTGCTTCAGCTCCGCCGAGTAAGCCGATTTAATCGTTAACGGAACCGATTCCTGCGCGCGACTGGACTGATGCCGCCATCTCAATTCTGTCGACTTGGTGCTGGGAATCGTCAGCTCAGCCGTAAATTCTCCTAACACGACAGAGAGCTTTCCCACCGACGTCATGCCGTAATTGGGCACGGCCATCTCAACCAAATCATTCGTCGTAATACCACGACGTGCCGCCGCTTCCCCTAGCGCTCGCTCCAAAACCTTCTTCGCAGAAGCGTACTTAATTTTCATTCGTAACAACCCCAGCTGATGGAGCGCCATTGCC
>CAVURW010000021.1:0-24445 GCA_963743595.1 uncultured Verrucomicrobiae bacterium
CAGTTTAATTTTCTGCGCAGGTACCGCAGATGCCGCAGGTGAGCTACCCGGTTTCTGCCGTTCCGCGGTTGAATCTACGCATGAACAAACATGCACTTCCTCTCAAACCAATCGCTCTCGCCACCCTGTTAATCCGGGTTAAGACAGCGCCCACCATCCACCATCAAATCGACCTCCTCTGTGAAGCAGGAGTTCTCCAGTCCGTTAAGAAGTTCCCGGTCGCTGAACACGACTGGCTTTTCATTTGTCCCGGCTGTGGCTCGATCTCGGCAACTCGCAGGCCCTACAGCAACTTGCTCGTGCTCGAGTTCATTGTCCAACAATCCGTACTCACGTTCACGTCTCGGGAAGCTCGGGAAGAGTGTCTAACGGCCCTGGAACAGATTCTGAAGGATCCCCGCTACTTCCGTTCAAATCTGGACAATCCGATAGGTCGTCTCACGTTCAAATCGATTCGAGGGTCTAATCCTCCTCGTCCAACACCAATCGACCCATTCGATGCGCCGGAACCGAATTCGTGTCGTCCTGAAGCTGAAATGCCAAGTTTCATCCAGGAATAGCACCAACGCCAACTTGGGTACCCGTCGAGGCGACCAGCTATTCGTGGCGAATGGATCATCGTCAAAATCAAATGGAAGGAAGCCTTTCCGGGCGCGTAGAAGGTCTCAAAACGTGTGCCGCGGACTTGCGTTATTACCCCCTCGGCTCGGTTCTCTGTATCAAGTCCGATCACAGCGAAGAATTCCGAATCGTTACCGATTGCATCGAATCGGTTCAAGGACCCCATCAGCTCGGTCTGCACTTTGATTCAATCGAAATGGTGACGAACCGCACCCATAACGCCCTCGTCTTACTCGTTCGCAAGGGCTGGAACTAACCCAAATAAACGCACTTTTATGAATTGGTTAACCTCTCCCGAATACAAACAAGACGCTGAATTTCTTTGGCACTGCTGGTGGCTTCCCAATCGATTCCTGAGCCGCGATTACGCCAAAGGTGTCGCTGCCCTGATCGGTTGGCACGAGCCCTACCGAAAGCAACGCTTCTCGTTCTGGAATAATCAGAACCTCGTCGAGGTTTCTCACGATGGCGGTCTCGAGGCGCAGGTCGACGTCTTCGAGCTGTTTCAATCCTCCGGTAACGTTTGGAAGCAAGACCGCGCCGATGCTCTGCAAAACCTCGTCTTACTCCTTCATCAGAACATCGAACGACAACACCTCGTTCCCCACTACTGCCGCAAGGAATGGCTTCAGAAAATCATCTGGCACTGGCAACGCCTTCACGAGCGCAATCTCGTCCGCTGCAAGGCCGAGGCCAACGCTCTCCATGCCGCTGCAACTCACCTAAAATCTCTCCGGGAGGCCGCATGAAATTTTGGAAACGTAAACTGGCCCACAATGAGGTCATCAATGACAAAATTACCGAGGAATTAAAGGAGTTCAGCTTTCAATGTATGAAAGTTCATCTCGTTTCGATGGAGCCCAAACCGATCCCTACTAAACTGAGCGCGGTCATAACCCTGATCGGACTAGAGCTGTTGATAATTCTTCTGGCTTTGGCCGTTGGGTACCACCTCGGACATGGGCACTAAAGACGAAAATAGAAAAAGAGAACAACGTCATGTACGACAATAAACCGACGACGCTACTGAACTTGCGCCACCTCCCCGCCAGAGTCGATTATCAGGGCGCTGCTTGGATACTCAATTTCGATGTTGTGGCAATTCGTGCCCTCGTCGATCTTGGCTACCTGAAGCCCCTGGGAAATCCAAGAGGATCAGAGCACAAATATTTTGCAACATGCACCCTCCGGAAGTTGGCAGACGATGAAAAATGGCTGAATGAGGCATCCCGAGCGGTTTCAAAATATTGGGCCGACAAAAACCAGCGAAGGTCGGTCAAGGCCAAGGGCCGAATAGCGATCAACTAAGAAAAGGGGCAATTTGATGTCTCCAAAAATTAGACTAGAAATATCGACAGCTCACGTATCAACGTAACCCTGTCATCCCACGTGGCGTTCGCGTGTTTTTGAGGGGCTTAACGGTTCTCCTGTTTCAGGTTAGTATCGCCGCGAAATTCTAGGATCTTGGTTTCCTGTCGCTCTTCGTAGTATTCGAGCGGGAGCGTAGAAACTCGGGCATTGCGTCCGTAGGCCGCATGGATCGCCCGAGATTGATGTCCGAGGTGATTCATCGCATCCCGTTCGGGCATCCCTGCCGCGCGCGCCCGCTGAGCCCATCCATAGCGGTACGAATGGAGACTCTTTCCCTTAATCTTGCAGCTTATGCACACTTTTCGGAAGTAGCCCGCACGGTTCTTCGCAGGTTGCTTACCGATGCCCGGGAACAAATAACCCGTCTGGGGTAACTGATCCAAAATCGCTTGGATTCGAGTCCCGATACAGAGGCAGCTTTCTCCGCCGCCGGTCCGTTCGAGCTTTTGCCGGAAAAAGCACAGGGTTCGATTCACCAGATCAATTCGGTCCCAATGCAGATTCGCGATGTCAGACTGCGCCCCACCCGTTTCCCAGAGCATTTCGTAATAGAGGCGTCGCTCGGGGTTTTTCTCCCGCTCGATAATTCGACGATGTTCATCTGCCGTCAGACCGACCTTCTTTTGAGAACGGATAACGGGCCAAGCGGCATCGGCCATCACGGGCGACAAGAGCCAGCCCAGATGGAGGGCATAATTATGAATCCTACGTAGATAGTGATGGGCCGAATTTCCCGCCTTGCGGTGGTCGAGGACGGCAAAAAGATGGTCGGCTTCAGTATCAATCAGCGCCACTTTTAAAAGGCGCTGGAAAGGCGTGCTCGAAAACGCGCGGAGCTTTCGCTCCCTCGTCGACTCCACACCCGATTTGCAGTAGTGATCCATGACATTTGCCCATGTACGTGTGGCCAACTCCGGAGACTTGGCCGAGAGATAGGCCTTGGCAAGCGTTCGGTTGAGCGAGGGCTGTTCTGCGGCCTGATTGCGATTGGCAAGAATTCGATCTGCAGTGATCGTGTCCTTGGTTTTGAGACTCTCCTGTTTTTGGGTGATTTTATCTTGAAGGTAGAAGGTTCCGTTCTTCCGGCGATAGATCCAATATCGATTTTGCATGTTTGCCTTTCGTTCCGACAAACACAGCCTATCCGTCGACCACCCGCCTACGTGAGCGAGTACACGGTTATTAGCCGGGGATTGGTCGGCGTAGGCTGTTCCTACGCCGTTCTGTTTGAATCCTCTGGCAATTCCTCTGGCAAATGCCAGAAAACGGTCATTACAACTCGCACAACTTATTGTAAGTCAACAACTTACAAAAACACGGACGAGGTAGGATTCGCCCAACCAAGTCACTCTCAAGCTGATCTCGATCTTACTCGTAGCTGCCTCAGAATCAAGGAGAAACCGCTTAAACTTACCCTAATTTGAACTAACTCCCGTGGTCGCAATTTTGGTCGCAGTGGTCGCAAATCTGGTCGCATTTTCCGAGGCCGTTCAAACACCCAGAGCCTTACTAGTCGCCGTCTTCACATCTCCGTAGAAAATCGGGTCTACGTTCTCTAGTATATCAGCGCTCACATCGAAGAAGCTTCTCTTATTTTCGATGGGAATGAGTACTTTTTTCGCTCCGTTGTCCATGGCGATCTGTAAAGGCTCCACGAGTGATTTGACTCCCTTGATGTTACCTTGGATGCTCAAATCCCCGAGAACCATCAGGCCCGCCTGAAGCGGCATCCTTCGAAGAACCGAGAAGCAGGCAATGATCATTGCCACCCCCACTTCCGCCTCCACTCGGTTACCAATAAGGTCAATGGCCTCCAAGTGAAAATCAGAGTTGTCCAATTCTCGGGCAACTCCCAGGTTTCCCTTATTTGATTGCAGGTACGCAAACGCACGATTGACGGACTCTTTCATGGAACCACTCACACCTCCAGCCATCTTGAGTTTGCCGTTTCCGGAAGACACGCTGACCTCCATCCGATAAAGTCCCACGGTTCCATCGCTCGTGACAGCTCCTGCGTAGACACTGCCCGGCGGCAGTGGTTCGGCAGAAATGAGATTCCGACCCCCTTGCTCCGGGACGCCCACAAAGTGTTCTTCACCCGTTTGCTTGTCAATGTAGCTGAATGAGGTGTGATAGTACTCGAAAGCCCCCATTTTTTTCAGTTGTTCTTTGACTCGCCGCCTTCCCTCGATTGCTAGTCGAAGAACCGCCTCCATGTCCTCCTTCGAGACCTTTCCATCGGGATGAAGTATTTTCACTAGTCCGGAAACAGAACGGCGAACGGCTTTTCGATCACGAGCATTAAGCTGCGTGCCTAGTTCAAAGTACTGATCAAGTGACTCAGTGAAATTGTGCTTCCTTAACTCTCTTAAAGCTTCCGCTAGGTAATCGACGACAAAACCATAGTTCCCGGTAAAATGTTCGTGCCTCATTTTCGGGACCTCCCAACCCGGTATGTAATAGTGCAGGCGATCAATGAAAGCCATGTCATCGCGAATAGAATCAGGGAGCGGTTCAAACAGATGTCCCCGTTGAACCATCACATCCACGGGCTGCTGGGTATTGCCGAACATCGCAATGCTGGCATACCCCGTCATGCCCTCCTGACCCCTTTGGAATTGGCCCGATTCACAGTAGGTCTTCAGGGTGGTGATTACCTCTTTGGGCATTTTTTCCAAGTCCGCCACTTCATCAAAGCCAACGACATCCCAAATCATCACCAATCCTTTGGCCTTTCCAGACATATGACCGAAGAGATTCGCCACGGTCGTAGGGCCAGTCAGCAGTGCGGAGTAAGGAGAAAGCTCCTGGACGGCATAACTTTTTCCAGTGCCACGGGGCCCTAGCTCGATCATGTTGTAGTTGCGTTCACAAAGCGGAATCAGGCGCAGCAGGAACATCGTTTTGAGCCGTTGCTCCATCTCTTTGGGCTCGTAGCCCATGCTCCGAACGATCAAATCTGTCCACTCAGATGTCGAGAACTCCCGTCTGCCACGTCGATAATCTTCCAGGTCAAAGTTCGCCAGTTGGATGGGGGTGAGCGTCTCTATGTAGAACGGGTACTTACCCTTGCTGTCCTCATCATACTCAAACTTGACGTCTACCTGAGCCCAAACCCCACCCGTGAGCAATCGATCAAAGTCTCTGACGTAATGGTCGGGAATATGCACATTTCGGTGACCAAAGTTCACTAATTCCGCCCAGTAATCTGAGTCGACTAGTCTCACCTTCACCTTATCAATAAAAGTAAACCGCCCCCGTTCCTTTACCTTGCTCTGCGCCTTCATGCCCTCGTCAGGGCGAATGTAATTTTCTGCCAATGTCTGATTGACCACCTGTAGTCCCATCTGGATGGACATCTCATCGGAAGATGCGCAGTACTTTCCCAATAAATACTCGAGTACAAAAACAGGAACATTTGCGCCCACTTTGACTTTGCGAACCAAATCCTTTCTCACCACTTTCCCAGAAAAAACCCCGTTTACCTTGTCGTCCAACTCATCGCGAATTGTTAGGGCCGGCGACAGTGTCGCCGCCACAAGTTGGTCGCTTGAAGGAACTGCGGTTGTTTCCGTATTCTCGTTGTCGTTCATTTGACCCCCAGTTGGATTTTAATTTCGCCTGACTCTGCCTCAACGGCATCGGTTAGTGGATCAGTGGCTACCACCCGTATCGATATTTTATCTTCCGTCTCAGCGAGTAGAAAGGCTAGACGAGCCGGTTTAGTTGGCGATGTCAGGGTAACCGTCGATGGTCGGTCCCATTGGGCATCTTCCACCATACCGATTTGCCCGACACGTTCAGTTCCGTTCATCAACTGAAACCGTAGAGTTGGTGCCTCGGCAACTAAGTCGCCTTGCGATGCCACAGAAATGGTGAAGATGCGGTTATTCACTATAGCTGGTGCCGTAATAACCACTGTCGGCATCTTCTTCTTCAATGGAGTTCGAGTCGATGCCATCCTAAAAGTCATTACCGGAATCACCATTTCTTGGAGACTCGTGCCTCCGTGATGGTAGCGGAGGCCATCCTTCCCGGGCAATACCGTAAGTCCTTTCGGGAAAATAAACTCCAAGGAGTCGGAGTAGCCTAAATCCGGCCCAGTTGTGCGCACGGTGGAAGGAGGCGTTGTGCCTCCATGGCCCGCCCAGCATCGCCGTTTCAATTCCACCGCATCGCCACCCGGTGCTGCCGTGATCATTTCCTGGCCGGTACCTTGACTAAACAAATGTCCGTGATCGGCAGTAATGGTGAAATGGGCTATCCCAGCAGATGCCAGTTTGCGGACCCCCCGGGCTATATTTCCCAAAACGGCACCCATCAACGGCGACGCGAGCTCAGTGAACATTTCGCCCAAAGAATCAATTTCTTGAGAGCGAACGACAACTAGTGGTGCACTCTCTATTTTTTCCTTTAATTTGGTACTGCTTAGCTTGCCCAAAGTCTCCAAGGTTAGTTCTACAACCCCGGGAATTTTGCCCTGAAGATATTTCCACCGATCAGGCCAATTAGCCAAGGGTACTCCATCCACGTTAGCCGCCAGTTTCTCTTGATGTTCGATCACTGAAAAGCCAATGGATGCACCTGGCAGAAGAGCGGCCATGCAAATAGGGGTGATCGTCGGTAAGGCTGCAATCGCAGTCCGGCAATTCATCTCCAAGGCACTTCTGGATAATTCCCCAATTAAATCTTGTGCCATTTCATACCTCATAGCATCGATCAAAAAATAAGCTTTAGGTCCTGGCATTGGTGCAACAACGTCAGAGTACACTCGGGTTTGATGCAGAACACCTGGTACCTGCCACCCACTCCGGACCAGAACCTCTCCAAAGCCCACGGCCTGTTCGTGGACAAAATCATCGTAGTAACGTCGCACGCCGGACAAAGCCTGTTCGGATTCCGGCTCGATGGAGATCCGGGATAAATAGGTCTCCAATTGGCGATGATAACGATCAACAAGACTCAAGGAGCGCGTGTAGGTAGATACCCAGTCATTGGCATCATTCTTCACGTTGACCAGTTGCCGAACCTGCTCCAGCGCTTGCTGACAAGCATCCCCCAACGTTGCTATTAGGCGCAGGCATTCCCATTGACAGGCCCGGTCCGGATCCGTCTGCGCCCAAAACGATTTTTCGTGGCTCTCAACTAGCACCAAGGCCTGCCCATATTTCTTCTGTTGGATCCATTCGCCGCAGTGGACCAGAAGCGCCTGTTCTTGGAAGCGAAAGGTCAAGCTCCCACTAAAACCGCTCACAGGCAGCCGTTCGTTTGCCAGTCCCAGGCTCCCTTCTAACTGATCCGCTCCTTGTATAAAGGTACTGGAATAGAGTTCTCGCAGGCGATCCAGAACCTTCAGCAATAAAGCCTTTTGGTCTTCATTTCCTGGCGTTGGAATCAAATCCAGTGCTCGGGGATATCGATCCACGTTCGTATTAGCTCGGAAATCGTTGACCAAAAGGTAGCTCAAGACCTTTGTCCTGAATTCTGAAAAGGACACGGTGCTCGGCAGTGCTAGCCCCAGTCGATTTCCCACCAACTTGAGCAATTCTCCCTTGCCATCGCGACTTTCGAGATCGCTGTCGAGTTCTGGTTGAGCGATCCACGTGGCGAGAAGGCTGGCGTTATCTTTCTTAGGAATCACAATCTTGAGGATGGAAACTGCCTCCGGAGAACCCCGTTGTTCGACTAACCGAACGGCGTCGGGAAACATCAGACGTGGCGTTTCCAAAACGCCATCAATGTCGCCATCCGTCATGAAATCCCGCAGAACTTCTCGCAAAATGCGCTTGAGGTTGACGTTGGATTGGGGCGTCCAACACTTCCCGGCCAGTTCCAATTCCATGAGGGGCGATTCCTTTGTGTCCCGTTCCATTCCAGGGAGATAGATCAAAAAAGGCTCCGGCACCTCCGCCGCGAAATATCGTTCCGCGGCCAGCTTGACCCCAAATAATGAGCCGTTGCCTATTATGAAGTGAAAGTGAACACTCAGAACGATGGCTTTCGCATTTTGAGGAACGCCCGATTCGTCAAGATGGAGCTGCACCATTTCGTCGATAAAGGCTGAAAACTCCCGATTTGGGTCGTACCAAACGATACACCGATGGTTTGATAGCTGTTCTTCCAGTTTCTCGGAAAGGTATTGGGTGAGCGGGTTCATTTTCAGGGAAGAGGTAGTCCTTCGTCTTCGTATCGTTCGATTGTCAATGCAAGAACTGGCACCACGTTACGTAGCACATCAATGTGGGCCTTCTTGTCCTTATAGAATCGATAGAACTTCATTCGAAAAGTGATGGATTCGTCGTCGTCACATATAGGCAGATTTTCAAGAGTGTACTGTAGAAGATCTTTTAAATTGTGGGGGGCTGACGGGCTTAAAACCATGAACATGTTTCTGAGATCAATCTCAAACCATTCGAACTCGATCTCAAATGGATCCCAAACTTTCTTCGTTTTCTTGCTGCTATTCACGTTAGAGTTCGCAAATCGGTAGTTATCCCAGTCGTAAGCTTTAGAACGGTCATCTCGGAACGGCACGTAGTGGTCAACGCTGCCTCTTTGCTCCTGCATCAGGGAATAACCGCACAGGGAGTCGAACTGTCGTCTCAGCTCGCCTCTAAAGGGGCTCCAGAGATCCCTTGGTCTCTTGGCATTAGGATGGTTTCGCAGCCATTCCAATCCCGTAGTGCGAGCAGCGGCGAACCCCTCAGGAGCTTCTTTCAAGGTAAAAGCAGGCATCGTTAGTCCTCGGGAGCCACCTTAACTATCCAATGTGCCCAAAACGGGTCTTGTCCCGGCAGTGTTCTCAAAAGTTCCTCATGAATTTTTTCTTGAGAGTTTAAAAACTCCGGAAGCCTATCTAAACGGTTGAGCATAAAGTCCTTAGCCGCTCGAATAGCCACCTCTGCCTCTTTGGACCTTGCCTCACCCAATCCAAACACTTCCGATGTTAGCCAGTAACCCACCGTACCCTGTGGCACCCACGGCAAATCCTCCACGCATGCCTGTTGGTCTTTCAATTTAAGATGGAAGAGTTTGTCTGTATCCTGGTCATAAATAGTTTCTACTGATGCCAATACGAGAGGTGAATGAGTGGCAATAAAAAATTGGAATGGGAAACCTTTATTGTCGTCTATGGCGCCGGTGGCTCCAATAAGAGAAGGCAAGATCTTTCTCTGCCAGAGGGGGTGAAGATGAGACTCCATTTCATCAATGATTAACGATCGGCTAACGGATGGGGGAAGGCCACTCATTCCCCGTATCTCCTTGTCCTCGTAATAGGCCCATGTCGTCACGTAGGCTAAAGCCATGACTCGACGTATTCCTGCGGATGCTTCAGAGAGTGGAATATCGCCGTAAGGAAGTCGGAGAATGGGATACAATTTTCCATCTCTCGGATACAGCCTCCGGGACTCAGTAAATCTGAGAGTCTCCATATCGGGTGAAAGAGACTCCGTTATGGCTAATAGAGTCTTCGCTTTTGGGGAATTCGTTTGCAACCACGTTACGATGTCTCGGTACAGTCCCTCGGTGCGGTAAGTTCCCTTGGATCGACCGTTCCAAACCTCTTGCGGATTGAGTACAACATGATGGGATTTTGCCTCACCTATTCCGGACGAAAACGAAATCGCAAATCCCCCGTCAACTCTAGAAAATATGGTTAGACCGCTATCACAGTGGCCAAACTGATCGGTTCTTTGTCTTTTCTTGTTATCAAAGTATAGCTCTCGGTCTTCGCGGTCTGTTCGCAGAAAATCAGTAATTAACGTCTTAAGTGAGGGATAATGTTCCTTTTCAGACCGGAGAAGACCGGATGTGGTTGTCCATCTCCCAGTTAATGCCCACCACAGACATTCCAAGACAAAAGATTTTCCAAGACCGTTGTCCCCAGTGATCAAGTTCAGTCGTGACCCGAATTCAAAGTCTAGCTCACGAGCAAACTCCACATTTTTAATCGATAAATTACTAATCATAATGTGTTCCTTTATCTTTTCGCAAAATCAAGGGAGTCCTCGATCATCTTCTGGACTAAACCATTTGCTTGTCCGAGCGGAAGGCTCTGTAAAACCGGTTCCCATCTCAAAATCTCCTGTTTTATACCTGCGCTTCGATAGGAGCTTAATCTGTCTGCCAATACCTTACACAGAACTTCGGATTGCTTTTTAAAGGATTCACGTTGCGGTGATCCAAAAGTCACTGCGACCCCCATTTTCTGCAAAGGCTTTCCTGTCTCTATAACCAAGGGCCATTCGAAATAACCCAAGCCGATTCTTGATTGAACGGAATTTTGTTGGTCGATTCTCAAATGCGGTTCCAATAGCTGTTTAATCCGCTCGCAATTCTTATCATCTTCCACTTCTGCGGTGGTAATTCTGCAAATAGGCTGCCCAAGTGGGATCCTCCAGACCTTTTTAGAGACCTTTGGAGAATCGTTCTCCAACACGTCATCGCCTTTCGCTTTTTTAGGCTTCGGTTTAGCAATCTTAGATTGGGGAAGATCCACCACCTCTCCACACCCGATGTCATGAGATTCCTGAGCTTGATACGGAATCAGAGCAACTGTGTTACAGGCGTTTAACTTTCCTTCCCAGTCGACGACAGCAAAGTAACGGGTGTTCGTGCTGAACAGATCCATCCACTGTTTCTCTTTATTTACCACACCGATGAGGAAGGGAGTGTCCATCGAAATAAGCTGATCAATCTCATGCTTTCTCGAAATACCCGCTTTAGTAAAGCCGCCAAACTCGACCCCATTTTTTTTCAACTCCTCGCTGTAGCTTTTAATCTGAACATTGAAAGGCAAATACGGAATAAGGATCTTATTTTCCTTACGCAGCAAACTACAGTGGAAATCTAGACCTTCGGCGTCTTCCTGGCGTGGGATAGGCACCGTGATTGCAAGCGCCGACATGATGAACTGTGCGAGATATTCGGATCGATCTCCTTGTCGGTATGAGACTAAGCGGGCCATAGTTATTTCCTTCTTCGTCTAGGGTTGGTTGACGGAACGGCTGAAGTGGAATTAAGAGCGGCTTTCACAGCAGGATTGGTGCGGGAGGCGATGAGTTGGGCGAGTTCATGCTTTTCCACGGTTTTCGGGCGGTATTTACCTTCGCGGGCAGGGTCGGGTTCCCAGAGTACCTCATCCAGACCGTGGGCGATGGCCAGGGAGCGGTCGGTGGCGCATTTGGGGATGACCCGTTCTGGCCAGAGATGGAGGGCGAGATGGGCCCAGTCATATTCTCCGGAGACCAGCGTTTCCCAGCAGGCGGTGACGTCCTTTCGCCATTTGGTGTGGGCGATAAGCCGATGAAAGGGGGCAAAGTTGATGATGACGCCGTCGTTGAGGTTGGGGTTCCAGAGCGGGGCCACGCGGATGATCTCGGCCTGAAACGCCTTGAGCTCTTCCAAAAACTTTTGGCGTTGAGCCAGCTCTTTGGCTTGGCGGGTGTTTGGATTCTCGCCCGCTTCTTCTTTGGCGTTCAGGAACTGCCGCTCCTCATGCCGCAGCTTGTCATCCACTAGTTCCCGGATGCGGTAGAAGGTGTCTGGCGTAAACCGATGGTGGTAGACCCACACTGTGTAGGAGCCGCTGGGCGTGCTGAACGGCCAGTAGATGGGGGCTTGCCGACGGCTCTTGCTGTACCGTTTCAGGTGATCCGCAAAGAATCCGTTCGGATTGGAGAACCACTCCCGAAGGCTCTTTATGCCTAGAATTTCGCAGGCTTCCGTTTCGATGGCCTCCGCGCGGTTTTTCCAGAAGACTTGGAGTACTGCCCGAACGTGTTTGATAATATCCAGCGAGTGTTCTGGATCATCTACGACGATGCCCCCCCAGACCACATCTAGCGGGTATTCGCCCTCAGCACGCAATTTCCGACCCTCCCCAGTTGAAAGGGGAAGACCGTCGGTGCCTTGCAGCATTCCCCGCGGGCAGGCTGGCAAAGGGGCAAATGGGTCAACTGTCTCAGTGTTTTGTTGATCCTCAAGGGCAACTCTTAGGTCCCATCGTCCGAAAACTACACCAATCCAATAGCTCGCTAATGATGCATATCGCCCTTCAGAATTGCTTGTATGATTGATTTCTGTAGGATCACAGTCCCCATCATGTTCTCGGGGCGAGTCGCTTTGCGGAATACTTTCAAGTAAATCACGCTCGAGGACAGTAAGCTGTCTCTCTGATAATCCATATGCTGAAGCAATTAAAAGATCAAACTTGCGCCCAAGTAACGATGAACGATTTATTCGATACTTACCCGTTTCAGTTTTTGTTGATGGAGATGAAAATTCAATACACTCTTCGCAAGTCGATAAGAATCGTCTTAAGTTATTTACTTCTAATGATATTTGTTGTTTCAATAACGAATCGAGTTCTTCGCAAGGTTCGACATATGGAACGCAACAAACCATTGAGTTCTGAAATTTTGGACGCAGAAACATCTCTCCACGAAACCTGGCGACCGAACTTGCAAGGTTGCTGGCCAATAACGCTAACACCCAGGTTTCCTTACCCTGCCTGGGGAAAACTTGAGAGCGACCTGCTGTTGGAATCACACTTCTGGGTACTATGTAGGGAATCAGTCGAAATGAGCGGAGCATATAGCTTATCCCAGGTCTAAAATACGTGGACTCGCTCATGACGTACCGGGAACTCGAGTCGCCTCGAGCAACATGGCTTGCCTTAATTTCTAAACCTTTGTCCATCCAATTCACAACCAGATGAATCGAGGCAGCAAAAGCAGATGCTTCGTCTGTCTTTGAGTACCAAGCCCATGTGCCGACATCAGACTCCGACTGAATTAATGCTTTAGGATCAATCTCTGTCCAAAGTCGCAGAAATCTTTCGTCATCTCCAGTTTGAAGGCCAACCCTTATTTCGCTATACTCTTCTAACAATGGAAATCTACTTAAAATGTCTATAACATCAACAGTTATCCAATAAACGTACGGAGATCCTTTAAGTTTATTAAAACTTTTAGTGGAAATAATAAAGCACGACTCTGACAACGTTCCTGACCCAAGAAGCTTACACCGTTCCTCTAAGACTATTGCCTTTTGATCTGTGGTTAATATTCTTGAAAAAATTGCAGCAGCTGGCGGCCTGCGGCTAAATATAACACCAGCGGTTTCTACCATAGCGTCAAGAACCCGATCGCCGAGATCTGCAAAAAACTCTACGCTTAGTCCATCCCCTAAAAGGGAAATCCGGAAATTACTTAACGATATCAAAAAGAAACACGCTCGACTAACGATCGCGGCACTTTTTCCGTTTGGATCGGTCAAGCCTTTCAGCCTATCTATAAAATGGGCGAGAATGTTGCCTTTGGAATCAGGATGGGCCTTCTCGGCGTACGTCTTTGAGAATTTTGATAATTCGCCGAATGGAGGATTCATTAGAACGAAGTCGAAACGTTTTCTGCAAATATCAATGAAAGCGAATCCTTGAGCAGTATCGGCAGAGAACAGTCGGCGTCGCAAGCGAAGTGCGCTCTCCGCTTGCTCAGAATAGAGCTTCAGAGCTTGGTAAATTTTTTCCTCGGCCTGAACCCAGAACTCAGCATCGGTAATACCGGAGAGATCCAGATTCAGTTCGCGCTGGTGCAGTCGCTCGTTTGGAGGAGCGAACAACACGGTCTGTTCTTGTCGGGGACCTTGTTTCCAAAGCTTTTTAGCGTCGGAAATGGCACTCACGATCTCCTCTTCGATCTTAAGGAGGGAACCGGCTTCTCCCGCCAGTTTCATCCGGTCGAAAATGCGTTCGAGCAGAAATTTAAAGGCGGGCTGCTCCGCAGCGGGGAACTGGTTTCGGATAAACTCTTGAAGCATTTCTCGTTCACCCGGCATCGGTGCGGCGCAGACCACATTGGATTTTTGAATCTTCGGGCGTTCCGCGACCGGAACTCCCGCCACCTGCCAGGAACGCTGGGCCCGGAGCCAGAGACTGAGCCCCGCGATTTGGGCGGCACGAGGGTCGATATCGATTCCGTGGATGTTCTTCTCAATAATCAGTCTGGGAACTTCCTTTTGAAGAGCTGAGCTGTCGGCTGAAAAGTCATTTCTCAGCGTCGCGTTATTGAGATCACCCTGACCCACATCTTCAAATGCCTCGGCATAGATGATTTCGAAAAGATCGAAGGCATAGAGCCCGAAATGCATTGACCCGCAGGCGGGGTCTAACATGAGAATCTCCCTGGGGTCCTTTAACGGACGAAACGGGATAAAATGAGGCTGACGGAGTAGTTCTTCCTGAGTGGCGTCAGTCTTTTGATTTTGGAGGGCGTTGCGAAGCCCCGGCCAGAGTTCCCGGAGGGGAGAGTAATCGGAAATGGATAGGCTGAAATCGGTTTGCGAAGACCGCAAAACTAGTCTGGCGTGAAGGAACAGACAGGTCCAAAGAACACCGGCGTCTCCGGTCCACGTCTCGCCGGTCTTGTCACGGGCCTCGGCACGAGGGTTGTACTCTTTGTCGACATACTCCTGGGTTGCAAAGCCCCGTCGTTCGATTTCTTCATATCCGTTGATGCCATGTGCAAAATCGAATAACTCCTGAATGGCGGGGTTTTCCGGGAGTTTGGAGAAATCGGCTGTCAGGATCACATCCTTCACCCAAGGCGTCAGGTCCTCTCGTTCTAGGGCGAGGAAAAACTCGTTGGGACGCCGGACCAAATACCGGCACCTCTCTTTCAGGCGCGTTTTCCCTTTGGTCATCTCATACCAGATCCGACCCAGGGTGTTATCCGTAAGAAACTCAACGACGTAGCGGGGGGTAAAAAATTGATTGCGGACGGCTAATTCTCGGCTGTTCCGGGGAGCGGCGGATTCCTCCCGCATCTGCTTTCGCTCCGCTTCATCGTTAAAATATTGGTAGATCCAACCGATGGTTTCATCCTCCTGCCAAATGCTGGAGAGTCCCTCCTGATTTAGGATTTCTAAAAGCTCTAAGAGCACCGGGCGCCGAGGCCACAGCAGGCTGCTGGGGTGGAGGCGATCAAACAAAACGCCCACCTCCGTGCCAACTTCATCAAAAAGGCACTCTAGATAGAGCCGATAACCGCCATCGCTCAGCTCCAGAATACCGGGAGCCAATCCGCAGAACTCTTTATAGCCGCTGGATTGGTCCCCTTTCGAAATACATTGCCTGACAATCTGTCTGGCTTCCATAAGCTTCAACCCGGCGAATCGATTCAGCGTCGTGAAGGTACATTCCCTCAAAAATGCGGCGATGGCCTCCTGGTTGGATCGGACTTTGGCTCGTTCATGTTGGATGGCGGCGACGATTTGCTCCCGAACATGGCGGCCCTTGCCATCCAGCGTGGCGTTCGGCTGTTCCGCGATCTCTCCGGAGCTCTCACGGATATCATAGGTCCCCTCCAACTGCTGAGAGTACTCCTCCTCCAGAAGCCGTCTGGCTTTCTGGGTGGCGCGCTGGATGAGGTTACGGGTGTCTTTATCCATGGCAGGGCTTTATTGAATCAGGACCTTCTTGCCTTGGTTAATCTGCAAGACGATTTCCTCACGCAACCCCTCAAGGGCGGAATCGAGCTGTTCAACGGTTTCAATACCGGATTTGAAACCAGCTCCGAGTTGAATCTTCACCAACCGGTTACCGTCCACAATTCGCATCATGCTTTCGATCGCCCGGTTTAGGCGGGATTCGCAAGCTTCCGTTTCTGAGCGAATCTGAGGGATGGGCTCTGTGAGGGATGCGATTTGGGCGAGAGACTCCAGCGGCGCGCCGATGTCCTTTTGTTGATCCGGGGTGAGGGCTGGCCAGGCGGTGTGTGCCCGTAAAATCTCCAGCGCGGAGATGTACGCGGCTTGCCGCTGCTGGCTGGCTTCCTGATGGCGGGCGGTGAATGTCTGTTCTAATTCCCGGGTCGTTTGGTCAATGGCTGGGAAGTCCTGGAAAAAGGTCTCCCGCTGCATCAGGTCCACTAGTCGGGCGTGAGCATCCCGTATGGACTGGGGAAGGTCTGGTTCTTGGGCTAGGAAGGGCCAGTTTTGACGCAGCGCCCGGCCTGCCCGTTCCCAATCGTGCAAGCGGGGCTCGGTGAGAGCTTGCTTAAGATCGTGGCCTCGGCGGATGCCCTCTTTGATCTTCGAATATGAACTATTGAAGGCCACAACCGCCTTTTCGTCACCACCGCTGCGAATGCCGGAAATCTCATTAAGACATTCCGCCAGCAACTGCGAACCAGGCAATCGGTGAGTCAGCATCCTATCATGCTCCGGCTTGATCTCCGCCTCCACCGTGGCAATGGAATCCCGAATCGCGTTGGCCAGAACGCCCAGGCTGATTTCGGGAACTTCCTTGCCAAATACGGTTTGGTAATGAGTCGAAACTTGAGCAAGCTCAGCAAAGCTAAGGCCAGTCTGTTTCGGTCGGAAGGAGGAGCCGCGAAAGAGGTTATTGTTGGTGAACATTCGCTCCGCCTCAGGAGTGAGTGCCGAATCGATGGCTTGGCCCTGGCTGGTGGCCTCAACTAATCCGGCCCGGAGAAGGCTGGCGACGAACAAACGGACGGCATCGAACTCCCAGCCGAAGGGTTCCTTCAGGAATTCATCTGTCAGGTACTTTCCGGTGGCGGCTTCACCATAGGAGGTGCGACCTTTGATTCGGGTAAGAACTTCAAAAAGGGGCCCTGAATCGACGACGAAGGCTGCCCTGTTTCCCTGAACCTGGGTCAATTCGAGATCGGTAAAAACGGGGGGCAGGCCACGCAAGTTTTCAGTGGTCAACAACGCTTTCAGGTCCTGTGACTTGACCTTCGCGGCACCCTCCGAGAATCGATGGAAAACGGTGGGAAGAACGGTGGCTGAGGACCGATTCCACAGCGGGCTTAATCTCTGAGTGCTCCTGGCCCGGACTGCGGTCATTGCCCCGAAAGTAGACGGTGCCGTTGAGCAGCTCTCTTTTGATTAGCTGTCGGAGATTAATCGAGATACTGGCGAGCCGCCGCTTTTCTTCTCCGATGAGCCGCGCTTCATCTGTCGTCTGGGACGTGCGCTCCTTTTTCTTCAATATTTCACTCGAGCGGAAATGTTCACGAACTTCCTTAACGATGGTGTTATTGGAGGTGGCTACCCAAAAGACGCCCTTCTGGTCTGTCTGGCTACGTGCCCGCATTTCTGCCTGTTGGCCGGGAAGATCGGTGGTATCACTGGCAAAGGAGATGTAGAAGGGAATGTCCCCGTCTCCAACTAACAGCCGGGTGTTGAAAAAGAGGTCTGCTTTGAACTGTTTGGTGGATTCCAGGAGGAAGCTGGGCTGAGGATCCCAGAGTTCTTTGATAACATCTCCAAGAATCCGGTTTTCATCTGCTGGCTGTGGGGAAACCTGTGCACGTGTCCTTTCCCAATCATCTTCAGCGGGGGTTTGTATGCGAAAGCCATCGTCTCCCCGGCGAATAAAGTGGCCATTGACGAGTTGCTCGACAGCGTCTTTAACAGATTGAAGAACCGAGTTCGAATCAACCGTGGGGTGCAGAACTGCGGCAAGGTTTTGTTCGGTTCGGTGGACACTTTTAACGAATTGGAGAAGGCAAATGGCCTTGGCAACTTTCTGCGCGGTAGCATCCAGCTTCCTGCCTATATCTTGGATCTTGCCCCGAATTTCGGACGATATGTTGCCGTCAATCAAGTCGTAGATTTGGTCGATCGTGGCGAGAACGCCGAGGGGCTTGCTGGCTGAGGTCGGTTTTCGGATTGATGAGGAGTTGCTGCGCGATCTTAATGATGGTGCGGTTGGCTCCTCCGACATGGGCACTAACGCCTCCCTGGGTGCGAAGTCCGGAGATGATCTGAATGATGAGATCGATCTGGTATGGAAGCAGTGGGTAAAGTTCTATGAAACGCTCACCCGTTAACTCCGGCAGACGGATATCAGCGGTGACCCGGGTTTGCTCGGTCAAACGCGCACGATGGGCTTCAAAGATTTTCCGGAGTTCCGCTTCACCTGCCGCATTTTTAGAAAGGATGCGCTTGCTGGTGACTTCGGAAATATCGGATGGCTCTAGGTGGACCTGAAGAGGAAATCGATCCATAACACGAGCCAACTCGACTCGCCGATCACCCAATCCACTCACCAACTCTGTGAGCTTTTCCTGGGATGTTACCACGAACCACATCTTGCCACGACCCACCCGACCTAATCCCTGAACGACTGCCTGAAGGTCCAACATTTTTTGAACGTCACGAGCGACAAATTGGCCAACTTCGTCCACGACAAAGATCAGGTTATGACCAGGCCTGCGGCGTTCCATGAGCAGTTTGCAACGTTCAGCTAAAAGACCGGCGTTCACATCAGATCGATTCTTGGCGGCTTGCGACCAAGTCTCCTTGCTGGGAAATCGGAGGGGCTCCAGTTCGTGCATTACCGTGCTGGCTTCAGCCAGGGCGAAGGCAGGCATGGTCTTGCCGGAATCCCAATCTTTCGAAAACTTAGCTCGGTACAAGTCGCAAAAACGGGGAAGCAGGTCTGTGCGCTCGAGCTCAATCTCCAAATCGGCCAGGTCGAGATCCATGGCGTAACCCAAGGTTTTAAGGAAGAGCTTGTAGACAATCTCACTCAGATTCTGGTTTCCGGATCGGGAGCTCCTCTCAGTAGAAACGTCGAAAATGACGGATGTCGTGGGGATGTGTTCAGAAATGTTCTTCAGAACCACTTGAATCTTGTTATCGGCCAATTGCTTACCCACTAAATCCGCAGCCTGATCTCCCAGAAGGTCTTCATTCCTGAGCGCCATTCCCAAAAGTTTTGCGAAACTGGATTTACCCGAGCCGAAGAAACCAGAAACCCAAACGGCTATTCCTTCATGAGGTTTGTTTGGAGTCTCATAATATCGCTCTAAGACTTGAGTGTAATGACGTTTGATGGAATCAGTAGCGACGTACTCGCTGATTTCGTCGCGGATGATCTGCTTATCGACTTGATCCACCTTAATAACTTCCTCGATGGAGCGATCAATCCGACCTTCAAAAAGTTCACGTATGTTCATGCTAAAAAATCTTTGGTCTGTAATTGGCTTCTGGATCGTGGGCTCCCATAAAACTGAGTCCGGTCACGCCATCAAATGTCCCAGGATAGAACAGAACTCCCGGGAGTTCCGTTGTACCCATGAGCTGCTCACAGATGGCGGAGGTTCGGTAGAATGGAAACAGCGATCCGGCGCGCACCATGAAAAACAGATCCCGTGTTGGGTCGCCATCCTTTGGTAAACGTGAAGTGATCTCGGTGGTAAACGCACCCACTCCTGAAGCGTCGGATCCTAAAATTGTGCAGAGTGTCTCGAGCATCTTAGGAATACCCGCCGAAAGTTCAGCACCTGATATTTGCTGGAGCGTGAGCCTTTGGCTTTCGAGAACCTTAGCAAGGCACTCGGATAAGGAGATTCGAGTAACCCGTTTTCCGTCCCGCTCCAGACGAGTCGCCAGCAAAGCAAACTCCCTCCTCGCGGCCAGTTCTTCTTCCGGGGGATAATGGAAGATGGCATAGGGCATATTGTCATAGGCGCTGATCGCCTTGCGCGGATCAGTTAATTTCAGGATTGGCTCCAGATTCCTGGTGAGTCGTTGCTTCCACTCACTCATGGGTAATGCTCCTGATGAAACTCATGCGATCCTTATAAGGTAACTGGAGCTGGGAAAGCGATCCAGCGGTTTGGTAATGCAATTTCTGAAATTGGTGAAGTTCCAGCATTTCTCTTTCAACCTCGGATGGTGTGAGGAGGAAAAGACGCCATCGCGGGTCGTTGACAATCGCGTAGGCATTCGGAACCTGACCATAAAGATCGTAAAGTGCCCAGAGAAAAGCAGAAGAAGGAACGTGGGTATTGGTGAAACTCCTCAATACTTTGCCCTTTAACAGCCCAAGATCGGATGACATTCGCAGAAGATCTCTACTGCCTCTTTTCAATCCGTATTCCGACACTTCGCGATCATGCAGATCGGAAATAATCGCCCGAAAGAATGGCTCGACCTGAGTAGAGTTGAGTATCCTTGCCCCTTTTGAGTAAGAGGAAAAAAGCCACTCAGTAATGAATCGAAAAAACAGGCGATCCGTATGTTGTAACTGCCACAACAGGAACCATTTCCATTCCCTTAAAGGAAGTTTTGACTTTGCCAAGATGTAGAGCGGTTCAATGACCATTTGGTCTTGAAATCGGCTATTGAGGGTCGTGATAATTTCTTTGAGCCACGCCGCATTTCGAAGTCCGAGACTATTGGATTCGACAACCTTGGCAAAGTTGGCGCGAATGGATTGCGTTTCATCCCAGGCTGACATGATTTGGTAAGTCTCAGCAGCAAGAACTCCTTTCCTAATAAGGCGAGTGGAACTGCTCGGCTGTGTCATGCTCCCCTTCTCAGCGATACGATTGGCAGCCGAAAGGAGCCGGGTTCGATTTGGACGAAAGCCGCCGTCAATAAGGAAATGGTTTCATCCGAGATGGACCCGATCTCTGGCAATAGAATCGATTTTCCCTCTGGCCCGAGTTTTAGCTTAGTTGCTGTATTAAGGGAAGTCTTAGAAACCACTTGGTGATCCAGAAGGAATTGGCCCAGGGAATCTTGAAGGGACATCCTTTCAAGATCGTGGAAGAGGTCCAACCAATCCCGACTTTCTCGCGACCAGCCCAGCAGGGATTCGTCGAACGCCTGCTCGATAACTGCGGGGAGAGACCAAAGGGAAAAGGTGTCGGCGGGATTAAAGAAGTCCGCTGATCTTCTGGACGCGACTGCTAATATGGAACGGGCTCTTGCATAAACTTCGGTTCTGGGAAATCCGCGTACGAACACCTTTGGCCCCAGAGTCGATAGTAGACCTGTGGAGTTCCACCAATCGGCGACGTCTTTCTCGCCAAATCGACCAATAATGAGGCGGCATTTGAATAGAAGCTCGAAATTGACGTCTGAACTTGGCATGGGGTAACTCCAAATCAGGTTAGATGATTACCACGAAATGTCAGTTATTTTGATTCCTGAATGGGGTTCTTTCAGATTGAAGTCCTTGTTTCTTGGAGCGTGCCTCAAAGAGATACGATGGGACACTTTGCGACTGTCAAGCTAAAATACTAAGGTCACTGAAGCCAATCTTAAAAGTGCTGCGGCCTCCACGGGAGGGACCACGGGCGCGGGTGGGGCGGGAAGCCAAGCGGTTCGGGCTGACGGCGCTCTCATTGATAACTTGATCAGTTGCGTTGCGAAACAATTCCAGTCTCGACTTAGTCTGATCGTCACTAGGCAAACCAGAAATGAGAGCATAATAAACCTTGGTGAGCTTCTCACGGAGCTGGTCGAGTAAATCCTCGGCGGCAATGGCTGGGTTATTGGATGGAACGTTAAAGGTCGTACAGAGCTCCGCGAGGTGCTGGTCTGGCATTAGAAACGTGGTCGCACTGACTTCGAAATCGAGCAGGCGATTGATCACGGATTGGTATTCAGCCTCAGGTGAGAGGTCTTCGGAAACAGGACGGTTTCGGTCAGAGTGAACTCATTCTTAATTTTATTAATTTTCTCCATGATTATCTATCGTTAGGAATCACCTCGATATTGCAGATAAAGGGAGCCGAGCCTGATAACCCATAGTAACGGGCTTCCACAGCGATTACAGAAACCAGCTCTGCTTTACGCAAGTGAGGGATCAGCTCGAAAAGACGCCAGCCCAAGAGCCGGACTTCATGAGTGGAAAAGAAGAACGTGAACCTGTCGACTGGCTCATTAGAAGCAAGCGCAGCGGATGGATTCTTTTCGAGGCTAAAATGCAGGAGATGAGCGTAGGGAAAACCGTGAACCCGACCCGTGCTCGTCATGAAATCGACGATTAGTGATGAGGATCGGTAGTGAATGACACATTTGGGTACTTCGGCATCTGCTGGATTCGGCATAAACAATTACAGCGACATCCCCGGCGAACGGGGAAGCTCTTTTTCCAACGTGACGTTGGGTTCAGTAGTTTCAAGGCCTGGTGCGGAGACAAATCGGCGCTCATGTTCAGGCAAAGCCTCCTCTTTGAGAAGTCGGGTAATTTGGTTGTGGAGCTGTGTTTGTGATACTCGAAAAGTGTCGATCTTCAGAGGCGTTCGGTTTGGAGCAGCTTCAGGTTCGTTGATCTTTGGCGGAGCGAAGCCCGCCTCTTTGAGAGCATCGCCCACCAATTCAAGCGCAGCCTGCCGTTCGGTGGACCGGGCGATTCGGTCTCGTAACAGCTCTTTGTCATCGGTAAACACCTGGCACTCTTGCCGCCCTCGGGAAATGCTCACGTAAAACTGCTCTTGATGAATCGCGGCAGCAGAACGGGAACCTGCCACCAGAAATACAGCGTCTACCGTGCGGGCTTGAGCGGAATGGGAAGTCACGCAATAACCATGGGTCATTTCGCAATAATCGGACGGTAGCGACTTGCCGTTGGTCAGGGTGATCTTCCCGTCATTAACCGATTCAACCGAGACGACTTGGCCATTGATGAGTCCTTCCTTGGGCCGGTTGGCTTGGAGAAGGAGCAAATCTCCTGGGGCCACCCCAATTTCATGAGGATAACCCACGTCAAATGAAGTTCCTGCCTTCGGACGGAACAAATGAACCGATCCATCCTCTCTTTGCACTTTGACGGCATTCTTCCCAGGCAACACCTCAATGACATCGACTCGTTCCTGTTTCCGGAACGTCCTTGAATCCTCATTGAACAAGATCTGCTGTCCTGTGGAATACTGGGTTACCTGCCGTTTCTGAGCGGCGGTCCACGAGGCACTTTCAAATACAGAAATCTTCTCCTCCTGCGTGCCCAAGGCTCCCGCTTGTTTCAATTGCTCTCGAACTGCTTCGGTAACCGATTCGATCTCGACCCAGGTCGGGGCCACCAACAGGGCCGACTTGCCGTTTTGCCGACTTTCCAGGTAGGCCGCTGCGGCAGTGTTATAGAGGTCGCGTCCTGCGTCAGCTTCACGCACCCAGCCGAGCCGATCTAAGCGGTCAAAAGCAGCTTGGGGCCGTTCGTTAGCCGCATATTCGACGACGTTACGATATTCTTCAGCTTGTTGGCGGCGGATAATCGTCAGCTCCCGGAAACTGTATCGAGAATGCTCCTCCAGCAACCGGAGAGCATCGCCTTGAGCGACACTCGAATGTTGACCGGTGTCTCCCGAAAAGATCAGCCGTGCGTCCTTTGCCGCAACCATTTCAAACAACCGCTTCATGTCCCGAGCACCAACGAGTCCTGCTTCGTCCAAAACGATCACCGAGCCTGGGATCAGTTTGTCCTCGTGTAGCAGCTTTGCGAGCGTCATCGCCAAAGAAAAGCCATCCTTCCGCAGGACTTGAGTCGCGGCAGCCGTAGGCGCACAAAAGACAACTTCTCTGCCCGACTCGCTCAAGGCGCGGCCTAACTCCTTCAAAGTGGAGGTTTTCCCGGTCCCGGCCAACCCGCGAAATCCCGTATATTGATCCGAGGTTCTCAACACATGTTCAAGCGCTTCCCTTTGATCGTTTCCCAGCTGAGCTGAAGGCACGTACCCAGGGGCTAAGGAGGGACAGCAATCTTTCCCCGCGTTCAACGTTTGGATCAGATACAATTCTGTTTGGAGGATTTCTTTCGTTGAGATATCCCGACCCACTCGTATCAATTCCGGCGATTGATCGATCTCCTGCTTGAGCGCGGCCAGATCCACCTGCCCTCGACCGGAAATCAACGCTTGCCGCAACAATTCTTCCCTTGGCACTACCGAGGAGCGTTCAAACACATGAGCGCATGCGTGTTCGTAGGCGAGAGCTGATTCCTGAGGTTCAGTCTGTCGTCGCACGGCAAATCCATTTGCCGACCGCCTCAACGTTTCCAGAGCCGTCTTCTCCTCAATAGACATCTGCTCAAGTTGCCGTTCGCGTACCTCTCCAGTGGTAATTCCCTTCAACTTTCGAGACCTGGTCTGGTGCACCGCAACCGACACTTCGTCGTTATCCAAAGCGCGTCCCAACCGTGCTTCCATCTTGGCTATTTCCCGATCGCGTTCTTGCGCTCGTTTTGAAAACTTTATCAATAGCTCAGGATCGACGCCCTTGATTTCAAAACCGTGCTTAGACGGCACCGTTTCATAACCCAAACCGTGCAAGGCCCGTGTCAGCTCATTGCGATAGACTTCCGTCGCATACTTCGTTAGCGCGAACATGTCCGACGTCTGGAGCGCTTTCCAGCGTTGTTCCTGCTGATCGAATGTCGCGTTGAAAAACGTAAAATGCGTGTGCAGCTGCGGGTCGAGTGCCCGAGAACTGTTGTGAAAAATTCTGTACCAATCAAGTTGCTCGTCGTTCCATCTTGTTCCACCCCATCAATCCGAATCCGTGTCGCTGCGAACGTTTCATTTATTTAGCCGCAATTCGAGCCGCCTCCTGATGTGCGCATAGAATCCTCTCACCACCCATCGTGACCGCCAAAATCGAAGCCGACTTCGGAGCCGAACACGTAAAG
>CAVURW010000022.1:0-56480 GCA_963743595.1 uncultured Verrucomicrobiae bacterium
GCCGGAAGGCCGAATCACGATTACGGCGGGAGTGTCAGGGGCGCCGCGCCCTGGTTTCGGTGGCGGATGAGGGGCCCGGCATTCCCGAAAATGAACGCGAGCGGGTGTTCGATATGTTCTACCGGGTCAAGAGCACAGGCCAGCACACCATGGGGACAGGTTTGGGCCTGGCGATTTGCCAGGGAATCGTCGAGGCGCACGGCGGCACGGTTTCGGCGCGCTCGGGTCTCCGAGGGGCGCGGCACCGTGATCGTGATCGGATTGCCCCTTGCCGAGGCTCCGCCTTTGCCGAGTCGACTGGATGAATTGGGCGTGGGTACCACCGGTGCTCCCGTGGCCGCTGCCGTGGCGGAGGTCGGGGAAGGGGAATACGACGCCGAGGTCGAGGCGTTGGTGGATGATGTGCAACGGGCGGAAGCGCTCGCCGCTGGTCGCGCGCGTTTGGGGGATTCGGATCCGAGACGACAGCACCCTCGATCCTTCCCCGATTTCCACAAGAAATGCCAAGGGCACGGCTGCCATGGACCCAGCCCTGACCAGGATTCTGGTGGTTGATGACGAACCGCAGTTCCGGTAAATTCTTGCGCATCAGTCTGGGGGCGCAGGACTACACCGTGTTGGAGGCGGGGACCGGGGCCGGCGCGGTGGCCATGGCGGCGGCGGAAGCGCCGGGGGTTTGATGATCTCGATTTGAGTTTGCCCGATCTGGATGGTCACGAGGTGATCTCACGCCTGCGGGAAGTGAAGTTCGGCCCCAATCATCGTGCTCACGGTGCGTACGGGCGAACTGGATAAAACCGAAGCCCTTGATCGGGGGGCCGATGATTACGTCACCAAGCCCTTTGGGGGCATTGGTGAAGTTGATGGCGCGGATCGATATCACGCTTCGCCATCGCGCCGCGGCGGTCTGGAGCACAAACGAGTATCGCAGCGGAGATTTGCGCGTTGATCTGGTGGAGCGCCGGGTATTTCGCAACAAGTACCTGTGATACTGACGCCGCGCGAGTTCGACACCCTGTGTCTGTTGATCGCGCATGCCGGAAAGGTTCTGACCCACCAGCAGATATTACGCGAGGTCTGGGGGCGGCCCACATCCATGAGACGCAGTATCTGCGCGTTCATATCGGGGAACTGCGGAAAAAACTTGAAATCGAACCCGCCCGCCCGCGCCAGACCATCACCGAGCCTGCGGTGGGGTACCGGTTCCAGCCCGCTGAAGGTGGCTAGGGGGCTGTGTTCGCTAAAGGCTCTCCTGGATTCCAGGGTGGTGATATATAGTGTAAAAACAAATGGTTAGCCATTACGCATCCCTGGAGCGCGGGCATCTTGCCCGCCCTTCGCAAGCCCTGTCATCGATAGTCAAGCTTTTGATCTTGTGGCAATCATGCGGGCAAGATGCCCGCGCTCCATGAGGGCAAGAACGCCGCGCTCCACGTGGGCAAGATGCCCGCGCTCCAGCACTTTAAAGTTTTTGGCAAAAACGACTGAGGTTGAGAGTGACACAATCGCGTATTACGACTTAGTTGGCAAAAGGCCTCGAAGTGGGCGGGGCCGGCGGTTACCTCCTGGATCAACCCCCTTGCGCGGTGCGCGGCTATGCTTGGCGGGGATTTGATCTTGAGGGTTGGCTCACCGGTTGCCATTGGACTGAAAGGCATCTTTTCCGGACAGCCTCTTACGTTGTCGATGGTTCTCCCGATCAGGAGAGTGTTCCAATGATATTCAGCCGTTTGTTTGAGAGCCTCACGATTCGGACGATTCGGACGTTATTTATTCTTGTAGCGTTTGCTTTGGGCATGGGATCGGCGGCGCCGGTTCGGGCCGCCGACCTGATTCTGTCGACACCACCCAGGACTGGCCGCCTTATCAACAGGTTGACCATGGCCAGTTGGGTGGAATCGCGGTCAATGCGGTCCATTGTATTTTCGATCGTTTGGGGCTGAAAATCGAGATCAAGGTTTTGCCGTGGGCGCGGGCGCAAAAGGCCGTGCAGGAAGGGGCGGCCGATGGCTTCTTCACGGCGTCGGAAATCACGGATCGCAATGCTTTCGCGGTGCTTTCGGAGCCGTTCGTGCCCCAGGTTTGGCGTTGGTATCAACTGCCCGATACTGTGCGCGATGTGGGGGATAAAACGCTCAAGGTGGGTGTGCTGGCGGGCTCGGCGATGGAAAAATGGCTGGCCGATCATGGCTACACCGCCATCAACACGGTCTCATCCACCGATATCCTGGTCAAGATTGCGGCGGCGCGCCGGATTGATGCCGTGCTTTCCAATGAGCTGGTTTTCGCCCGAAGCCTGGAGCAGGCCGGCTTGCCGGCCACCACTTTCCGTTCGGTCATTCAAAGCGATCGCCCGCTTGGGATGTATCTAAGCAAAAGATATTCTTAGGCGGATGCCCGGCTTGATGGATCAGGTCAACACCCAGATTCCCGGGTGCTGGATGTGACGGCGGGAGCGGCGGCCGCTTTCGATAAAAAACGTTAAGAATCGGAATCCGGTCTTGATTTTCGGGCAAGTCTCGCCACCACCCGGAGCCATACGCTTCCCAAAAGGAACGGGTCCGCAAGGATGGGGCCCGGTAGGGAACGGGAGGCGTCGCGACTCCGGTTCCCGACGTGCCGGTTCTCGACTGCCGAGGGGGCGCCGCGCGCCCTGCGGGATAGGGACGTGGGAGCGCGGAACGACTAACGGGTGACCGGGGAGAGACAAGGGTTATGGCAGATACATCGATCACGCGAACCGAGACGATACTGGTGGACGGCAACGAGGCCGCCGCTTCGGTCGCCTATCGGATCAGCGAAGTCGTCGCCATCTACCCGATCACGCCGTCCTCGCCCATGGGCGAGCTGGCCGACGAATGGGCGGCCGCGGGCGAGCCGAACATCTGTGGGCACCGTGTCCCGCAGGTCGTCGAGATGCAGTCCGAAGGCGGCGCCGCCGGCGCCGTCCACGGCGCGCTGCAGGCCGGGGCGCTGGCGACGACCTTCACCGCGTCGCAGGGCCTGCTGCTGATGATCCCCAACATGTACAAGATCGCCGGCGAGCTGACGCCGTTCTGTCATGCACGTCACCGCCCGCACCCTGGCCACGCACGCCCTGTCGATCTTCGGCGACCACTCCGACGTGATGGCCTGCCGCCAGACCGGCTTCGCGATGCTTGCTTCGAATTCGGTGCAGGAGGCGCAGGATCTGGCGCTGATCGCCCACGCGGCCACGCTGCGAGTCGCGCGTGCCGTTCCTGCATTTCTTCGACGGCTTCCGCACCTCCCACGAAGTCGAACAGATCGATGCTCGCTGACCGACGACGACATCTGCGCGCGATGATCGACGAGGAGCTGCGTCGCGGCGCATCGCGGCCGCGCGGCCTCACGCCCGATCAGCCCGATCTGCGCGGCACCGCCCAGAACCCCGACGTGTTCTTCCAGGCGCGCGAGGCGTGCAATCCGTTCTACGACGCGCTGCCCGGCATCGTGCAGGAGGCCATGGACCGGTTCGCCGCAGCTCACCGGCCGGCACTACCAGCTGTTCGATTACGTCGGCCATCCCGAGGCCGAGCGCGTGATCGTCGTCATGGGCTCGGGCGCCGAGACGGCGCGCGAGACGGCGCGAGCATCTCTGACGGCCAGCGGCGAGAAGGTCGGCGTGCTGAAGGTGCGCCTGTACCGGCCGTTCTCCGTCGACGACTTTCGTCGCGCGCCTTGCCCGACACCGTGCCGCGCATCGCCGTGCTCGACCGCACCAAGGAGCCGGGCGCGGTCGGCGAGCCGCTCTACCTGGACGTCGTCGACGGCGCTCGCCGAGGCGCTGCGCAGGCCGGCGTGCGCCGTTCGACGCGAACCCGCGGTGATCGGCGGGCGCTACGGCCTGTCCTCCAAGGAATTCACGCCGGCCATGGTCAAGGCGGTGTTCGACGAACTGCCAGGCCGAGCGCCGCAGCAACCACTTCACCGTCGGCATCGTCGACGACGTCACGCACATCTCGCTCGCCGTCGACGAGCAGCTTCGACATCGAGCCGCCGGACACGCGTCCGCGCCGTCTTCTACGGCCTGGGCGCCGACGGCACGGTCGGCGCGAACAAGAACTCGATCAAGATCATCGGCGAGGAGACCGACCTCTACGCCCAGGGCTATTTCGTCTACGACTCCAAGAAGTCGGCGCGATGACCATCTCGCACCTGCGCTTCGGCCCCGAGCCCATCCGCGTCGCCCTACCTGATCGCGCAGCGCCAACTTCGTCGCCTGCCACCAGTTCCCGTTCCTCGACGCTACGACGTGCTGCGAGCGCCGCGCCGGGGCGCGACTTCCTGCTCAACACCCCGTACGGCGCCGACGAGGTCTGGGATCAGCCTGCCCGTCGAGATCCAGCAGCAGATCATCGACAAGAAGCTCAAGTTCTACGTCATCGACGCCAACAGGTGGCCCGCGAGGCCGGGCATGGGCGGGCGCATCAACACCATCATGCAGACCTGCTTCTTCGCCATCTCCGGCGTGCTGCCGCGCGAAGAGGCGATCGAGCAGATCAAGAAGGCCATCAAGAAGACCTACGGCAGCGAAGGGCGAGGAGGTGCGTCAGCAGAATCTTCGCCGCGGTCGACCAGACGCTGGCCGACTTGCACGAGGTGCCGATGCCCGGCCGGTGGCCACCGCGCCGCAGCGACCGGCGCCGCGGTGCCCGCCGAGGCGCCCGACTTCGTGCAGCGCGTCACCGCGGTCGATGCTGGCCGGCAAGGGCGATCTGCTGCCGGTCAGCGCCTTCCCGGTCGGACGGCACCTGGCCCACGGCACCACCCAGTTGGAGAAGCGCGACATCGCCAACGAGATCCCGGTCTGGGACGCCGAGCTCTGCATCCAGTGCAACAAGTGCGTCTTCGTCTGCCCGCACGCCGCATCCGCGCCAAGGTCTACGCAGCCGAGGCGCCTGGCCGGCGCTCCCGCCAGTTTTCCAGCGCTGCCCTTTCCGCGGCGAGGAATTCGACGGATCGCAGCTATCACGCTGCAGGTCGCGCCGGAGGATTGCACCGGCTGCACGCTGTGCGTCGCGGTCTGCCCGGCCAAGGACAAGGCAACCCGCACGCGCAAGGCCATCAACATGGCGCCGCAGGCGCCCTTGCGCGACAGCGAGCGCGCGAACTACGAGTTCTTCCTGAGTCGCTTCCCGAGATCGACCGCACCAAGGTCACGCTCGAGGTCAAGGCAGCCAGTTTTGCGAGCCGCTGTTCGAATTCTCCGGCGCCTGCGCCGGCTGCGGCGAAACGCCCTACGTCAAGCTGCTGACCCAGATGTTCGGCGACCGCGCGATCATCGCCAACGCCACCGGCTGCTCCTCGATCTACGGCGGCAACCTGCCCACCACGCCCTACACCACGAACGCCGACGGCCGCGGCCCGGCCTGGTCCAATTCGCTCTTCGAGGACAACGCCGAATTCGGCTTCGGCATGCGGCTCGCCGTCGACCAGCAGACGACGTTCGCCCGCGATCTGCTCGAGCGCCTGGCGCCCGAGCTCGGCGATGAATTGGTCGACGAGCTTGCTCGAGCGCGCCGCAGACGACGAAGCCGGGATCGCCGCACCAGCGCGAGCGCGTCGCCGCATTGCGCAAGCAAGCTCGCCGAAGTCGACGCGACCCGAAGCGCGACGACCTGCTCGCCGATGGCCGATTACCTGGTGCGCAAGAGCGTCTGGATCGTCGGCGGCGACGGCTGGGCCTACGACATCGGCTATGGCGGTCTGGATCACGTGCTGGCCATCGGGCACGACGTCAACATCCTGGTGCTCGACACCGAGGTTTACTCCAACACCGGCGGCCAGCAGTCCAAGGCGACGCCTCTCGGCGCCTCCGCCAAGTTCGCCATCGCCGGGGCAGGCAGCGGCAAGACCCGCACACTCACCTACCGCGTGGCCTATCTCATCGAAAACGGCGTGGAGCCGGAGAACATTCTGCTGCTCACGTTCACAAACAAAGCTTCGCGCGAGATGTTGGAACGCGTGGGGCAGTTGCTACCTCACGATCTCTCCCGGCTTTGGGGCGGCACATTCCATTCCGTGGCGAACAAGCTGCTGCGCCGACACGCGAATCAGCTCGGGTTCAGCTCCAGCTTTTCCATCCTCGATCGCGACGATACGGTAGAACTCGTCACTGCCTGCATGCGCGAGGCGAATTGGGACACGAAAAACAAGAACCTCCCGAAAGCCAGCGTGCTTTTGGAAATGATCAGCTTGGCCATCAATAAATCCCTGCCCATCGCGCAAATCGTGAAGGAAGACTTCCCCTACTTCGAGCCCGACATCGCCAAGTTCGAGGAATTCCACAAGCTCTTTCGCCAACGTAAAAAGGTCGATAACGTGATGGACTACGATGACCTGCTCGCAAACGCACTGGAGCTCCTCCGCATCCCGCAGATCGGCCAGCATTACCAAGAACAATTTCAGCACATCCTCGTCGACGAGTATCAAGACACGAATAAAGTGCAATGCGACTTCATCGATACGCTTGCTTCGTACCACCATCAAATCATGGCGGTGGGTGATGACGCGCAAAGCATCTATTCGTGGCGCGGCGCGAATTTCGAGTTCATCCTGAATTTTCCAGAGCGCTATCCGAAAGCCGAACGCATCGCCATTGAGGTGAACTATCGCAGCACGCCGGAGATCCTGCGCCTTGCTAACCACGTCATTTCACAAAATATCCGGCAGTTCCCGAAGAACCTCCGCTCACATCGACTGACCAGCAATCCCCTGCCCGCCATTGTTCCGCTGCATAATGGCAATCAACAGGCCCTGTTTATTGTCCAACGCATCGGGGATCTGCTCGAAAACGGAGTCGAGCTGAACGACATCGCCATTCTCTATCGCTCGCATTTTCACTCGATGGAACTGCAGATGGAACTCACTCGCCGGAACGTTCCCTATGAACTGCTGAGCGGGCTGCGGTTCTTCGAGCAGGCGCATATTAAAGATGTGGCTGCGTTCCTGAAATTCGCACTGAACCCGAACGATGAGATCTCGTTCCATCGCATCGCTAAACTCATTCCGGGCGTGGGAGCAAAAACGGCGCAGCGGTTCTGGTCGCAACTCAAATCGGGCCTGCCGCTGAAGGCGATTTCTGCGCCCGCCAAGGCGAGTAAATTATGGCAACAGTGGGTCGAAACGCAGGAGCAAATTCTGCATGTCGATCACGTGAATCGCCCCTCGGCGCAAATCCAGATCATCCTCGAAGCCATTTACGAGGATTACATGAAGACCGAGTTCCCGAATTACACGGCGCGATTGGATGACTTGGCCCAGTTGCGCTCGTTTGCGAATACGTTTACCAGTACGGAGGAATTTCTCTCGCAATTGGCGCTATTAACGAGCGTCGATGGCGGGCCGCGCTCGGAAAATCGCGGACAAGACCAGGGGCCTTCCCTGCGCCTCAGCACAATTCATCAGGCGAAGGGCCTGGAGTTCAAAATCGTCTTTGTCATCACGCTGTGCGAAGGGCTTTTCCCGTCCTACCGCACCACGGAAAAGGAGGATGAAGATCCCAGCGCACTGGAAGAAGAACGGCGGCTTTTCTACGTGGCTGTGACTCGGGCAAAAGACGAGCTTTACCTCACCTACCCGATGGTACGCGCCAACTTCGGTCCGGAAGGCGATACGTGGCAAAGTCCCTCGCGTTTTTTGACGGACATTTCCTCGAATCTCGCCATCCGCTGGCGCATCACGTCGGATCACACGTACTAAGTTCGCTCGGAAAAGGCGGGCGCACACCATTTACGAGCAAACGTGGGCGCAATAATCGGGGTCGGCGTGCAGACCCGCTTCCCGGCGTTTTAGAGCGAGCGTACTCATCTCTAGGTAGCGACTCTTGGCCCGCCGAATCCGCTCCGTCTCGATAAAATGCTTCGCCTGATCCAGAAACAGGCGGGCGATCTCCTTCTTTTCCGAAGGATTTTCCTGATCCAAGAAGTGGGGGATAGGAAGCAAAGAGCGCATCTGTCCTTTTAAGTAGCGAAAAGTGTGCCACGACACAATTGCATCACTGAAAATATTGCCCAGCGGAACCGCTCACTCGGAGGTTGAGTACAAGAATTGCTTGGGTTTCGACGCTCGCAATTCAGACTCCAGAGCAAGTTTTGCCCAGTCCTAGGAAGTTACGCCACGGAAGCTCGACGCAGAACGAAGGGATCGACTTTCTCCGTCTCTAAGAGCAGCTCAAATTTATCCCTGCCATGATCGTCAAGATAATCGTGCTCTTTCGCGCTAATGAACATGCCGGAGAGAACGCGCGCTTCGCCTAGCGCTGTCTCGACATTGCAAAAGACCTCGGGCAAAAAAAGGGGGTTGTGAAAGTAGAGTGAGTGTTTGCCAAACCGCTCAGCGAATAACGGATTAATCTCGGAGATCCCCGAGATCGTTGCACCCGGAGCGAGCAACACCGGTGCTGTGACGGCATAGAAGAGAGCCTGGGCAATAATTTCCGAGGTGTCTTCGAAATGATCCTCACACGGCACGATGACCTCCAGGGTCGATTCCAGATTCTTCGCGTAATGGCTGAGGCCGAGTGACGCGAAGACCCGGCAGTTTTTGAAAACCTGATCGTAGCTGAGGATCTCGATGGAGGGGTCATCGGCGTTCGGCCCGTTAAAGATTTCCCGTGTGACGAATTCTCCGAAGAATGCGGTGTAATGGTCGAAGTAATAATCGGGCCAGAGTTTCATTAGGCAGAAAGAGATCAGTGAAAGGTGGGTGCGGGCGTCGGGGTCGGGCTGGGAGCACCGAACACGCGAAAGGCACTAACGTTCACGAAATCGTTGGTTTCATTAACGATTTTGATGGTGTGATCGCCGGGTGCAAGATCATGCGCGGAAAAAACCGTTGCGTTGTTGATCCGGGGGAAATTAGACATTTTCAGCGAAACATTATCCCGTGGTTGGCCATCGATCAAAATGCCGAGCGAGCCCTGGTCTCCGTACATGTCGCTGAGGATATCGATGCCCGTGCCTTTAAACGGGAACTGAATCGTGTCGCCCGCTTCTCTGGTGTAATGAAAAGGCTCGCTATCGGGGCCAAAGACGATGTGGTTGAGCCATTGTCCAGTGTAGGTAATTCTCGGGTCGTCGTGGAAAACGATTTGGACGGGTGGCAGCGGCGACGTGTGCAGGATGAGCGGAATCTCCCAACATTTATAGAGACCATCCGGGCTGGATTGAAACGGACAACCGGAGGTGAACATGATCACGGAGAGATCTTTCCCGCTGCCCGTACTCCCCTGGTACTTCGCGCAAATATTGGGACCGTACATGTGCGCACCTTGGAGAAATGAATCTGTGGTGGAACTGATGTAGGTGTAGGGCCCCCAGGGCTTATGCGCCTGGTAGAAATCGTATCGAATCTGCTTCGGAACGAACCACTGGTTCAGTTTAGGAGTCACGTACCAGCTAATGAAGAGGTACGTGTTCAGCTCCGGCAGGTAACAGGGACAATTCCACCCGATTTTACCGGCTTGCTCCATCACCGGCTTGGCCTCGGCGATGTAACTGGACCAAGCCGTGTCTTGAGAGCCATCCCCGCCTCGGTAGTAGCTCCAATCGGAAGCGTGTAACTCTCCGATGGCCACCTTAGGGACACGGGCCAGAATCAAGTCGTCGCCATTATTCCAAAAGCCGTTATTGGAGACAGCGTAGACGTAGCGGTTCATCTCGTCGTTAGGGCCTCCGTTCTTGCCCATGTGCACAAAGCAGGGCGAACCAAAACGCGAGCCGGGCCACATGGGGCGATCGAAGTTTTCCCGCTCGTTCCGGACCCAGGTGATGCCTTTGTCTGTCGATTTAATCAGACTCGCGTTGACGGAAGTTTGGCGCAGCTGGGGATCGCCACTTTCGTTTCCGTACGTATCGCGGACGACGAATGCATAGAGGACGCCATCAATGCATTCTGTGGAGCTGGCTTTCCAGGTGGCGTGGTCCCCTGCATGCTCACTTGCAGCACCGTACGAGGGCATGGTGTTCACAGAATCGCCTGTCAGATGGGCTAAATCGGGGCCGGAAAGTGAGTTGAAATTGACATTGCGGGGAGTGCTTCCGAAGCCTTTTCCATCGCAGCCAAACGAGTAGAGATTGTCGTCATCCGCCCAGGCGAAATCCCACGAGTCGCCATTGGAATTGTCCCATTTCTGGACGTGGTGAAGGTCGAGTCCTACGTAGGTGATCGGACCGCCCGGCATCGGTGTGGGTGTGGGAGTAACCGGATCTGGCATCTGGAATTTATATTGTGCGCAGAGCGGGGCCAGGGTCAGACAAAAGAGTGCGGTGAACAGGGGACAACGGTTCATGCAATTCATGCAGTGACTATCGCTTGATCTCTTCAATTTGAGCCACCGTTGCGATGGCTTCTTTGACGAGCCGCTCAAAGTCGCTCCAAGCCGTGCTCTCATAACGATTCGACGCCTCCAGAAGCTTTTGCGCAACAACGCGCTGGAGCGGATCAAATAGCGGGTCAATCGAGACACGGCTGATTACCACTTGCAGCGGGGCAAGATCGAGCGCCCGGAAATAGCCGTAACGATAGACCCGTACGGTGTAGGCATTGTCTCGCAAGAAGTCAGCAGCGCGTTTGAGGTATCCTGTGATCCGTTCCCAACTGCTCGCCACGAGCGTTTCTGCCGCAGACGGGGGATGCGCGGGCAGTTCGGAAGTCGACTTGGGATGGGCCGCGTCGGCTTGGTTCGAGATAGCAACAGCTGCCTCGCGCAGGCAGAGATCCGAGGCAATTCGAATGGAATCGAGGTCGAGATACGGCTGCCCGATGACCCCGAGAATCAGCCCGGAAGAGCGCCGCCCGTAAAGAGCCCGTTCAGAGTAACGAATGAAAAGTTCCTCCACGTCCGTTAGAGAGACTTGGTACGCTAGGAAAAGCCGGTCAATTTCCAGAGCCAATGCTTCTAAGGAGGCCCTGGAAAATTCCTTCGGTGCTTCCCGCGCGACGAGCGTTCCTGCCTTTAACGCAATAAAGACTGCTTGGGTGCCCTCGATTTCCCGAACTGAGCTGACAAGGGATTTCATATATTCTTACGCAGGTGAACCGCCAGGTTAACGGTGTTGGAACCGCGACGTCCTAAAAGTACAACCACGCGGAAGTCGTCGAACGTAGTGGGGTTTGGATTAACAGAGAAATAAGCACCACACTTGGCCCGGCCCATGGGGTGAATCTCCACCGTGCTTCCGAGTCCGAACTTCGCGCCGATATTGCCGGCGATATCCATCGCTTGCTCACATTCTTTAGCGAAAATCTCCGCCTTTTCAGAGGAAGCTTGGAGCTGGACGGCTTCGGAATCGAGAATCGCAAAATCGGTGATTGAAGGATGGATCTTGAAGAATTCCACCAAGCGCTCATCGATGCTGACGGTACGCGTTTCCGTCACCGACATCGGGCTTCGGAAGCTCTTCGTGGGGTTTTTCGAGGTCTTCAGACTTTTCGTGGACGAGAGCCCGGCTGTTTGCGTCAATGGCTTCGGCGGCGGTTGTGAGGGGAGTTGTTCGGCTTCTTCCGCTGGCATTGCCGGTGGCGGCAAGATCGCCTCAGGCTCGACAGAAGTCGGGCTGACCGGGACAAACGCGCTCGCCTCTCCGTTCAGGGATTGGGAAGGTGTCTGCGCCAAGTCGTCGCGTTCTGGGGCGGGCGATGATGGCTTGGGCTGGCCGGTCGAAGGCTCAAAAGAAGGCTTCGCTGCGCGCTTTGTAAACGGTTCCATGCGCGGCGGTGGCGGCATGGTGGGCGATGTGAATTGGCTGGGAACGAAGGTCGGCACGGCGGTGCGCTTGGGAGGAATGGCGCTCGGGAACTGCGGTGGTGGCAGAACGATCTCGCTTTCCTCTTTGCGCGTCTCCTCTTTCGGTGCTTGGATTTCCTGGGCGATGGAGGCCGCAATCATCTCCCGGCGGGAAGCACGCGGCGCGCGGTAGGGCGCAGAGGGATCGAGCAACTTTGTATAGACGTCTCCAAGCACATCTCGACTGCACGGAACCGTCAGCACCTCCTTGATCTGCTGGTATTCGTCTTGAAAATCGTGCGCGTCCTTCTCAAAAGCAGGATGGGTAAAGAGCAGCCAATCGATGTCCCGCCAATCTGGACTGATACTGATTCGAGAGAGTTCAGCCCGCATCGCCGATGGATCGTTCTCCAGGTGAAGAAGGATCCACGACATGCCAAACGGGCGCATTTTAATCAACTGGTCCACGGTTTGGTAATACTTCGCCGAGAGCCCGTTCCACCGCAGCGAGACCGTCTGGATGACGTCCAACAATGATGCGTCCTTAACAACAATGTGCTGTTTTGCGGCGACGCTCATTGGAAGAGTGTTAGCTTTCTAAAGTAAAAATGCAATAGGCTGCGCTAAATTCTGCACGCATGTACTAACAAATCATACAGGGGGCTGTGCAATTTATACGATGAAGAAAGAATTCCGTACCCCAAGGTAATACGCCATGAGGCACACCACTCAGCAGCACTACTAGGATTGATCGGACGAGAAAAAATCAATCGAACCTAACACAGCATTTGTGCCCGTCTGGGGCTCGGCATCCTTTCAGCCGCCCTTGGGGAGATAAGGAGCAAGCGCGTGTGCAAAGTTCGGCAGCGTGAAGCTCTGTAGCCAAATGCGACCGGGTCCTGTGAGCGACGCTAAGAAGAGGCCGTCCCCACCGAAAAGCACGTTACTCACGCCGCGCACCATGGTGATATCGAATTGAACCGTGTTTGAAAACGCGCCGACATGGCCGGGGTGAACGCGTAAGTTTTGGCCGGGAGCCAAATCGTAGCAAACCAACTCGCCGCCGACTTCAATCCACGCGCGACCGTTGCCGTGCAAATGCTGAAGAATAAAGCCATCGCCGCCGAAGATGCCCGCACCCAGCGAGCGCTGGAATCCGACGCCGATCTCCACATTCAGTGTTGAGCAGATGAAGCCGTGGCGGTGAACCATGTAGGAAGCGGCGGGGCTGATATCGAGCGGAACAATGTGGCCGGGCGCCTTCGAGGAGAAAGCGACGGTACCTGGAGCGCCTTCTGCAGAGTACTCAGTCATGAAGATCGAAGCACCGGAGGTCACCCGCTTCAACATGCCGAAAATGCCGCCAGCAGCCGTGGCGGTCGTATTCATGGTGATCGATGGGGTCATCCATGCGAGTTCACCAGAGACGGCGTGGACCCGTTCACCGGGTTCCAAGTTGAGTTCGAGGATGGGCATTACTGTTCCGATAATTTCGTCGCGCATACTTATGACCTCTAGGGAAAACGGCGTCGGAATCAAGTAAATGTGGACTGAACGTGTATTTTGACAGCAAGGTAATACAGACGATGGACGAATTTCGACTGACCTTGTCATCGAGCGTAGAAGAGCAGGGCAGAACGGTGGTCTTGCCGTGGCTGCGGCGCCGTTCCCTGGTGGCTTGGCAATACGTCGCGCCCACCGTGGTGCTGGTGCCCACGCGATTAGAGGGTTTTTACTGGAAACAGCAACTGGCCGAGTCCGGGCAATCGCTGCTGGGAATCTCGTTCTGGATTCCCTCAGACCTGCGGACGTTCCTGACCTCCGCAATCGGAGGTGGCTTCAATGTCGCGTCCATGGCGGACCTGGAGCTGTTAGCGCGAGTTGCTGCCGAGTCGGTTCTCGAGTCGACTGCACTAAGCGAAGAGCAACGCACCTGCCTGGAATCGATGCGGTTGGATCCCACCCGGTTTCTCGTTCAGTACGAAATGCTCGTCAGCGCGGGCTGGCAACCCGTCGGAAAAGGGCGCGAGGCGGATCGACTTGTGGCCCGTCAATTCCAAACGGAATTAGCCACACGCGGTTTGATGACTCAGGCGGAGTCGCACCGAGCACTACGGGAGCATTTTCAGGCGCAAACCGAAACGGTCGAGACGAAGCTGCTCGCGCAATTGCTCATCACCGGATTTAACGGCACACACTGGGCGATCTTTGATCTCTTGGCAGCCGGGACGAGCGGCGCCACCGATGTCACCGTCTCGCTATTAGCGCCGCAAAGTCTGGCCGAAACACCCGATCAGCAGTGGGTTAGCGCGTGGGAACAGTGGGCCGGAAAGCCGTACGAAGAGCCGTTCATACTCGATGAGACGGGGCCGGCTCCCGCGCCATTCTCGCCTCTGGGCGATCTCCTGGAACGCGGTGAACTGGCTCCGGCAGCGATTGCAGCCGTACCAACTGTCGGCCTCACAATTGGTCTCGATTTAGCCACGCATGCAAGGGCGATCGTGACGCGCATTTTAATGTGGTTGAAAGAGGGCGCAGCCGTCAATGCGGGGACGCGAATTGGCATTATCTTCCCGGAAGTGGGCGCGCTTTCACTGGCCGTTTGTGAACAGCTACGTCAACTGGGTGTGGCGTTTAACGACGCAACTGGCTATCGCGTCGCTGGTGTGTTTGGCGAGGCGTCGTGGCAGCGGTGGTTGGCCCTTCAGGAAGAACCGACCGCCAAGAACTTTGTGGCCTGGTACTCCGCCTGCCAAATGGAGGCGCGACGTGAAGAGATTTCTGCTGGAGTGCCCGTGCCTGCGACCGAAACAGGGGAATTGAGCCTGGACTTGCGCCTCGGCGAGCCGTTCGATCCGGCTTACGTTTCCGCCGCTCAGGAGCCGACCGCACAGGAGATGGCCAAGGCAGTGAGCCAAGCGTTGCACGAGTATTTGGTCGATGATTTACGGGTGATCGAGGCGGAATTGCGCAATTCCAGCGATTTACGCGAGCTACGCATGGCCGAAATCATGGCCAATCGCATTCAATTGCCGGACCAAGGCACGTTTCAAGAGTTCCTAAACGCAAGCCGGGAAGCGCTAAATATGAGTGAGGCGCTGGAGCAAAAACTCCTGCCTTGGGCAAGATCGAGCGATATCCCCGGTCACAGCAAGTTCAGCAAGAAGACGTTCCTGGCGTGGCTCAAAGCGACAACCGACCAACGGGCGCGAGAGCGGGATACTTCGAGCACGGAATACTACGGTCGCGTGCATGTGACCCTCGCCTCACAAATGGGAGGGCAACGTTGGAGCCATCTCTTGTTGGCAGAAATGAACCGGGGCGTTTGGCCGCGAGATGCTGAGGAGACGATCGCCCTCTCCGGTCACGCCTTGCGGGAGTTGAACCAGGCTGCCCGCCGCCTCAATCGAATTCGAGCCGAGGGCGGAGAAAGTGCGACAGGATTCGGCTATTGTCTCTCGCCCTTTGAGCGACCTCTGCTGGCTCTACGCGATTTGTGCTGGGCTCTGGAGAATACCGAGCAGGCCCTGCACCTGACGGCTACTCTGAAAAAGGGAGATCGACTCCTCTCGCCCAACGATCTCTTCGCGCAGTGTTACCGTGTTCAGAATGGAAAAGGGCTGGATGACGAAAAATGCCGGGCGTTGGCTAATGAGGTCGCGGCTGTTTGGGGATCGCGTCGTCGTGCGGTTTGGGAAATGGACTCGGGTGACTCCGGGAAGACTTGGGGTAGCGAGACCTTTGCGACCGCCTTTGCCCATCGCACACGTCGGAACGTGGAGGAGCCGTTCGGGCCGTTTCAATTCTGTTTCGCTTCGGATCCAAAAGAACGCGTTCAGTTGAGCTGTAAAGCATGGGAAGATGCGTGGCGACACCCCGCAGATGCGTGGTTGCGTTCGGTGGTGGGCGTGAAGGATACACCAGTTGTGCGCCTGAGTTGGGGACGTGGCGCGGGTACATGGCTGCACCGATGGATGAGCGGCGCATTGAAGGATCTTCCGAAGGATCATAAAGTGGAGTGGCCCGAACTTCTGGAGCGGCTTCAGTTGCGCACGGAGGGCAATCGACGACGGATCGAAGAAAAGGTTCACGAGGTCGGCGCGAGTCTGGCACCCTGGTGGTCACTCGTTTTCGACCAACATAAACACCAGGCCGAAGCGCTGTTGAAAGGACTCTCCGAGCACGTCGCCGTCTGGGAAATCTATCCCGAAGCGCGTTTACCGGACGGAATCAAGGTGGCGGTGGGCGATTCGGAACGCGAAACCCTGGAATTGTTCGGGCGCTTGGATTGTCTACTTGTGGAACGTGGAAGCGACTCCGTTTTGGTAGCGGAACCGACCGAACAAAACACCGGCGGCAGGCGAAAGAAAAGGCGCAGTTCCATTCCGCCTCTGGAAGAACGCCGCGTTTGGGTGATCGATTTTAAGACAGGAACGACCGCAAAGCTCAATGCAAAATCGTTAGAGCAAGGAAAAGGCTGGCAACCCGTTCTCTACGCCTGGGCTCTTCAAAAAATGGGCGCACTCGAGGCTCACGCCAGCCTGATGATGCCTGGAGATCCCGCCCAAAAACAGGTGTGCGTGGCCGAGGCGATCCCGCTGATGGAACCACTGCGCCGGATGCATGTGAACGGCTTCTTCGGACAAAAAGCAGCCGATAATTACGCCTACAGCCCCGACCTACCCATCGCCTGCCTGCTCATTCCCGCATGGATTTTAAAGGCGAAAGCGATTGCAGAGCGGGTCGATGCAGACTAAGCGTTCCGGCGTTACTTCGTCACCTTATTGATCAACAGTTTTAGCGCTAAAAAGGGATTACTCTCGACGACATGGATCACCCGCTTGGACAAATCTTCTTTCGGCGATTCCAAGGTGCCGGAGACGTGGACGTCGGTAAAATAATAGCCGGAGCGTTGATCCGCAAAGACCTCTTTTCGCGAGCCGCCCAGCCACTTCGAGTAGGCATCGGCCATGCCGAACTGGAGCACTCCGGAGAGCTGGTGATCCAGAGCAGTCACACTCAGCGTGCCTTCCACGCGAAACACCCCATCGCATTCCACAACCAGGTTATTCAGGGTGATTGTCCCACTGTTGATCGTCACATTGGACGAGGCCTGCTTGAGTTGAAGAACGTCGCGAGGAGGCGAGCCCGTCCAATCCGTAAAATCCGAAAAGTGCTTCACGCCAGAAATTACCGAGTTGTCTAAACTCACATGGCCCGCTCCGACGGCACGCTCCAGCCCAAAATCGGCGGCATCACCTTGGAAATTACCGCTCGCCAAACCGGTCATGTTGATGGGGAGTCCAGCGGGCAACCATTGTGAGACATCCAGTTGATGCCAATCGACCTTCATATGGATCGACTTGTCCTGAGCTGATAGCCCGACAGATCCTTCCATGTGAATCGTTCGTTCCGGATGCTCCCCTTCCTCCGCTATCAGGAGCTCGTATATTGTCAGAACGGCCTTAGTTGCTAAAAGATGCACATGGGTGACGTTCATTTTCGGCATCAATGGCATCCGAAATTCACCCCCTGTCCCGTCGTATTCGTAGTCGCGACCGTTTGGTGTTAGAACGATCTTCGAGTGATAAAATCCACCATCTTGACCAAGCACGGTCATTACCGCGGTCCCATCATCGATTAAAACGTGCTTCAGGCGCACGCGCTTCGGGAGTAACCACAGATACCAAGGGCGATCGTCGGTTTCTGCCGGGGCGGGCGTAGCCGTTGCGACAGGAGCGACGGGAATCGCAATCGGCCCAGCCGTGGGGACGGTGGCTGGCACCGGGGGGGGCTCGGTCGGCATCGCGGAGTTGGTTTGACCCACCGGGGCAGCGACCATTCCATTTTGCGTCGTCGCTTGCGGAATCTCCGGACTTGGAGAAACGGCGTTCAATGGAACTGCGGGCAGAGGCGTTACGGGACCGGCGCTCGATGCCGGCGGAGTCGGCACCGCGTTCACGCGCTGGAGTCGGATCTCGGCCTGTTGCACTTCGCCTTGGACATCCCAAACGCCGACAAGCAGCCCGCTCAAGTCAACCGAACCGGTAATGCCTCGCGCGTTTATCGATTGTATGGAGCGCAGACCTTCCACCCCGTTGGCGTGATCGGTTTGAAAACCAGTCAACCCCACACGCGCCACGTCCCCCATTGTCACGGTCAGGTGCAGGCCATGACTCGCCTTCTGTTCCAGCCAACGATGAAAGCCCGGCCCTTCCGCATAGCTAGTCATCGCGCGATCGGTCGCCCAGGCGGCCAGCACCGAGACAACAACGGCGATGAGTAATCGAATCCACAAACTCTTTAGCCGCGTTTTACCCATCAGGCCATTCTGGACGATCGCTTCAGGAAGGTCATTGAAAAAGTCGCAAACCCTTTAACAACTCGGCTATCTCGCGACCACCCGCATCCGCATCTCACCGCGCTGACGCAGGGTCACCGTCGGCCATGGAACCGCATGCTCACCGACGTACTCGAAGGACCAGCGTCGGGCCAAACAGGCCAAAACAATCAGCCCCTCGGTCCACGCAAACGCTTCGCCCATGCAGACGCGCGGGCCGGAGCCAAAGGGTACGTAGGCAAACTTTGGGCGAGTGGGATCGGGCGGTTCCAACCAGCGTTCCGGGCGAAATTCGAGCGGATCTTTCCAATACTTTCCGCTGCGATGGATCAAGTAGGGACTCATCACCATGATGGTCTTTACGGGGATATTGAATCCTCCCAATTTCACCGGCTTAACCACACGTCGCCCCATCGCCCAGACCGGAGGGTAAAGACGCATCGATTCCGACATCACAGCGCGAGTGAAGACCAGCTTCCCTGCATCCTCCAAACCAGGAGACCGCTCCTTCCCGATCACCTCTAAAATCTCCTCGAGCATCCGCTGCCGAATAGGCGCCGCACCGTCGTCGGCCAATAAATGCCACGTCCACGCCAGGGCGTTTGCGGTCGTTTCGTGCCCGGCTAGAAAGAGCGTCATCGCTTGATCACGAACCTCTTGATCCGAGAGCTTGGCCTGCTCGCTCTCCGCGTCCCGCGCTTCCAGCAACATCGAGAGCAAATCGCCACGATCTTCCCCGCTCTTACGGCGCTCACGAATGATCCGGTAGATCGTCGTGTTCAGTTTTTGTTCCGCCTCTTGAATGCGCCGATTCTGAGAAGTCGGCAGCATGCGCATGAACCGGGCGAAGGGCATGATCAATCGATTGAAATTCTCGATGACAATCGTCAAGGACTCGGCGACATCTTTCGCATCTTCCTTCACTGTCGATTCAAACAGCGTATCGGCCACGATTTCCAAAGTCAGGCGATTCATCTGGCCGTTCATATCCAGCTCCTCACCGGCCTTACGCTGATCAGCCCATGCTTCCGCCAATCGCGCCATCCCTTTCGCGTACCCGGCGATCCGTTCCCGGTGAAAGGCCGGTTGCAGAAGTTTGCGTTGACGGCGATGTTCCGCTCCCTCGCTCACCAGAACGCTGTTGCCCAGAAACATGCGCGCTTGCTCCAGGGCACGGCCCTTATGGAAACAGTCGTGTTTCTCCACCAGGATCTCTTCGACCACAGCTGGATCGCTCACCAAAACAAAATTCTCACCGAGCAACGTAAACCTCGCCATGCCTCCAAATCGCCCGGAAATATCTTCGAAAAAACGGAGCGGACTGCCGAACCGGCGAAAGATGCTTCCGATTAGAAATACCTCTCTCGGACCCGGAATTTCCTTAAGCGAGCTTCTCATAATGATCCTTTAAGGCAAATGCCACGCCGAGCGGTACTTCTGGTAATCTGCGGTGGTTAACTGAACCAAAAGCGGGTGCCCCTCCGGCTTCAGCCAACTCACCAGTGTTTCCAGCCGTGATTGTTCCATGGTGGTGCAACCGGCTGTCCGGTAATGTTCTCCACGGCGAATGTGGAAGAAAATTTCGTTCCCGTACGCCGGGTTGGGATGATCGTAATTGTGCTCAATCAAGACGAGCCATGTGTAGGCGAAATCGCCCAAGTGCATTTGCTCCTTGCTCCACCAATCGGGTTTCGGCTGGCCCGGTTTCAGCGTGTAGAGGTGGTTGTATTTGCCGTAGGGATCGCCATCCGTAGCGTAGGAGAAATCGATGATCGTCTCGTCATCCATCCAGGCGTCGCGGTCGGTGACCTGATGGTAAGGCCAGCCGTGGTTTCCAGAAGGCAGGGCCGTACCGTAGCCTAAAACCGTACCGATTTTAAAAACGCCGAGCGGCGATTTCCCATCGTTCTTCAATTTCACATCGCCGGGCATGCTGGGCTGTAGCCCCTGTCCCCACGCAAGTCCCTTTCGCCCGAAAAGCACTGGCCACGCGCCACCCACGCTGTGCCATTGCCCATCCGCGCCCCGGCTGTACCGCTGTAAACTGCCCTCGGACGAGGTGACCGTCGGAGCCAGACACAAGATGACCTGCCCCGAGGCATCCAGCTGCTCCGCCACACCCGCGCAGGCCCTATTTGCCGATGAACAAACCGTTACAAGTAAGACTAAGAGAATCCCTAAAACCCTGTTTCGTTGCAATAATCGCTCCATTCCCGTTAAATCTGCATGAATGGCGACTGAACTCAAATTACTTCCGTACCACCCCATGGTAATGGTGTAAGTTCGCGGAAACGCCACCACTAAACACGCCATGCGCCAAACACCCCTACCTCTTTTCGTAATCGCCGGCTTTCTCGGCAGCGGAAAAACCACCACGCTCCGCCACTGGCTTTCATCGACACAAACGCCACTGAATCGCGTGGGCGTCATCATCAATGACTTCGGTGAATTGAATGTGGACGCCGCCCTTCTGAGTCGCCGTCAGCTTGAGCTCACCCAGATCACCGGGGGCTGTCTTTGTTGCCAAAGCATGGAAGAACTTCGCGAACAGGTCCTCACGCTGGCTCAAAACCCGAATATCGACCTGCTCTGGATCGAGACCTCCGGCCTGGCCGACCCTGAAGAAGTGCTCGATATCCTCTCTGCGCCGGATATTCAGCCACTGGCCCATGTCCATCGCCTGGTCCTGATTATCGATGCCTCCGACTACCCCTGCTCGTGGCGGGGGCGCTCGGTGCAGGAAGAGCAGATCAAATATGCCGATATGATTCTGCTCAATAAATCGGATCTTCTCTCAGAATCGGCTCTGCCGCAGCTTCAGGAAAAGATCGCAGCACTGAACCCCTCCGCCACGGTTATCGCCACCAAGCATGGTGTTCTGCCGCCAGACGCTCTTACGGATAAAGCGACCGCGCCACGCCCGGTGAAGGAATCGCCTTGCGGCTGCGGGCATGATCACCATGAAGCCCATGAAGCCTCTCACGAACATCACCATGAGCATGAGCATGAACATGAGGAACACGAACATTCCCATAACCATGATCATGACCACGATCACGGTCATGAGCATCACCACCACACCCATGTCGATGATCTGCACGCCTCGACTCTTTTTGTCTCGATAAAGAATCCGGTGCCCCGCGCGAAGTTGGATGAATTCCTTGCTGCGCTGCCGCAATCGGTTTTTCGTGCAAAAGGATTTGTTCTCCTCTCAGAAAAACCTAATCTGCTGCACACCTTACAAAAAGTGCGAAACCAAACTGAAGTGATCCTCCTCCCGCTTGAGCTCGATGCCCCTATCGCTAATCCAGGTCTTATTTTTATCGGGCCACACCTCCCCACCTCTGAAATCGAATCGCTCGCCCACCGCCTCTTGCAGACTTAACGGCCCCATCTTTTTAGCCATGTCATCGCTCCGCCTCCTATTGGCCCTTACTCTCTGTCTTGTTGCCTGTGCAGTTGCAGACGCGAAAAAGACCCCACCTACGCCGACACCAACGCCGCACCCAGGGACGGTGCCCGCTCTGCCGTTGGTCGCGCATCCCCCAGCTTACTATTTCACGGCGAGCTACGATCCCCGGTATCAAATCATCGGTGTTGGACAGATGACCGAGACTCAGGCGAAAACCGCGAATCACTACCGATTTACGTTCAATGCAGATGGTTCCATGGCTCGCGTGGAATATTTTCGAACAGCCAAGATTCCGGCGATCGATTCCTATTTTACTGCTGCTCGAATTGAGATCGCCCGATCAATCGATCCCGCCACACACTCCAGGACGGAAACCCGCTCCTTTTTCGATACGGCGGGCAAGCCAGTTGAGGATGACGCCGCCGAATTGTTATCCGTGAACGCAACAGGTGGAGTCGAATCGATCACCTGTTTAAACGACCACGGAACTCCGGCTAACGATTCAAACGGGGTGTGCCGCTACGCCCGGAAGATGGATGGAAAAGGGCAAGTCATCGATCTCACCCGCTACTCGGTCGATTCCCAAGGCCAGTTCACACAAACCATGGACTCAGACGGGCAATACGAAACGAAAGATGCTTACGATGATGAGGGGCGAATCGTTGAACGGGCTAATTTCGATGCAGTCGGCAATCTCCATAACAATCACGATGGAATCGCGATCACACGAACGGTCTACAACCTGTTTCCCGATTACACCCTTTATCAAGAGAGCTATTTTGGTTCCGACCACGTGGCCGTGACCGACAAGCAGGGCATTCACATGAAACGCCTGCAGCATGACAAGCGGGATTTCATCGTTAAAGAGACCTATTTTGATACCCGGGGCGCGCCGTGTGAAGACACAGAAGACAGAAACAGCCAGGAGGCTCCCCTCGCCTCCTTCGATTACCTCCACATCTTTAAAGACCTGCCCGACACGAAAGATCATATCCACGGAAAACGTCGGACTTACGACGATAACGGGAACTTGATCGACATCGTCTATCTCGGTTTGGATGACGATCCGAAAGATGCCAAGCCGAAGGAACTGAAATCGACCGGCTACGCGGAAATCAAGCGGACCTATGATGATCAGAACCGGGTGATTTCCGAAGAATACCTGGGCGATGACGGCTCGCCCGTTCTCTCCCGCCTGCTGGATGTTGCCTTCGTCCAACAGGAGTACGACGCCAGTGGAAATATCGTGGCCTGCCAGTATTTCGATGCGCAACACGCCCCGATCAACCACCAACTCTATGGCGTGCCGGCCATTCGTATTGTGCGCAAGGACGGCCTGATCTTCATCTTGCTGCGAAATGCACAGGATCAACCCGCCGCTAATGAGCCGGATGGCGGCTATTACTCGCTCAGTTACAACCCGCGCATCTCGAACGTGGCCGTGGGGTCAAATAACCACAGCACCTTCTACGATAAGGATGGCGTGCGGATGACACGGCTTCAGCTTTACATCAAACGCTTCCTCTATTCCTTTAAACAACACACCCTCCACGATGACCAAGCGTTCATTCACGTGCAACTCACAGCTGAGCTCGGTGCTGCCGCAGTGGCCCTGGGAGCACTTTTAGCGTTCTGGATGAGCGTGAGAAAAGCTTCCGCGGCCGCCACGGGCCACCCCTTCGTGCCACGGCCTATTCCGCGACTCCTTGCGCTGATCGCATTCTACCTCATGGGCGAAGGGCTTATTCGGTTCATCTATGCCGTCTATTTCTACAGCTTGCAGAAGTACAACATTACGGTGAATCTCGATAATATTCACATCTTGGAAGTCGTTTTCCTAATCTACTTTGCCCTGCGCGTCTGGCGGAATGTGAACTCGATTCGCGTCTACAACGTCTCTCGGGATGACCTCACCCTGCTCATTAAGGATTTCTTCGCAAGCGAGAACCTCTCCGTGACCGCCTCGGATAAACCCTACGCCTTTGCCTCCAGCTGCCTGGAACTGCGTTTGCGCTATTTCCCCACGAAAAAGCACGCCACCGCTCGGCTCAAGACCACCGCACCCGAAGGGCGCGAACTGCGGATGCGACTCGTCGCCCACCTCCGAAAGGGCGTCAAGAAACTGGTCGGCCCCAGCCACTCCATCTTCTTGCTGATGTACTACCCTCTGCAGGCCATCTGTTATTTTGTGGTCTGCTTTATCGGCTTGGGCGCGCTTTGGTTGCTGGTGCAAAACTAATGGTGGGGTCGATTTAAACTGCTGGCCTTCTGACCGTATGAGACCATTTATACTTAGGGAATTAAATATCCGTTTTAGAGCTCTGCCTCGGTCTTAAGCCCCGTTAGGGGCGATAGGACCATATAGCCCCAGGCAATGCCTGGGGTAGCACCAGAAAAAGGTCGCTCGTGCCTTTATGGTACGAGCACGATCTCTACCGACTCTAAGTCCACGATTCCTCTAAACATTCATCATTTCCACGATCTTTTTGCGCGTACCTTAAAGGCACGCGCAATGCAGGGGGATACCCCGGGTTTCACTCGGGTCTATGGTCCGGTCGCCCCTAACGGGGCTTAAGACTGCCAGCAGATCATCGGGCTCATCGAGTGCGTTCTTTTCGGTCCTTCCCTATATCGGGGGTTAGCGAACATAGGCTACGCTACTTCTGAACACTCAAATTCATCGTCCCCTACAAAGCCAATCATTTCTAACCAAAGTGCAAAATCTTCCAACTGCAAAATCCGCAACCGACAACGCATTCACAAATGCTTGAAACTGCTTTCACTACGCAAAGCCTCCACGAGCATCTCGGCAGTCGGCTCCGCTGAATTACGGCGTGTCTCGAAAAACGCTTTTGCTCGGTCTCCCAGACCGCGCCGGAGCGCCTCATCCTGTAAAAGGCGTCTCAGCTCGGACTCCAATTCCGTTTCATCGCGGACCTGCACGATTGCGTTTGCCCGGAGAAAATCGCGCAATTGCACCTCGAAATTCTGCATGTTCGGGCCGACGAGAATCGCACTGCCGGTCGGGGCCGCCTCAATGAAATTCTGGCCGCCTTTGCCGCGTAAACTCTTGCCCACGAAGACCAGTGCGGCGCGTGCGTAGACCTTCAATAACTCGCCAGTTGAGTCCACCACGACCACATCGTTCCCGGTGGCCTGTGCACCGGCTTCGACCGCACTCCTCAAGACAGCCTTCGCAACCAATTTCTCACACAGCTCCTGGATTTCCGGCCCGCGCTCTGCGTGTCGCGGCACCAGGGCCAAACGCAGATTCGGGAACTCCTGCGAGAGTCGCATGTAGATCCCGCACAAAATGGCCTCCTCGCCGGGGTGCGTGCTTCCGCCGAGCAGCACCAGTGCATCTTGCGGCCAACCGAGTTTCTCCCACCAGCTCAGCTTCAGGTCATCGTAATCGTTTAAGGCGGCCACCTCGTACTTGAGCGATCCCGCATTAAATATTCGCTCCGGCGGAAAACCCGCCCCGCTCAAACGCGCTAGCTCCGTCTCGTCTTGAGCAAAAATCAAGGCGAGCTGATTGAGCAAAGGCCGAACCAGCCAACGCAGCGCGCGATATCGTTTTTCCGTTCGCTGGCTCAACCGCGCATTCACCAAGTAAACGGGAATTCGCCGACGACGCGCGCACCACATGAGATTCGGCCAGACCTCCGCCTCGACCAAGATGAGGATCTTCGGGCGAATCAACCGGAACGCTCGCGTCACAAACCAAATGAAATCGATCGGATTGTAGAGCACATCCGTCTGCGCATCCTTTAAACGTTTCACGGCCAAGCCATAACCGGTGGCTGTTGTTGTGGTCACCACGGCGCGCAGCTCGGGCATTGCCGCTTTCAAGCGCCGTAGCAGAACCATCGCGATCTTCACTTCACCCACGCTCACCGCATGGATCCACAAATCGGTCTGCTGCCGACTCGCAAACTCTGCCCATCGGTGCTTCCCGAAAATTCCGAACCGCTCTTCAAAGCCTGGAAACAGATTTCCCCGGCGCAGGAGACGCTGAATGAAAAACGGCCACGTCACCAAAAGGAAAACGGCAAACACCACGTTGTAAAACAACTGAGCCAAGAAACTCAGCGCTGTTTTCACGATTCGTCGCCCCTAAGCGATCGCCTTGCCGCTATTCAGTGCCACCGGACGATCCGCTGCTTCCCGTTCCAACCACCAGGCGAGGCCAGGCGAGATGAAGTGCGAGGAGTAGATACCCGAGGTAATACCGATGAACATCGCGAGCGAGAAATCATGAATCACCGGTCCGCCGAAAATGATCAGCGCCAAGGTGGCCAGCAAACAGGTGCCGCCGGTCAGGATGGTCCGCGCGAGAGTCAGATTCAAACTGCGGTTAATCGCCTCATAGAAAGTTCCCTTTTCCTTCATTTTCACGCCTTCACGAATCCGGTCGAATACCACGATCTTATCGTTGATGGAGTAACCCGCGATCGTCAGGAACGCGCCGACCAGCGGTAACGTCAATTCACTGCCCATCATCGCCATGATGCTGAGCGCGATTAACACGTCGTGCAACTGCCCGACGGCCGCCGCGATTGCGTAGGACCACTCAAATCGAAACGCCGCAAAGATCAAAATACCGACCAAACCGAGCACCAGTGCGGTGAGAGCCTTGCTCCTCATCTCTTCTCCCACAGCTGCCCCGATTTCATCGATGCCCTTGTTCGAGAATCCCGCTTGCGGAAATGCCTTCTGCAGTGCAGCGACTGCCTTCATCCCCTCACCATGGTCCGTCTGGAGCAACAGGTAACCGCCCGTGGCAGCGTACTGGGGCACCGCATCGCGGTATCCAGCCTCATCCAAGGTTTTGCGCACATCGCTGATCTCCACGTGAGTCGTGTAGCCAGCCGTCACGGAATCGCCGCCTTTGAAGTCCACGCCCAGAAGTGCATCACCGCGCGTGTACCCGGCGATCAATCCCCCCACCAAAACGAGAAACGATAACGCCAGACCCGCTTTGCGATAGCTCATGAAATCGATTCGAGGCGACTTGATGAACTGCATCATCGAGAGGTTCGGCTTATCTCCGCGCGACAAGATCCAGTCGAAGCTGTTTCGCGTGACGATCAGGGCCGCAAATAAGTTCGCGAAAATACCCAAAACCAACGTGATGGCAAACCCCCGCAACGGGCCGGTGCCGAGCATCGAGAGCACCATCGCCGGAATCAGCGTGGTCATGTTCGAGTCAAAAATGGCGCTGAACGCGCGTTGAAAGCCGAGGTCGATGGCGGTCTTGGCCGTTTTTCCATTCGCCAATTCATCTCGAATACGCTCGTAAATCAGTACGTTCGCATCGACCGCCATACCGATCGTTAAAACGATACCGGCGATACCCGGCAGGGTAAGCGTGAAGTGCATTTGATCCATCAACCCAAAGAGCAAGACCAAGTTCACGGCCAACGCGATCACCGCAATCATGCCGCACGTGCGGTAGTAGATCACCATGAAACCGACCACCAAAATCAGCGCGAGTACGCCCGATTCCAAGCCGCTCCGGATCGAGTCAGCCCCGAGCGACGCTTCCACCACGTTCGTGCTTAGAATTTCAATCGGTGTATCGAGCGGATTTTCAAAGATGCTCGCCAGCTCTTCGCATTCACGGCGGGAACCCATGTTCTCAATGACGCCCTGACCGTTCAAAATGGCGTGAGCGGGATCGCTCTGGAAATGGGCCATGCTCCGTACTTCCCCGTCCAGAATCACGGCGAGGTTTTTCCCTAAATTCGAGAGATTCAAATTCGCAAAAATCTGTCCGCCCTCGGAATCCAGAGTAAAAGCAACTTCCGGCGATCCATCCTTGCCATAGGACGCAAAGGCCTGGACTACGTGATGGCCGGTCAAGCCCACCTCACGGTTCACCGCAACTTTACTGTTGGTGACCTTGCCGTCCTTATCCGTCCTAATGTAGGGCAAGACTTCATACTGCGCCGCTTCGGGAAGCGGAAGGACCCCGTGATTTTGAGCAGCCTTTTCGACCAGTTGCTGGGATAAACCATCGTCCGGCCCGATTCGAAATTCGAGTTTGGCCACCTTGGAGATCGTGGCTTTCGTGCGCTCCACATCCTCAGGGGCGTAGCCAGCCACCTCGATTTTCAGGCGATCAGTACCCTCCGGAACAATGGAGACCTCTTTTGTGCCTAGATAATCGAGTCGACGCCGAATCACATCGGCAGCCTGCTGAACCTGCTTTGCAGAGGGGTTCCCTGCCACTCTTACGAGCAAAACCGTGCCGCCCTTAAGGTCAGGCCCTAGCGTGATCGGTTGCCATAAGGCGACGCCGCAGGTGATCAAGCTCATCACAATCGAGCCTAAACCGGTAAATCGCCGCTGCTCCAAAGTGTCCGCAATGGCGTACGCGATAATGAAGCCGATAAAGCCCAAACAACTGAACAAAATAATCCAAAGATCCATAACCTATCCAATTTCTAATTTAACTTACCGATAAACAAATCGATTGCCCTAAGCCGAAGTCTTAGGTTTTTCCTTTTCCTTATTCACCACCTCTAAAATGTGAGTGCGCTTCACCTTAATTTTCACATTATCCGCCACTTTTACAAATACAGTATCAGTCTCTTCTTCCACTCCGGCAATCACGCCCAGAATGCCGCCAGAGGTAACGACTTTATCGCCCGTTTTCATGGTCTTCAGCAATTCTTCCTGCGCCTGCTTTGCGTTCTGCTGCGGACGCAGGACGGCGAAATAGAGGAACGAAAGGATCAGCCCGATGTAGATGAAACTGGTCCAGGCGGGCGCTTCCGGCGGCGGAGTTTGAGCAGCGTCTGAACTCGTGTCGCTGTTAACGGTAATCCCGGAAACCACCGGCAGCGGCGAAGAATCAGCTAAAAAAATGAGTGGGGGAAGCGTCATTGCAATTTCTCTTTTTGGGTCTGGTACTCGCTTATAAATCGCGAGCGAAATTCGGGAAAGGTGCCTTCGTCTAGTGCTTGTCGAATCTCTCGGAACAGGTGGATGTAGAAGTAAAGGTTGTGTTGACTTACGAGTACAAGAGCAAGGATTTCTCCCGCTTTGAATAGGTGTCGAATATAGGCGCGTGAAAAATTTTGACAAGCATAACACGCGCAACCCTCTTCCAGAACGCGTTCATCCATACGATATTGCGCTCCACGCAGGTTCATCGTACCGGCTCGCGTGTAGACCGTGGCGTGCCGGGCCACACGCGTCGGCAGCACGCAGTCAAAAATGTCCACACCGCGCGCGACCAACTCCACCATTTGATGCGGTTGGCCCAGGCCCATCGCGTAACGCACCTTGTTCTGCGGCAGAGACGGCACCGTGTACTCCACCGCTTTATACATCTCCTCCTCCGGTTCACCCACGCTCACCCCACCGATCGCGTAGCCGTCAAATTCCATTTCCACCAGCGCCTCGGCACAACGCTTGCGCAGATCCCCGTATCCGCTCCCTTGAACGATTCCAAAAAGCGCCTGGCGCTCGGTTGGCCGATGCTTCCCCTCTTCGATCAATCGTTGATGCTCGCGCAGCGACGCCCGACCCCACTTGATCGTGCGATTCACCGCCGCTTGCACCTTCGCTTCCTCGCACGGCCACGGCGGGCATTCGTCGAACGCCATGACGATGTCGGAACCGAGCACATGCTGTATTTGCATCGATTCAGCCGGCCCGAGGAAGAACTTGCTCCCATCCAAGTGCGAGCGAAATTCCACGCCGCGATCCGTAATCTCCCGCAATTTCGCCAGGGAAAAGACTTGGAACCCGCCGCTATCGGTCAAGATCGGGCGGTCCCATTTCATGAACTGGTGCAGGCCGTTAAACTTCCTAAAAACATCCAGGCCCGGTCGAAGGAAGAGATGGTACGTATTGCCCAGAATGATCTCGGTCCCCATCTGGATTAGCTCTCGTTGTTCTACCGCCTTCACGCTCGCTTGCGTGCCCACCGGCATGTACTGCGGCGTTTGCACCACCCCGTGGCTCGTCTCGAGGTACCCCCGGCGCGCGTGGCTGGTCGGGTCCGTTTTTAAAAGGGTGAACATAGGGAGCTTGTGGTTATATCAGCTCCTGCGGTGGTTCGGTATCGAATTTGTGGAGACCCACCAATCAATTCGCAAAGCGAATTTGTCTAGAGCCTGTCGTGCTGTTCATGCCCTGCGTTGTCCGATACTTGCCGGTACGACCAGCATTGTCCCACGTCCACGCCGTCGTTCCTGTGGCGTGGAGAAACACAAACAGCAGTGGGGCTCTCATATTTCATCAATTTAAAACTTATATTTTAGGAAAACTCTCTTCTTTATTGTACTGGATAGAAGGTCTATCTTTCCAGAAGACAGTCAGTGAACCGCAATTTCGGCATTCAACTAACGTAACTGCCTGATTATAGAAGGCATCAAGCTCTTGATCATTCCTTACATCTGCTTTATCGCAAATCGATTCGGCAGTCATTTTATAAATGCTACCGCCTGACGGAGCTTTTAACGAGCAGTACTTATTTCCTGTGCTCATGCTATAATAAACAAACGGAACATTTCGATTCCAAAAAATAACTAGACCATGACACTTTGCACATTCGAAGACAGACTAGCTATTAACAAGAAAACGATCAAAAACGAGAGAAGTTAGACCAATAACGAGTTCTCGATAAGCCTCCTCATGATGCATCCAGAAACTTCCACTTGAGGAGTTTGTTGAGATAACATTCCCGCACACACATTCAATTGTTGCCATAGTTTTCGACTCGTTGAAAAAATATTAAAACATCAGATATTTGTCTATGTTCCCCTGCCACGTCAGTCTCAAAATCTGCTCGATCCGTTTCAACTGCCACCTGCCGTTTTCCCTCTTTAACGTGCAATGGTATCTGTCGAGTTGCCTATTGTAGTCCCGTATCGAAATAGAGACTTCGATATCCGAGTTCCAATGAATAGCGCCGATACTGAGAACTTCTCCCCTTTCGCCAGTAATTTTGTGGAGAACACCGTTCCAATCGCTGATCGACATCGATTTTTTTTCCACGAGAGGATCGCTATCGAATTGCTTCATAATGCCGAGACTTGGGTCGTTACCTGAATCATCAAGAAAGAGAAGTTTATGAGGCACTGATTTCTCAGATTGAATGACGAAATATGTAAAGACGGCTAACCGAATTATGTCCTCTTCGCCCATATTTGGAATGTCCTTCAGCCCTGCGTTAATCTGCTCATCCACCAGTATTTCTGGCGGTAGAGGAGGAGGCTTAGGGACTGGAATCCTGAAAGAAACCATTGACTTAATCGTTTCAGGAGCAGCCTGGGTTGAAACGACAAAAGAGTTAAGCACTAAAAAGAGAATGACGTTCCCGATTAGAAAAGCCACGAAGATCATGCTTCTCCGAACTGTTCTCGGTTTAATATAAGACTCGAGCTTCATTTCTCCCCGAGCTAAAGGACTCAAGATGCCATCTTTCTTGCTTAAGAGCTAACCTGCATATCAACAAGTCCGACTCACCGGAAAACTCATATTGCTCTACCCACACGCGAACTTCCGTTTTCGAATTCCAGATGATTTGGCCGATGCTGACCACCTCTCCCTTCTCCCCTTTCATATTCTGCAAAAAACCGTTCGAATCTGCAGTTGAGCTGGACCTCTTTTGCACCCGTCGATCATCTGCAAAAATGCTCATAATCTCATTGCTGGGGTCCGTACCAGAAACTTCGAGAAATATAATTTTCCGTTGAAATGGATTCTCATTTCGATCCTCTGCCTTGCCTACAAAGTATGCAAATAGAGTCGCTCGAATTTGATCTTCTTCACCCAGATTAGGAGTGTACGCCCAGGCTTTTTCCGCCGTCTTTAATTCATCCTCTACAGGCCATTCGCCAGGAGGCAAAATCAAAACTGGCCGAGGAATAAATTTAAACGTCAATGGCGGCTTAATCGTTTCAGGAGCAGCCTGGGTTGAAACGACTAGCGAATTAAGCACTAAAAAGAGGACGATATTCCCGATTAGAAAAGCCACGAAGATCGCGCCACTTCGACTGATTTTCAGTTCAATGGTTTCCATTATGCTCCACGCCGGAGATTCACTACGACGAGTCTATACGAATTTCTCTAGAACATCAAAATCATTGCTTAAAATAATCGGTCCAGTGAGTGTTCCCATTCCGTTCATTAAATGCTTTGCCGAGTGAGTCGGCCTGGCTCGAGAAGTAGTCCAGAAGGGTGCCAATCCGGTTATTGGCGAGCTTATGCTCTTCCAGGAAGCTGGGCGCGATTTTCAGTTGTTGATCGCGATCGGCTGTGTTCAAGACCAGAGTAGCCGAGGCGTAAAACCGGTACTTCGAGAGCGGTCGACTCAGTTCCAGCAACCGATAATGCCGCTCCAGCAAATCAATACCCCCGTCGGTCAGGCCAATCAAGGCGCAGTCTTCCATCAACTCACTCGCCACCTCAAAATCGTCCCGACCTTCAATCGCCCGGATACCGCGATTCGTATACTGGAACCCTTTCTCGCGATCGCCATTCTTGAAATAGGCTTTGGCGATCATCGGGTAGGTCCAGCGGGGCACGACGTCGTTTTTGATCGCGCCGCTGATGATTGGCTCAGCCGTGCGGAGTGTCTCCTCCCAATTTCCCAGTTGGTAATAGAGATAGACCAGGCAATTGACCGCGATGGCCAAGTCATTGCACATCTTGTCCAGCGGCATTTCTTGCGCTTTCAATCGCAGGTGCAACGCCTCTTTAAGAAATCCGGCGTACGACGCGGCAATCGAGTGGGTCTCGACAAAACCGCGAGGCGAGTAACCGGCTTGGAGCAATCGTTTGCCATACTCATTCAAAATGGTATCTCGTTGGGCAAGAGTGATTTGCGGGTATTCTTGGATGGCATTGGTCAACCACGATAACAGATGAAGCATCCACTGCAGGTATCGAGATAGATTTGGGTTTTTATCCAGCGTCTGAAGCGCCCAGAGCATGGAGGCGAGCCCGAGTTCGGGTTGATCAATCTCGAGTGCGCTGTGCGACATCTGCACGCGGAACACCAATAGCGCTTCCACATCGCTCTCGAATCGCGCTTCGCCCTCTTGCAGCAGGGTCAGTCGCTGCCGGGGTTCCGGAGCCGCAACGGCCTTGTTATAAAATGGTCTCCAGTCCTCCATAGGTCAGGAACGATAGGATTGCCGAATCAGAGGGTCAATTCACTTCCCATGCCCCGCTTCACTCGATTATATGGGAGGATGAACCGATTATTTCTCGTCGCGACCCTCTTTTTCACTTTAGCTTCTCTTGTGGACGCTGAGGAAGTAACGACCGCGAATTACGTCGATTTAACGGGTCAATCGTTGCCCGGTTCACCCAATCCCATTCTGCATGCGGGTGGAATTGATCAAGTCACCTCCGTTTCCACGCCGCTCCTTCGCCTTTACCGGGCATCTCATTCTCGTGGCGTGGTTCTTCTCTTTCCCGGCGGTGGCTACCATATCTTAGCCATCACCCATGAGGGCGTAAACATCGCCCAGTTTCTTAATCGGGCCGGCTTCGATTGTGCCGTGCTCGAGTACGCGGTTAACCACGGTCGCGATGCCGCCCTAGCCGACGCGAAATCGGCGCTGCAACTTCTCCAAACCAAAGGAGTCGCACTCGGACTAAATACGAAAACGCTGGGCGTAATGGGGTTCTCAGCAGGCGGCCATTTGGCCACTCGACTTGTTCACGACCTAGGTTCCGCACAGCCGTTCGATAAGGTAATACTCATCTACCCGGCCTACTTGAACGCGCCCGATGGTATTACACCGGAATCCGTTCCCCCTGCTGATTTGAAAGCCCACGTTTTTGTGATGATTGGCAGCAAAGATCGTCCGGGATGGATCGCCGGGGCGCAGGCCTATGTTGATCACGTTAAAGCAGGCGGTGGCACCGCCGAGTTCCATTTACTTCCCGGAAAGGGTCATGGATTCGGAATCATGGACACCAACGCAGTCGATGCCAACTGGGACCTGCTCTCCACTTTTTTAAAGTAGAGGAGTTGTCCACGGTTGTTCGATGGGCAACCTTCGCCGCAGCTCCCAATTCATGGGCTCTTTCCCTCTCATACCAGCGACCAACCCTCGGGCGCGCTGAGCGATTGTTCGCCCATACTTGTAAGGTTTCCGCAGCAGCCTCGACACATCTTTAACAAATTATGAAAAAACCATTCATTACACTCGTCCTCTCCGCCCTCGCCCTGCCCGTTCTTCTGGCAGATCCGCAGAACCTCGATTCCAGCCACGTCGCCCTCTCCGGCTACGATGCTGTCGGCTATTTTGTCGATCACCAGGCTGAAAAAGGCCAGGCCATCTACCACGTCGATTACAACGGTGGCACCTACCTCTTCGCCTCGAAGGAGCACGCCGATCTCTTCGCCAAAGACCCAGCCAAGTACGCCCCACAATTCGGCGGCTACTGCGCGTACGGCGTTTCCCGTGGCAAGAAAGCCCCGATTAGCCCGGACGCTTACCAAATCATCGATGGAAAGCTCTACCTGCAATACGACACCGATATCCGCGATGACTTCAACAAGGACCAAGCCGGTAACCTCGCCAAGGCACTCGCCAACTGGCCCAAGATCGTCGCCGACTCGAAATAACCCATAACACATTAAAGATCCCGTCACGTCCCATCCGTGGCGGGCACACGATATCAAATGAAAGCCCAAACTATGCAACTTCCCTTTATGCAACACCTCACGCCGGCGGAGACAAAACTCAGCACGGCCAGCACAGTCGTCAGCTGGATCTGTTCGATCACAGCGGCCGCGATCCTCTTCCAGACGCTCTTCTTTAAATTCTCCGGAGCGCACGAATCGATCTACATCTTCGATAAGGTCGGGCTAGGAGCACCCGGTCGGATTGGTTCAGGAATCGTCGAACTCATCGCAAGCATCCTCTTCTTCACGCCCAGAGCCACGTGGCTCGGCGCTCTGATTGCCCTGGGCGTCATCTCCGGGGCGATCATGAGCCACCTCACCGTGCTCGGCATCGAAGTCGATGGCGACGGCGGCGAGCTCTTCGGCCTGGCGATTGTTACCTGGGTCTGCTCCGCCATCGTCTTGGTGATTCACCGTAAATCCATTCCATTTGTCGGTGAGTACCTCTTCTAGTAGTGTACCGACTCGAACCGGAAGGAAAACGCACCTATGTCACCTCACCTCCTCACGCTCTCGCTGGACGAAACGCTCGCCCAGGGAGAGCTACTCTTGGCCAGTGTTTCCAATGAGCAGTACGGCCAGAAGGTTCCCGTGGCGTTCAACGCCTCGATCGGGGAGCATTACCGCCATGCGCTTGAGCACGTGATTCTCTTGATCGCTCAACATCCGGAATCGAGTACCTACACTCCGGTGCTCGATTACGATCTGCGCCCGCGTGATCCTCGCATCCAAACGGACCGCAGCTTTGCCATGTCCAGGACGCAGGAACTACGTGCCGACCTGAAAGCGTGGACGCACGAAACCTTGTTCCATCCCATCACGCTCAAGGGCAAAACATCGTACGACCCTGCCGCACCTTCGGTTGAAATTGCGTCTAACCTTTCCCGCGAAGTGATGTTCGTCATCTCACACTCCGTTCACCATTACGCGCTCATCGGTTTGATGTGCGGGCTTCTGGAAATTCCGTTGCCAGAGGGTTTCGGCGTCGCACCCTCCACGCTGAAGCACCAGTCGACAGCGGCAAAGACATAATGTCACTCACAGAGCTCTATCAAGCCGGGGCGCTGGTGTTCCTCTCATTTCTCTCTGAGGACGCGGCTACACTCTCCGGTGCCACGCTTTGCCTCTACGGTTCGCTCCCGCTTTCGGTCGCCTATTGGGCCTGTTTCCTAGGCATTTGGATCGGGGATATCGGTATCTACGTCATCGCGCGATTTCTCGGCCCCACACTGCTGGAGCGGCCTTGGGTGAAGCGCCGGATTAGCCAGACCAGCGTGGAACAGGCGGAGGCGTGGATTCGCCAGCGCGGCGCATTCGTTTTGTTGGCGTGTCGCATGACGCCAGGCTTGCGAGTGCCCGTCTACGTCGTTGCCGGCACGCTCCGTATGCCATCGATTCTCTTTGGCGCAGTCACAGGATTAGCGGCGATCATCTGGGTGGGAGCGATCTTCGCGGCTGCGCTGGCCCTCGGGCCACAGATCATCCCTTACCTCAAGGGAATGAACCATGTGCTCGCGACCCTAACCCTATTCGCGACTCTGGGCATCCTCCTCGTTTTGGTCACCCGCTATCCCCGTTCGAGCGGTGCCAGCCGAGCCCCTCTCGCCCGGTACCTGCACTGGGAATTCTGGCCGGCCTGGCTCTTCTACGGACCGGTGGTGCTCTACTACCTGTGGCTGGCGCTCAAGTTCCGCAGCCTGTCCTTACCTACGCTCGCGAATCCCGGAATCTTTACCGGCGGCATCATCGGTGAATCAAAATACGCCACGTTAAAGGAACTCGCCCAAACCAGCCCGGAGTTTACCGCCCGATCATTCCTCATCCTGGGTGAATCGCACGAGCAACGCTTCGAACACTTTACCGAGCTGCTCGCAAGCTCCGGCCTCTCGTATCCCGTGGTCTTGAAGCCGAACATCGGCCAACGTGGCTCCGGCTTTAAAGTGGTCCGCTCGCTCGAAGAAGCGCGTACTTACCTGGAACCTTCCGCTAATGTGCTTCTCCAAGAGTATCTGCCCGGTCCACACGAGGTCGGCATCTTCTATTACCGCTTCCCGAACGAAACGCGTGGCCACATTTTCGCGATCACCGAAAAAGTCTTTCCCGTCCTCTTCGGCGATGGAACGCGAACGCTTCGTGAATTGATTTTGGACGATACACGTGCCCGGCTGTTGACACCGATCTATTTTGCGCGATGGAAATCGCAACTCGATTCAGTCGTCCCGTTCGGTCAAAGCGTGAAGCTCGTCCAGGCCGGTAACCACGCGCAGGGTTGCATTTTTCGCGATGGCTGGTCGCTCTGGACCCAAGCGCTGGAGGATCGAATCGACGCGATCTCCGTGAAGATCAACGGCTTTTACATCGGGCGCTACGACCTGCGGTACGAATCCCTCGCCGATTTGCAGAACGCCACGAATTTTAAGATCCTGGAATTGAACGGAGCCGCCTCTGAAGCGACCAGCATCTACGACGCGAAGAACTCGATTTTTACCGCCTACTCCACGCTCTTTAAACAGTGGCACCTCGTGTTCACCATCGGAGCCGCCAACCGCGCACTCGGCCATCAATCTGAATCGATCTCCACACTCTGGAGTGAGTACCGCCGTTACCAATCTCAAGCCGCGCATCATCCCGTGGCGGATTAGTGAGCACGGGCATCTATGTCGCGTCGGCAGGACAACCTCCGCTGCCTTCAAGCCCCTTCAGGGGCGTCTCTCACTGGCAATTGGATGCGCCAGGGTAACCCCATGGCTTAGTGGTCGCTGTTGCGCCGCTCGGAGCGTATCCATTCGACCCCGGCATCCGCTTGATCAGGGTGAGGCCACTGGTTTTCGAGTTCGGGATGCGCTTTTCGAAAGGCCTGCACCTTGGCTTCTGTCCATTCTGGGGAGATGACGAGACACTCCAGGAATGAACAGGATTGGTACGATTCTACCAAAAAGAGGTGGTTATTCGTGAGTACATACAGTGGGAAACTGCCGGGATACCAGTGGTGTTCTTTTGAGGAGGCGTGGTCATCAGAGAAGTTCGTTTGCTCCTTCACCGCCCTATAACTCGCACGCCACGGTTCAGTCGGCACCAGAATCGAAAGCATTAAGACCACGAGTGTCCCGACAATGAAACTCATCATACGTTTAACGAAGTGCCAGATGGTCTTTTCCATGTCGAACAGTTGCGCCAGGAACGTCGCATTTTTCGTTACCAATCGCAAGCCGCGCATCCCGCGGCGGATTGACGAGCGCGCATATGGGCGTAAAGCTGGCCAAGCATATCCGAAACCACTACTAATGGAAAAATCTTGGAGTTTCCATCCACAAGCACAACGGTCACTGATTGGTCTAAAAAATCCGTATCGTGTTTTTTTCCGACAACCGGGAAATTGGCAAGAGGTGAGTGCACTTGAGAGTGTTCATAATACTGCAAAATGAGTGTCAGGAGCTTATAAATACTATACCGATGTTAAAGCGGTATATTATGCGCACTTAACGCTAAAATCATGGAGAGGTTCTCTTTTTATAAGTGTATCGACTTTACGAGCCCACATCATCGTTCGTATACGTGTAAAAACGCCAGCTCCCTGGTTTACCTAGGCGTAGGGAAGCGGCGTGGAGATCGCTGATCGGTGGGCCGAATCGCGTCTTATTGAGGTGATCATCGCACCACTCAAAATAGCTGCAATTCACCGATTTCCCGGTTTTGCCTAAATCCTGGTACCGTTCACAATTCATCACGAAGAATCCCGTGAAGCCGGGCGCGCGCATCACTTCTCCGCCATTCTCGCACAGACATTTCAACCGCTTCTCTTTGACGTCAAAACCCAAGATACCCGTGCCATCGGTGCTATCGTGATGTTGAAGGACCAGCACACACGCACTATTCGGATCCACGATAAACGGATCATTCGCAAACATCGGGACGCAATCGAAAACCGTGTACTCGCCCCCTTGCATGAACCCAGAATTGACCGTGAAATCGACCCGCTTTGCCTCACCGGAGGATCGGTCGGTAATCTGAAACTTGAAGTCAGCATCGCCCTGGCCGTTGTCCTCGGATGTCGCACGGATCGAGTAGAGTCCACTGGCGGAGCGATACGACCGTTGAACGGTGGCCCGGTCGGGACAATCGTACTTCACCAGGGAATCGGTCGTGGCCGCCTTTGGCTGCGCACCCGCCACGCACGGCGTAACTCTTCCCGTTTCGAGATCAGCCACCCACATAGTCTCGGTGTGCGCAGTGTCACTCGCCACCCGTCGAAAGAGCACTTCCTGCCCGCACTCTGTGAATTTCGGATCGAAATCGTCGTAGCCGGGATCATCCGTGAGCTGCCGAATCATATTTCCATCCGTGCCATACTCGTAGAGATGGACGTGACTGGCCCCCGCCACCTGAAACTTTCGCAGCGAGACGATCACCACGCCATCGTGCACGCTTCCGCAGGTGCCGCTCGCCAGCGACAGTCCGTGCACCACGATCATAAAACCCAACGCCCACACAACTCGTTTTGAATCCATATTTGGACTATCATCGCAATCGGTCGCGATTCTCTTACAACCCTTGCCCCCACCCGATCGAGCGTCTATGTTCTTCTTGTGATCAAGACCGAGCCGCAACGCCGTCTCCTGCCGCGCCTGCGCGATATCAAAACCGCGATTGTCACGCGGCCCTGGCTCTTTCACAACATGCTGCGAGTGATCAATCTGCCCATCATCGGTCATCTCTACGACATGGTGTACCTGCGCGTGGCCCGTGCCAAAGTAACCGGCAAGCTTCGCCAAATCGTCATTGAGCCGAATAACGTCTGCAATCTGGCGTGCATCATGTGCCCGTACCCGGACATGGAGCGCACGAAGGAGACGATGCCGCTGGACCTGTTTCAGTCCATCGTCACGCAGGCTAAGGAGCTCGGCGCGAAAGAGGTAGGCCTGCAACAGTACAACGAGCCCTACACCGACAAGCTGATCTACGACCGCATCCGATTCGTGCGCCAGAACGGCCTGCGCTGCTACTACTACTCCAATGGCACGCTGCTCTTGCAACAGAATCACATCGACCGCACGCTCAATGATCCGCCGAACCTAATCTGCTTCAGCATCGATGGTTTTACGAAAGAGACCTACGAAAAGATCCGCGTGAAAGCGGATCGCGATACTGTGTACAACGGCATCGAAGCGCTCTACAACGAGCGCAATAAGCGGGGCCTGAAGGAACCGCGAATCGAGATCTTCTTTACGCTCACGGAACACAATCGCCACGAGCTCACCGCGTTTCAAAAACACTGGGCCGACCGCTCCGATTACGTCTCCGTATTTCCCGTGGATGGGCGAAAAGACGAGAAATTCGTCAGCATGAATTTCAAGCGGCTCAAGGCGTATCCCTGCTTCAATCGCGCCGAAGTCATCGTGCTGAGCAACGGCACACTCGCGCTCTGCTGCTTCGATGTCAACGGCGGTTTTGAACTGGGCGATCTTCGTAAACAACCGCTCAAAGAGATTCTCAATTCAGGTCGATTCCAAACGATTCTTGATGCGCATTTGAATCGCACTGGCCATCCCGAGGCTTGCTTGAATTGTTCCAAGCTAAAAATCGACAGTGCGTTCTATTGGTGGTTTTGAACGTAATAAGGAGTGATCCGGTGCCCGAGCTCGATCTAAAGAATCTGAACGGAGACGCTGTTCTTGCTATCGAGCTGGCGCGTGCAGAGGCGAAGTCGTTTCATCATAATTATGTCGGGACGGAACATCTGCTACTGGCTCTGGTGAATCTTGAATCTCCCCCACGCGACTGGTTACTTGCGCAGGGCGTGACTCGAGAAGTCGTTCGTGCTCGAATCGAGGAGTTGACGGGTGTGGGGTTGGAAAGCACCCTGGCGCGGTCGAGGCCCTACACGCCGCGGGTGAAACGTTTGATTACGTGGGCGCGCCAGAAAGCGAGCGTGCTTCAACATGAAGAAGTGGGAACGGAACACCTTTTTTTGAGCTTGATCGAGGAGACGAGAGGTCCGGCGGCATTGATCCTCCAGTTGATAGGAGTCGATCTTGAAAAGCTGAAAAACGTCGATGTGCGGTATCTGGGTAGGGCCCGACTTATTGAGACAGAGTTGCGGGATCCCGACTTAGTGAACTTCACGCCGCGCGCGATGCAAGTGGTGAGACTGGCGCGAAAAGAGACCAAGGACCCCACCTTGATCAAGACAGGGCATTTGCTTATGGCGCTTATTGGCGTGGAGCAAGGAGTTGCGTATAATGTCCTTCGGAGATTGGAGCCGGATTTGGAGAAGATCGTTTCAGAGGTCAAATCAAAGGTCGATTCAGACCCCGATGTGCTCCATGTGGGGCCCCTCTATGCCGTACCTCGTATCTCGATTGTCTTTAAGCTGGCTGGTGAGGATTCCAAGCGGCTCGGTCACCACTATATCGGGACAGAACATCTCCTGATCGGCCTGATGCAGGAAGGCCAAAACCTGGCGGCCCGAGCGCTCGCCAATGAACTGGTCATGATCGAGCGCACGCGCCACGAAATCTTGGTGGAATACGATCCGGACTATTGGCGCACACAGTGTGCGGCGATTCGTCCCAGGCGATCCCGTTAGCTAGCGCCTCTACATCTTCACGCCGCCGCCGAAGGTCTCCTGGTGAGCTGCGGCTATTTTCGGGAACTTCGCTTCGGCCATGGCAAACCAGGCTTGCGCTTTTTCGCTATCGGGCTCGCTTTTCAGAGCATCCAGCTTATCGGAAACGGCGTTCTCCACCGAATGCGGCCACGACTTAATGACCGGATTCTCGATTGCCTTTACTGCCACTTCGGGGGTCGAATCTGGATGCTGCACCGAGCGCTCCACCACGGTTCGATCCGAATTCTCCGCCGCTAAGAGCAGGGTGCCTTCGTTTACCTTACGCGGAAACTGGTTGCGACCGGTCTCGTCAAAATTCTCCAGCGCCGCTTGCTGAACCCATGCGGTCTCCTTGTTGCCCTCAGGATTCTTGTCTTTGAAGAGCTCGTGAAGACTATTCGCCGGGCAATGAGCCACGGCCACGCGCCGCACATCGAAATCGGCTTTGGGATCGGCAATGAGCTTTTCCAGCGCCTCTTCGGTCGCCAGCGGGCTTTGCACGGCAGACATTTGAATGCGGGGATTACCGGTATCGAAACCGGCCTGCACCACTTCCGCAGTCGCATTCTTGTTGTATATCGAGCGAGCCGCCACCTGCAGGTCTGGGTTCGCCACGCCCTCTAGCAGAACCGCCGCCGTCGCATTGGGATTATCAACGCACGACAGGTGCAGCGATTTGTCGTCGCTATGCAGCCCGGCCAGCAAAACCGCTTCAGTCGCGCCCGAGTAATCGACCGCAAACCGACGCAATTCCGGGTCATCGCTGCGGACCAGTTTAAGCAGGATTTCCTCGCGCGCTGCTGGGTCGCTCCGTTTGGTGGTCAATTCCACCAGTGATGCCAATTCCGCGTCCTGCGCCGATCCGTCTGTTTGCGTGCTCATTAACAAGCAGCTTATAGGGTAGTAAAGAGCCTGTCAATTGAGATTACGGGCCGGTTATTCATGATTTGGTCGCTTCCAATCGGTAACCTTTTGCCAACGCTTGCCCAACTGGTCTCGCTCGTAAACCGACCCAATTTCGCCCTTGAGCGGCTCCAGTAAAGTCGGGTCACTCGAAAGCATTATCTCCACTTTCTGCAGACTGATATTCGCAGTGTCGTTTGCATAACCATCCGGCTCCAGACCTGAAAACATGCGCCAGCCACTGTCTTCCTTTCGAAGCGCCTGCTCTCGATACAGAAACCGAACGCAATTCCCTTTCTCCAGACACATTTTTGAGACGAAGGCCATTTGATCCGCAGAGTCAATCCAGAGTGGATCGCCCATTTTGATGAGAGTCTGGGCGATGTGTCGTGGTTCGAAAGCAATCTCATCATTGAACTGGAACTCCTCAAAAAACAGGGGATTGGTCTCCAGTTTGCCTTTGTAATTACTGAAGAAGCCCTTAGCCCGAGTCACCGTTACCCAAATCCGCTCGGCCCTAGGTTCGTGGTCCTCTGCCTCCGTTAGCATGAAATGAAGGCGAACCGAATCGCCCACCCTTTTACTACGCCGTTCCGCTAAACTCGGAATGAAGAACGAATCGGGATTACGTGCTGCTGCTTTTTCGACGTCTTCCAGATGTGAGAATTTGGCCACGCGGGTTATTCGTCTTTGATAATATCGCCGTTAGCATCGTAGACTTCGCTTTCGTCACCCTGAACCTTAGCACCGAGTTTTTTGGCGATCTTATACATTTTCACGAGAAGTTCCGTGTCTGGGCTCTTCAAAACGATCTCCCCATCGGACCAGCACATCCACGCCATATTACCGTTCTCGCCATGCTTAGAGTAAGCGGTCCAAACCGCGATGCCCGCCTCTTCAATGCGCAAGGTTCCTTGGGGCGTCGCCGCCTCTGCAAATCCGTCCAATCGCATTTCTGGGTCACTCTTCACGTAATCGGCCCACTCTTGAAGCGTGATCTCCGGCCCTTCTTCATCAAACCAATTCTCCTTTCGCGTGATATGTATGTCGTGTCCCATGTGCAGACCCTAAATCGCCAGGTGAGAATTGCCAACCGATATCGAGTCGTCAGGCTCCGGCTTTCCATCTAACCTGACTTCGGCATGTTCTACAAAGTTACCCTGGACCTTTCCCCGCTCCTCTACCCTGAGTTAGTGGACGATTTGCTCGCAATTTTTCCCGATTGCAAAGGACCAATACATGGCGACCTGCCACGATTCGTCTTCGTTGGTAGCTCGAAATCGACCAAATTTGAAGGCATCCTCACGCTCATTAAGTCGCTGGGTTATGCGGTGAATTCGGGAGACCTTGCCATCAAGCCGCTAAAGAAAATTGCATACACTAGCGAGCTGATTTACGAAGAGTCCGATTTTAGAAAAGCGCTGCTCATCCGGGGACTAGCCGAGAAATTCGATGACGAAATTGAATCCATCACACGGGAGGGGCGATTGAAAGTTTCAGTCCAGCCGCCTCCCTTCAAATTCTGTTTCGGGGTCGGCCATTTTATCGTTAAGAAGTTGGTTAAGGAGAGGTTGGAAGAACAACGTTTCAAGGGGCTCGTTTTCCTGCCGGTGGATCATATTCCAGGGGACTGGCGTAAATTGGGTCCCTTGCCGAAAAAGCAAACGCCGCTCGAACACATCTTCGGTCTGACGACAACCGCCGTATTGCCTAAGCCGAACTACGCGGCGGAACGACCCTGGCCATATACCGAGGAAGAGATCGCTAACCTTTCGGAGAGCGATCTTTATCTGGACTATGCAGAGGAACCCACCGGGCTGGTCTATCGGCAACGGCAACCTTTTCTCAATTTTAGCAACCGCCTGTGTCAGTTTTGGCGGCGCCACTTTGGTGAGGTCGCATGGTCCATCGTAGCCTCGTCGGAAGTAGATCCGTCGAATGAAACGGACGAACCCGTCTCGGCGGCTCTGGCTCCCATGGAACTGGCGAACAAGAAAAATTACCCGGATCATCTGGAGATCGTTCTTCAAGTTATGGAACAACACGATGTGCCGATTTGGGATATCTGGTTGCACACCTATTGGGATGGCGGCTACGAGGGCCTCCCGGAGGCGGATATGCTGAAGGAGTCGTTTAAGAAAGATCCGCAATTCCGTGAGAAGTCCGGGAAAATCGCCAATGAGATCGTTAAGTATTGTTTGGATGAGCAACTCGTGGAGGTCTACGAGTCCAAGTATCCGGATGGTGAGCTGGTGCAAAGCACGGCGAAAACGTTCGCGCACTCGCTTTTCGTGAGGAAGCCAAAAAAGGGCGGTAAGGCCTATCATTTCAGTATTACGGAGAAGGGTAAATCGTTTGGCAGGTGACGGCAGGGTTACGGTGTTGAGGTGAGTTGATCGGCAGCAGCTCGTTTTGTGGTTTTGGCTTCGTGCGCTTCGGCGGCAGCGGCGTCGGCGAACATTCGCTTCAACCCCTCTCGCATGCGGCGCGGGCTGTGTTTGTTGGTTTTGTAGTTGGGATCGTTTTCGTCCTCGACGTTGGTGGGTGGGTCGTCGGCGTCAGCGTTAGTCGACGTGGCGGCCTGCTTCTTTGCGGCTTCCTCCGCCTCAATTTCACGGCACATTTTCTCTTCTTTCATTTGGATTTCGCGTTCCTTGAGATCGAGCGCGCAATCTTTCAACTCCTGGCTCACGAGCATGTGAAAAAGGCGCATGAGTTTCGGGAGTTGCCGTTCATCCACGCCGCGGAGCAGCTGGCCGAGCAATTCTTGCTTCATAGCCACGCGGATTTGTTTGTTGAGGGAGTGGGTTTGGTGATCGAATACGGTAGGGAGTGTGTTAAGCATGGCCCATTCAACCATGGATCGCGCGAAGTCGGGTAGTCACCCTGCCGCTGGTGCCGTTCCAGTCAAAATATTTTCAAAAAAGCGCAGATTTTTTGGTTTCGCTGGAGCTAACCGAAGGGATAGGGCGGTTAGATGTTACGACGCGATGGTTGCGATAGGTTTATTGTCAAATGATTTGACACATTCCTTCAGCCTGCAATCACCATGACTTAGCGAAGGGTAACGAGCGTAGCGAGGCAACCCTGGGTACACGCCACCTAGCCCGTTGGGCCTAAAGGCACGAAGGCATCTGATTGCTCGAAGCCTTATCGGGATGTTTAGCCGTGGGTGATTTTTAGGATATAGGCGATGTCGCACGGTCTCTCAGTCGGCAGGGTAACCGACAGCGCACTCCCGTTACGGGTAAAGGCGAGCTTCTTGTCGCTACCCAGCAGTTGCACGTTTCCGATCTCGCCGTCGTAGTTGGGCGCGCCATGGGCGAGGGATTTAATTGCGACTTTACCATCCGCAGGCCAGCCCAGCACAATTGCATAGAGGGTTTGGCCATCCTTGGAGCTGGTGAAGCGGATATCCTGAGAGGTGAAGGGCGTTTTGGAGACATCGGACTTGCTTGCCTTGGTATTGGAGCTGTCTGCATCGGCAGCCGGGCCTTCGCCATATATCTTCCAAGGCCGGGTGCTGTAAATGCCTTCACCGTTCACGGCGAACCACTTGGCCATTTCCTGGAGAAACGCGATTTCGTCTGCATCTATGGTGCCGTCTCCTTTGACGGGAATATTGAGCAGGAGATTGCCGTTTTTGCTCACGATATCGGCCAGTGTGGGGATGACTTCACTCGCTTTCTTGTAGGAATGCGACTCAAACTTGGCGCGGGCGTAATGCCATTGCCCGATACAGGTGTCGGTCTGCCAGGGCAACGGGTCTATCTTGTTCGATTTACCCCGCTCGATATCCAGCAGCAAGGCTTTGCGCATTTGCGAGCCGATGCCCTTTGTATTCATGACCGCCTCGTTGGTCCCGTTCAACTTGATGTTGGAGTTGTACAGATCGGCGGCTATTTTCAAACCGTAATTTCCCGGTTCCTTGTTGAGCGGCAGAATTCCGTCGTCAAAATAGAGGAGGTCAGGGTGATATTTAGTCACGAGATCGATGGTGCGGTTATAGAACTTCCGATCGTAAGCCGCACGGGCCTCCGGAGTGCGGGCCGCGCCCGCTGGGCCGTAGAGATCGGCGGGGTCGAGGCCCTCCCACCACTTGCCCTTGCCATCCGCGAGCGTCAGATTGCCATCGTACGGAACTCCCGCCAGCGGCCCGGTTTTATCCGCACCATGGGCGACATCGAACCAATCCCAGGTGCGAGCGGCATGCACCGTTACGCCAAAGCGGAGGCCGGCAGCCCGCGCCGCTTGGGCCCACATCCCGACGATATCCTTATGTGGCCCGATTTTGACGCTGTTCCAAGGCTGGTAGGTGGAGTCGAAGCAATCGAAATTGTCGTGGTGATTCGCCAGGGCCACAAAGTATTTGGCGCCGGCTGCTTTGTAGAGCGCGATCAGTTTGTTCGGATCCCAATTCTCCGCGTGCCATAAGTTGTCCATCTCCTTAAAGCCGACCTTGGAGGGATGTCCATATTCGCGGATATGGGTCTGGTAGGTCGAGTTGCTCGCGGGGCTCTCCCCATACATGTTACGCGCGTACCAATCCCCCTGCTCTGGCTGGGATTGCGCGGTCCAGTGGGCCCAGATGCCGAATTTGGCATCACGAAACCATTCGGGACACTGATACTTGGAAAGTGAATCCCAGGAAGGCTCGAAAGGCCCGGGAGCGACCGGCAGTTCGGTGGAAGCAACGGGCGGTGGGACGTCGACAGCAAAGCATGGTAAGGTCGAGGCGAGAAAAACGAGGGCAATCGCAAAAGTAGGGAGTAACGTTAGAACCCGTGAAGTGATCAAAACGAGGTTAATTTTTACCGACATAGGTTCGCTTTCATAAATAGTGAGAGTTAACGGCAGTGGATTGTAACTCGGAGCTCGCGGGGAGCAATCCCCGTTTGAGATCAAGCCGAAACAAGGGTCCATGAGAACGGCGGGGCTTCGCCACGGCCCACGCATCAACCAATACAAATTGAACCTGGCAGCTTTTAGCAATTTCTTCTCAACCGCGTCAGCTGCTAGTCGGCACGGTGGATTTGTCCACAACGGGTCCTCGTCAACCTCAGCAGAACGTTTGCATCATTAGGAACCTTTCTCCCGGAGTACCCACAAATCGGGTGGACCTGTTGCCATCGACGGCTTCAGCTTACCCTAAAGACGCCAGCTTGACAGGCTTGCAACCCCCATTCACTCTTGCCGGTAATCTATGAAAATCGTTGTTGCCTACTCGGGCGGTCTTGATACGTCCATCATCCTCATGTGGTTGAAGGAAACTTATAAAGCTGAAGTCATTGCGTTCTGCGCCGATATCGGCCAGGAAGAGGAGCTGGACGGGCTGAATGAAAAAGCGCTGAAGACCGGGGCCTCGAAGTGCTACATCGACGATTTGACTGAGGAATTTGCGCGCGACTTCATCTTCCCAATGATCCGCGCCAATGCCCTCTACGAGAATCAATATTTCCTGGGTACGAGCATCGCGCGGCCATTAATCGCCAAGCGCCAAGCCGAGATTGCGAAGATCGAAGGGGCCGATGCTGTGGCTCACGGGGCTACCGGTAAGGGCAATGACCAGGTGCGCTTTGAACTGACCTTTGCCGCGTTGATGCCGGAGCTCCGGGTCATCGCGCCGTGGCGGGAATGGAGCTTTAAAGGGCGAAGCGACCTCGTTGCTTACGCTGAAGCGAATGGCATTCCGGTGCCGGTGACCGCTTCCAAGCCCTACAGCACGGACCGGAACCTCCTCCACATCAGCTTCGAGAGCGGCATGCTGGAAGATCCCGCCGTGGAGCCGCCCGCCGACATGTTTAAACTGAGTGTCTCGCCAATGCTGGCACCGGATCAACCGGAAGAGGTCGAGCTCGAATTCGAAAAGGGCGATTGTATCGCGGTGGATGGCAAAGCGATGTCGCCCGCTGGCGTTCTGCGCACGCTGAATAAGCTGGGTGGCAAGCACGGCATAGGCCGCGTTGATCTCGTGGAAAATCGGTTCGTGGGAATGAAATCGCGCGGCGTGTACGAGACGCCCGGTGGCGCGCTGCTCGCCTTTGCCCATCGACAACTGGAGACACTCACGCTCGACCGCGAAGTGATGCATCTGCGCGACTCGCTCATTCCGAAGTACTCAGAGCTGGTCTATTACGGCTTCTGGTTCGCGCCGGAACGCTACTTCCTCCAGGCGGCGATCGAAGAGAGCCAGAAGAACGTGCGCGGCACCATCCGCCTGCGTCTCTACAAGGGGAACATCATCATCGTGAAGCGGAGCAGCCCTGTCTCTCTCTACAACCCGCACGTGGCGACGATGGAAGCCGACCAAGGCGCGTACAATCAAGCCGACGCCACGGGTTTCATCCGCCTCAATGCGCTGCGCCTGAAGACGTTCGCGAATGTGAACGGCGGGAAGCTGTAGGGTGCCCCGGTGAAGTACATCAAGGTAAGATGGCTCCACACGGACAGTGCTTACCCGATCGATCTGTTTAGCGAGCTGGACGAGGAACGGTGGGAGAGGAGGAAAGTGGACGTGTTCGCCAATGGAACCCTGGTTTATGCAGGTCCTGGCGTTTTCTCTGAAACCCCGATGTGTGACCTGGGGGAAGAACCGGTTCCGCACCTTGACGAAATAGCTGCCGATCCCGAATTCGAGCCGGAGGAGATATCGAAAGACGAGTTTGAATTGATCTGGGCTAAGGCGACAAAACAGAGTTGATCCTATGAAATACATCTGCCTGCTATTGGCGTGCTATCTCACTTCAGGTGGATTTTGCTTGGGTGAATTCAAGCCGTTTCCTGCCGAGGTTATCAATGCCGTTAAAGAAGCCGATACGATCGTAGTTGATTCAAGTGACGATGGTGATTTGGGCAGGCACAAAATCACGATAACGGATCGATTTAAATTAGATCGGTTTTCTAAGCAGATTCAGGAGTATCGAGGAATTGTAATCAGTCCAGTGATTGAAGGCTATTTCACCTCAGACGGCGCTACGATAACCGTTTGGAAAAAAAGACACCTTCTTTCCACATTTGACGTGGTTCTGGGCGAGTACTGTTTCTTTGAGGAAGATCATTCTTTACAGCTCAGCAACTCAAGCATGCGGAATATTATTTGGCTCCTGCTCCGAGATGAGAGCGATCCAGCAAATAAGATAGTCGATAAACTCGATTCTATTGTTGTGGATCACGTCAGTATCAACGACAAAACAATTGCAGAAGCCATGGCTTTAGTTTCAGAAAAAGCAAAGGAGTGTGATCCTAAGAAGATCGGAATCAAGATCGTCGTTGCGCCTCTGAATTCAGATATACATGATCGCGTGACCGTGAATATCGATGATATTACTCTGAGACAGCTAATTACGTTAATAGAGGGTCAAACCGGGTTGTGTTTTGAGGTGAAAGCAGACGGCCTTTACTTCGGTCCGCCTCCGCCTTTTCCTCTCCACCACTAGAAACAAAAAAACCGACCTAGGTGAGTAGGTCGGTTTTGGGAGTTGAAGGATCAACTAGAGAGAAAAGCTGCCCCAGTAGTTCAACTTGGGTTCTTTGGCTTTTCTACGGCGTTTTTCGCTCGGCTTTTCGTAATTACGGCGCGTTCTGGCTTCGCGCAAGGTGCCTTCGCGATCGAGCTTTTTCTTGAGCCGACGGAGGGCTTTATCAACGGACTCGCCTTTTTTTAAACGGACTTCACTCAACTGAATTCACCTCGATCCTGGTTTTCCTAAAATATGGACCCGGGCAGAATTGCTCGGGAACCCATACGAATAGCAGGAGCAAGGCGACGTGGTCAAGGCTAAATACAGCGAGAGTTACCGGCGTGCTAACGGTCACGGATTATCGTTCCTTTGGAACTCTAACGACTGGGTTGGCGAACCTAGCACTTCGGACGGCTTGTCAGCCGCCCTTATGCTAGGCTTTGTTACGGATCGCGCCTTTCGCGCTCAGGGGGAATCGTGCTCCGTAGAGTTCCAACGGTATGCCAACAAAGCTTATAACGACAACTACTTACGCAAGTAGGAGCTTCGAGCATAACAGAACTCATAGCAGTTGAGGGAGGTTGACATTCGCCATGAAAATATATGGCAACAGAAATCTCAAATGGTAAGAAGACGGTGAAAATGTACAGTTCGGTGAATCGGGGTAAGGCGATGTTCCAGCTTTCGTACTACGAGGGTGGGCGGCGTGTCCAGCGTAACTTTTGTGATAAGGCAGAAGCGAAGCGGGTGGCTCGGTCGATCGTGGGTGATCTGGCAATGGATGCGAGAGGCGGTTGACAATTTATCGACACCGGAACTGGAAAGTTACGTGGCGGCTCGGAAAGGTTCTGGCTTCGAATTATGCGCTTCATGTGGCGGTGGCGGAACATGCGCAGGCGGTGGGCAAACTGGGAAAGTCGAGTTTGCAGGAAGCGGTTGAATTCTTTTTGCGGCATCATCGATGCGAAGTGGGGCGGGTTCCGCTAGATACTTTGTGCTGAACAGTTTGTTGCGTCGCGGGCTCAATCGGGCTTTTCAGCCAAGCATGTAGCCACGTGTCGAGCAAAGACCGATCGACTGGTAAAAGCTTTCCCGACTGACAGCTTGAGCGATCTGAGCACGGCGGCTCTTGATCAGTGGTTGGGAGGGGTAACAAAACTGGGAGCGGTCACCAAGAATCACCTAATCAAGACGCTGGTTACCTTGGGGACATGGGCGGAGAAGCGGGGGCACTTGGTCAAGGGATCAAACCCGTTTAACGCGATGATTCGTTACAAGGAACCGACGATGCCCGTCTCGATCTTCAAACCGGAAGAACTGGAAAGCTTGCTCAATCGAGTGCCTTCGGCTGTGGTCCCCTTCCTAGCGCTGGGGGCGTTTGCCGGATTGCGAGCGGCTGAGCTGCAACGGTTAGACTGGAAAGAGATCGATTTGGAGCGAGGGTTTGTAACGGTGGACGCGAGTAAGGCCAAGACGAGGCGGCGGCGCTTGGTGCCGATCTCGGACAATCTCAAGCTGTGGCTTTTGCCTCATAAACAAGACTCCGGCCCAGTTTGCCTTCACTTTAACCCGCAAATGGCAGCGCGAAGATACTGCAAGGGATTCAAGTGGGCAAAGAATGGTTTACGGCACTCGTTCATCTCGTACCGCCTAGCCATTCTGCATGACACGGCGCGAGTGGCTTTGGAAGCGGGCAATTCACCTGACATCATTTTCGGACATTACCGGGAACTGGTGACTCCGGAAGCGGCTCAGGCTTGGTTCAACATTATGCCTGCCAAGAAATAGAGACCTTTGGGGGCGGTTTGAAGGATGGGACTTCAAACCGCTCTCACTACTACTCAATGTCTATTACGAAAATGTTATTCGTTTATCTCCTACCGACTGGCTATTCTACATGACACGGCGCGAGTCGCTTTGGAAGCGGGTAATTCGCCTGACATCATTTTCGGACATTACCGGGAATTGGTGACTCCGGAAGCGGCTCAGGCCTGGTTCAACATTATGCCTGCCAAGAAATAGAGACCTTCAAGGGCGGTTTGAAGGATGGGACTTCAGACCGCTCCCTGAAAGCAATCATTGATACCGTTCGTTTCGTTCTATTTTCATTCATGATCGACGGATGACAAACGGCGATCTCGGGTGAGACCGACAAACCGCGCGACCCGGCGACCACCGGGAGCCGAGCACACCGCTTTTTGTTTCCCGAGCCCCGCCTCCTTCTGGCTCGGGAACACAAAGCGGCTAATTAAATCGGCGCAGTTGCGCAGGGGGCGTGACAGGGGCCTTCCGCCGCGTAAGCGGCCCTGGCGCGACCCCTGCCTACGAGCGCGTAAAGCCGACCGAGCTGCCGAGGTTTGGGGAGGCAGATCGGTGGGCGGCGCTCGTAACCCTACCACCACGAGATTCGCGAAGCGTATCGAGCTGACTAAATCAGTGTCGCGATTCAGGGATAAGAGCATCCGAATCGAAAATTAAGTTTTTGAAGATTTTTATGACTGCAGAGGTGCGACCGTTGATCGAAGGGATTCCCTAGACACATAACGGATTGCTCCTTCTGAGAAAGCCCGGCGCAGCAAAGATTAGATTGGAGCTGCTAAAGGGTTCATACCTTTGACTGACTAACCCTAAAAACAGGGCATTTAGGCCCAATTTCAGGCCCAGTCGGAGGTTTTTGACGATGTTTAAAAGAGCAACTCAGAAAAGACTTCTGCGAGTGGCTCCGAAGGGTGGGGCTCGCCCCGTTACCGCTTTCTCAAGTTGGTACTTAGACTACCCGTAACTGCCTCAGAATCCAGGAGAAACTACCTAAACTCCTCCTAATTCGAACTAACTCCCGTGGTCGCATTTTTGGTCGCAGTGGTCGCAAATCTGGTCGCATTTTTCAACGATTAAAAGCATGGGTATATCTGTCATTTAAGATCTCGTACTGCGTAGTCTGATGACATAACAGGAAGGGGTGCTGCTTGGTTAAGATTGAACAGGAAGTGCGAAGGCTTCGGTTTCGTGCGGGTTTGTTGGCGGGATCGGGACGGGGAAGGCAGTCGGCAAGGTTTGCTTGGTTTGAGGAGCATTTGTGGTGAAGATGGAAGATGGACGGTGTTGGTGACGTGGAGCCGTGTGGTGAGCCGAGAGCACTCCCCGCTTTTTGCTTTCCGAGCCCCGCCTCCACTCTGGCTCGGAAAAAAAGGCGGCTAAATAATTCGGCGCAGGTCTGCAACCGATGTGCCAGGGTGCCTCCACCGCGTAAGCGGCCCTGTCGCAACTGTTGTAAGCTCATCACGCAGAGCCACCAACATGAACTCGGGCTTGTTCACGCATCGGAATTCTGGATCGATACAGGTACTATTTCCCATCGTCTTCGATCTTTAACCGCATCTCGTCGCTGATCGCTTTCACTTCCGGCGCGTACATAGCGTAGCCATTCGTCGGCAAGGCGTGGAACGTGCCCGGAGTCTCGGCGCGCAGTTTGTACCGCAAGATGTGATCGCCCTGCTCCAGCAAGCCGATGAAGAAGACCGTCTTGGTATCCCTCAGCTCCACGTTCGGACAGAGACCTCCTGCGAACTTCCCGCCACTACGCAGATCGACCGGCTCACAACCCGCAGGCTTCATGTCCTCAAAGGCCAGGTAATCGTATGAGTTTTTCGCGTGAATCTTCAGGACCACCTCGATCATGTCGCCGCTCTTCACCGCATCCCCATTTTTCAGCTCCGTTCGATCCCACTCGTCCCGCGTCTCCGTGTGACCGGTTGCGGAATCGGGTTGATCCTGCGCTGCTGCGGGATTGCCGTTACTTGGAATCACCACCTGCTCAGTCTTTTGCGTGAGCTTGTAGTAGGTGCGCTGGATCTCGATTTCGTTGCCCGCGCCCTTGATGTCGTCTTCCTTTGTGAAGTAGCTCAGGTAGGTGCTGTAATAGAGTGCGCCAGATCCCGTTTTCTCCAGCGTGATCGTGTGTTTGCCGGGCTTCACTTGCAGCCCGTAGAGGACCACGCGGTTATCGAATGTGAAGAAGTTGTCCTTGTTCACGTGAAGTTGCTTCACCTGCTCGCCATCCACTTTGATGGTTAGATCGTAGTCGGGGTTCCCCTCGCCGCTCGCCTTCATGTAATCGGCCATGGCCCCAATCACCTGCGCGGTATCGCGAGTCGATCTCCAGTAATAGCCGTTCTTGCGATTGTTCATCAGCCACTTCACCAACTTCGGTGAGATATCGCTCTTTGGATCAATCTCCACGAGCGCTTTCAGCACCCAGGCGTTCGTCTCGATATCATTATTCCACCAGAACCACCAACCCTCCGCAGGTGTACGAACCCACGCCGTATCGTTCGAGTCATCCTTCTGCAGGAATTGCATGATATTTTCCTCCAGCATCTTGGCGGGTCATCGTTATGCCGCATGTGGAAGGTCAGTGCCAGCAGCGCTTGGCCGTACCGGTTCATTTCACCGCGATGCTCGTAAAGATCGTCCATCCATTTCTTACGAAGGTCACTCGGCTCATCTTTCGTGAGCGTCAAGATGTAGGCCCAGTAACTCTGTTCCACTAGGTCCGGCAGATACTGCTTGTCCTTCGGCTTTTGCAGCTCGCTCTCCAGGCAGTTCGCCAAATATTGCCGACCACGGTATAACATGGAAGCATCGTCCAAGACGCCCGCATCTTGAGCTGCAGAGAGACCCTGAAGCACATAGGCCGTTTGATACGGAGAGGCGTCATCTTCCGCCCACCAACCCAACCGCCATCGGAGTGCTGGAAGTTCTTCAACCGATCCAGGCTCGCCCGCAAGATCTTGTTCAACTCCGTATCGAACACAGGGTCGACATCCGGTTGTTCAACCGATTCTGCACATCCTGCGCATTCATCTGTTTGCGTTGTTTGCCGACCGTTTCCAGATCGGTGCCCATCGTCTGCAGCGTATGCTTCACGAGAATCGCCGGATAAAAGCGATCCATCGTCTGCTCTGTGCAACCGTAGGGGTAGCCCACCAAATAGGGCAGTGCATCGATCATCACGCCCGCCAAGCTAGGGCTCAATGTCAGAGCTCAAGCTTTGCCTGCTCAGGATCGATCTGCTCGGGCTAATGTTGAACGAGATCGCGGCTGCCGGCGTCATCGACGCGGTAAGATCCATTGATCGCCACAGTCTTATTCGCGCCGTGCACCAGTACGGGGAATTTCATCTGCATGGCATCGCTCCCCGCATCCGTGATCGCCTTGGTCGTCACCTGCACTAAGCCAGGGCTAATCACTTTGAGCGGCCAATCGAACCGATGCTCGCCCTTTGGAGCGACATCGGCCTTCGCGGTCAGGTGCAGATTGCCGTCCGCATCCGTGGAGCTTCCAGTCGGATCGAGCGCCTCGAATTGCGCACTCGGAACGATCAACTCCGCCGTTACATTCTTGGTCGTCGCCAAGTAATTGTGCACGTTTGTGGAAAGCACCACTTCATCGCGCTCGACAAAGAAACGGGGCGCTTCCAGCCGCGCCAGCACCTTCTTCGCAGTCACCACTTCGCCGGTACCATCACCCACTTGGGTCGTTTTCGTGATGCCATACGCGTGGAGTCGCCAGGTCGTTAATGAATCTGGGAACGTGATGTCGGCATCGACGGTTCCGTTCGGACCAGTCACTAAATCGGGGAACCATGCGGCGGTATCGGCGAAGTTCTGACGCACGGCGGGGTGCGTGGGATCTTCCACGGACACACTGAGCTCGTCCTTCTTTTCAGCCCCTCGGCTGATCCACTTTCGAAATCTAGGGAAGGGGAACAACCGGTCTGGCGTTTCCACTAACGGAATCAGCCGATTTCACTGGCCATTGGGTGCAAGGCAAACACCGAGCCAGCGGCCTGAGTCCGTTTTCGAGTCTGGCTTATTGCAATTGCACTTCAAACTTTCTGTACGATCTTCAGGGCATGCCTCTCGTCGCTCAGAGATCTGCTCCAGTTGGCGTGCCAGAACTCCGCAACAAATCCGCCGTAGCTACTGAACCAGTTATATGCCCAAGAATTCGATTCCTGATCCGGCGCTTGGATCTGCCCAATCGCAGTAAATTCCGCATCCAAGTTGCTCATGGAACTCACGTTATGGATTCGGCGTTGACCGTAGAAATAAGCCTTCGGTGACGGCCCGAATTCATTCTGTATGTAGGTCACCGCCTTATCGTAACCAGTGAGCGTGACTCGTCCCTGCACAGGATTACCGAGGAGGTCTTTCATCTCGACATGCACACGGCCGACGTCGCCCGGTCGGTACGCATCTTTATCGGATGCGACCTTCACGTTGAGCAGCTCCTTCGAGGGCGGGACGAAAATCTCGCGAGCCTCTTGATGCACATGGCCATTTTCGAACCAGCGTCGCTTCGACGAAGAAATTCGGCTTATTCGCGGCAGTGATCGGCACATCCACTTCGGTCGAGCGCTCCGGCAAATCCAAGAACGTGTAGCTGCGCAAGATGCCTTGCGAGGCACTGTCCGAAAAGAGCACTTTCGAGTTATTCTCCGCCGTGTGGATCAGCAGGTGCGCGGTATCACCCGGTTGATAGGTCCGCTTATCCGCGATAATCTCCAAGCTATTGAATCGATATACCGTTCCATCGAAGTGCGCACCACACGCCCAGAAAATGGCGTTTGCTTGCACTTCGGTATTGGTCGAGTCGTGGGTGCTGTAACTGACGCGATACTGGCCCTCGTCGGGAATCGAATAAGTAAACGAGAGACGACCGTCGGGATCGGTCTCCGCGTCGAACGTCTTCATGGAGGTCTCCTCCGTTGGGACGGTCGCGCCGTTTTCGTACGTGATCTTGGAAATCGTCACGGTCCCTTTGGTCGCCACGGGAACGCTGTCCGGCGTTAGGGTACGTATCTCCACCTTCGCGTCTTGATGCGGCTCATACCAGCCTTGGTTCACTTCGCAAAAACCGTAAAACTCCTGACGGGTGACTTTAATATCGCCCTGGCCGGTGATCGTCCGCCGACTCGCATCGCGCACCTCGGCCTCGATTGTGTAGCGATGATCGCGGTCACCCATCGTCTTCAGCGCGGGAGCGGTATCGATCTCGACATCGCAGGTACCATCGGGCTTTAATTCGGCTTCGCCTTGCGCCACTAAATCGCGTAGCGCGTGACGTGTGCCACTCTCTTCGGTACGCCGCGCCATCTCGATATCGTCAGCGCCCATGCCGGTGCCGCCCGGTCCGTACCAACCGTTCCAAATCCACGGCTCCCACAGAATAAAGCAGCCCCAACGATGCCACCACGGGAACCACGCATAAAAATAGTAATAGCGTCCGCCGTAGAGCCAGTCGTACTCGTCCGCACCCCAGTAAACGTAGTGATACTCTTCCCGGA